>JACWDC010000009.1 GCA_014654415.1 Pelagibacterales bacterium SAG-MED05 | reverse complement strand
CTAAGAGTTTAAAAGCACCAATACATTTTTCTTATACTTTTGATGAAGAGACTGGTTGTTTAGGAGCACCATTGGTTTTAGCTGACTTAAAAAAAAGAAATATTAATTTTTCTGCTTGTATAATTGGTGAACCAACAAGTATGAAAGCTATAACTGCACACAAAGGATACAATGAGTATATAACTCACTTTACCGGATTATCTGGGCACGCATCAAATCCTGGAAGTGGTGTTAGTGCCATTGAGTATGCCATTCGATATAGTAACAAACTTATGGAATTAAGAGATGAACTAAAAAAAAGAAACTCAACAAAAACATCTTTTTCTCCTTCTTATTCAACTCTTCAGATAGGAAAAATTTCCGGAGGAATAGGTGCAAATGTAATTGCAGATCAATGTTTTCTTGAATGGGAAGTGAGGCCTGTCAATAAAGATGACGGATATTTTGTTAGTAAGAATATTGATGCTTTTGCTAAAGATATTTTGTTACCAGAAATAAAAAAAAACAATCCAAAAGGAAATATCAAGAAGGAAATAATTGGTGAGGTAGTTGGTTTTAATAAAGAGGAAACATCAGAAGCAGCAAATCTTGTTTGTAATATAACTGGTGATAATGCAAAAAATACAATGTCATTTGGTACTGAAGCAGGTCTATTTCAAAATTCTGGAATAAGCACTGTTATTTGTGGGCCGGGATCTATTGAACAAGCTCACACGGTGGACGAATATATCACCTTTGATCAACTTAAAAAGTGTCTTAAAATGCTTATCTCTTTACAAGAAAAAATGGTTAATTAAATTTAACATTTTTAAAGTATTCATATGAGATTATTCATTATTACATTTTTATTTCTTAAAATTTTTTCACCAGCTTACGCTAATACAATCTACTATTTAACAAAAATACCAAATCTAGAAATACACGATCTTACAGCTTCAAATGGCATTAAATATCTTAAGGCTGAAAAATCTTTCAAGGTAGGTTTTAGAGAAAATAATGTTCAGTGTAAAAATGTCAATGAGAATGATATTAAAAATAAATTTGATATCATTAAAAAAAATTTTGACAAATATGATAAAAAATTTTTAAAGAAAATTAACCTCAGATATGTTGTGCTTTGTAAAAATTTAAAAGTAGCAGAAATTAAAACTGCAGGAGTTCCAAATCATGATATGAAAACATTAATTGTGAATATCAAATTTGATGAAAGATATTTTGAAAGATCAATGCATCATGAATTATTTCATATAGTTGAAGACAGTTATAAAGATTTATTCTCATACAAAGAATGGGAAAAATTTAATAGCCCAGGATTTAAATATGCTAAATGTTCTACATGCACAAATAAATTAGATTTATCTTTAATTAATGATACTAAGGGATTTCTAACGGAATATTCAATGACAACTGCATCAGAAGATATGGCTGAAATATTTTCATTTTTGATGGTCGGAAAGAAAAAATTGGAGGATATTGCGCTGAGTGACTCTGTGCTTAATAAAAAAACTATATTTTTAAAAAGTGCAATTTTAAAAATTGATAATAATTTCAAATTTAATTAGATGATTGAAAAAGTTAAACAAACAACTTCCGAAAAACTATTGTTAGTTCTTTTTATTATTTTAGGCATTATTACATTTTATATATTTGTAGTATTGCCACAAAAATGTTTGTTTGTTAAAAATTATGACCCAAAAAAAATTTTTTTTAAAAATCCAGAAAATATCGCAGTTTTAAATATAAATTGTGGAAATATTATTATTAAACTTTATCCAAATATCTCCCCTAAATCAGTTGAAAGATTTAAGATGTTAGTAGCTTCAGGTAAATATGACAATATTGCTTTTCATAGAGTGATAAAAAATGTTCTTGTTCAATCTGGTGATCTTGAATTTGGAAAAAAAGATAATGTTAATTATCTTTATATAGGAAAAGGAAAGTCTGGATTTGGAACTATTAAATCGGAACTCAATGATGATACTGAATTTAAAGCTGGAACAGTTGGAATGGCGAGAACAAATAAACTAAATACAGAAGATAGTCAGTTTTTTATTCTTCTTGAAGATGCCCCTTTATTTAAAGGAGAATATACTCCTATTGGTCAAGTAGTTTATGGTTTAGAAATTTTAGATACAATTACAGATGATCACAGAAGAGAATATGTCCTTCGACCTGATTTTATTAAAAGCTTTAAATTACTTATCGATTAATTCCTCTTATTCTCTCAGACCTTCTTCTTAAAAGTTCTGCTGCAACTAAAACTAAAGTTGATAAAAGAATTAAACAAGTTGCAACAGATAATATTGTTGGACTTAGTTGCTCTCTTAATCCAGTCCACATTTGAATTGGGATTGTTGTGTTATCTAAACCGGCTAAGAATAAAACAATCACAACTTCATCGAAAGATGTAACAAATGCAAATAAAGCTCCTGAAATAACTCCTGGTAAAATTAGAGGTAGAGTTATTTTCATAAAAGTATTTACAGGATTGCTTCCAAGACTTGCTGCAGCTCTTGTAACACTATGATCAAATCCTGACAATGTAGCCGTAACTGTAATTACTACGAATGGAGTTCCTAATATTATATGTGCTAAAATTATTCCTGTATGTGTAGCCGCTAAACCTGCTTTAGCCATAAAAAAGAAAATTGCTACTCCTGAAATAATTAAGGGAACAATCATAGGAGAGATTAAAGTCGCCATGATAATACCTTTGTATGGCATATATCTACTGCTTAATCCTAAAGCTGCAACTGTTCCAAGAATGACTGCTCCAATTGTAGCAAATATTGCTATGAAAAAACTATTTTTTGCTGCTAATCCCCAAGGATTCTTTGTTCCATAAACCATATCCTTGTACCATCTTAAAGAGAAAGCATCTGGGTCTAACCTCTTCATTCCATCTGTTATGACTAAAAATTCTTCTGCATTAAAGGATAATGGAAAAATTACAAACAGAGGAGCAATTAAAAAAAAGAATACACATCCACAAATAAATAAATAAGTATAGTGCCATATTCTATAATGTGGTTCTGTATATTTTGGTAAAGCCATAATTATCCTAATTTAATATTATCTATTCCAACTAATTTGTTATAAACCCAGTAGACAGCCAAAACTCCTACTAACAACATTAATCCCATTGCTGAAGCAAAACTCCAGTCCAAAGTATATTTCATATGATATGCAATCTGATTACTAATTAATGTTCCAGAAGCACCGCCCACCAACTCAGGAGTAATGTAGTAACCAATTGCAAGAATAAAAACTAAAAGTGAGCCAGCTCCTATACCTGGAATTGTTAATGGAAAATATACCTTCCAAAATGTAATAAATGGAGTTCCTCCTAAAGATTTTCCTGCTCGGACTAGACTTGGTGAAATAGTTTTCATTACACTGTATAGAGGTAAAACCATAAATGGTAATAAAATTTGTGTCATAGCAATATAAGTACCTGTTTCGTTGTACATCATCTCTAATCTTTTATCGTCTGCCACAAAACCAATCCAAACTAAAAAATCATTAACTACTCCTTGCTGTTGAAGTAAAATCATCCAACTTGCAGTTCTGACTAGTAATGAAGTCCAAAAAGGTAAAAGAACACAAATCATCAATAAATTACTGTATTTCATTGGAAGTGTAGCAAGCAAATGAGCAATAGGGTAAGCCATTAAAAAACAGAAAAGAGTTACATAAAAAGCTATTTTTAGAGTTCTAACCCATAATTTTTTATAAATTCTTCGATCTTCTTCTACTTGAACAAATTTGCCATCTTCATTTTCATACATGTCTACACCTTTTAAATATTTAGAATAAGAATAAGCTGGTGCGCGTCTTTGAATTGCTCTCCAATATTCAACATTTGCCCATCTTTCATGAACGGCCATAATTTGTTCTTTATAATTCCCTTCTTCAAAAGATTTTGATTTTCGTCTTAATTTTTTAATAATACTTTTAAAACCATTTTTAGTATAATTAAGTTGAGTTGATAATTTTCCATCTCTTTCTTCATCCATTAATTTTTGAAAATCAATATAAAAAGCTTCAAATACTTCCTCTGATGGAAGTTCTTTTCCATCCCATTTCTCCATAGCAATATATGTTTTGGGAAGAGCGTTAGTAACCATACGATCATCAACGCTGTTAAATAACATTCCAAAAATAGGAGAAATATAAACTATTAATAAAAAAAATAATAAAGGTGCAACAAGAAGAAATGCTTTAAATTTATTTCTTCTCTCAACTTTCTTAAGACTCACCTCTAGAGGTATACCGTCAGTAGTTAAAATTTTTTGTGTTTCACTGCTCATAAATAAAAAGGGCGGTTAATTAATAACCGCCCTAATATAATATATCATCTAAATCTTTAAAAATTAATTAAAGACCAGATTTCATAGCTTCCCATTTTTCGCCGATTTCTGTACCGTTGTCAGCCCAGAATAATGCATCGATTAGGATATAGCTTTTTGTATTGTTTGGATGAGTTGGCATTTGAGACATCATGTTTGTTTTACCGTCTTTGTACCAAGGCTCACCTGCTTCAATAATTTTTAGAGAAGATTTTCTCCAAGGTGCGTAAGCAATATATTTTGCTGAACCAGCTAAACCTTCTGTGCTAGTCATTTCTGCAATTGCTTTCATAGCATCAGATTCATTTGGTCCACCTTTAACAACTACCATGTATTGGTAATCTAAACCTTGAGCATCCCAAACTTGTTTTAATGGTGCGCCTTCTCCAACTTCTGCGTTAAAGAATCTACCATTCCAACCTGTTGCCATTACAACTTCACCCTGCATAAGTAGTTCAGGTGGTTTAGCACCAGCTGACCAAAATACGCATCCACCGTTAGGGTCCTTGCAAAGAGCTTCCATCTTATCCATTGCTTTTTTAAGACCTTTTTCCTTAGAAAGTTGTTTGTAAATTTTCTTTCCACCTTTACCTGGTTTAGTACCAGAAGCTGCTAATGCCATCTCTAGATTGTGCATAGCACTTTTGTAAACACCTCTTTTACCTGGCCATGTTTTAGTGTCAAAGAAATCTTTTATAGTTTTTGGTTTTTTGCTACCAATCTTTGCATCATGGTAAGCATATGTCCAAGAATATAAAATATTTCCTACAGCACATTTACTAGGCATTGACGTAAAGAAATCTTTACTCGCTTTAGTTCCATCTGGAGCTGCTGGAAAGTCTTTGTCAAAATTAAATTTAACAAATAAACCTTCGTCACATCCATTGATAGTGTCCATAGCGAAAACATCCATTATGTCCCAAGTAATTTTTCCTGCTGCTTTTTGAGCTTTAACTTCAGATAATCCGCCTGAATAGTCTACCCAGTTAATAGGTATACCTAATTTTTTTGCAGATGGATCACCATAACCTAATTTTTGACTTTCAGTGTAAGCTCCACCCCATGATGCAACTGTAACTGCATATGAAGTTGAAGAAATTGAAAGTGCAAAAACTAAAGTAAGTAATAGTTTACTTAATTTTCTCATTTGTTCCCCTCCGTTTAAACGTTTATTATTTTTTTATTACAACAATTAACAAAAATTAAGTCAACCTCTGATTTAAGCTAATTATTGTTTAAAATTAGGATTTTTTGATTGAATCAATCTCAGATTGATTTTGGATCTAAAGCTCTTGCATCGTGGCTATTCCAGCCAACTTTAATCTCATTTCCCCTTTTTATGTCCATTCTAGCGGAACTATTTGGAACTTTAAGAATAAATTCTTTATTGCCCAATAAATTTAATCTCACTCTAGCGTGATCACCGTGGTAAATAATTTCTTCAATTTTTCCTTTGTGTTTGTTGTCCATTTTTTCTTCAGGATCTATAATTGCTCTTTCAGGTCTTAGAGAAACTTTAGTTTTTTCTCCTTTTGAATTAACGCTAATTGGATTTGAAATTATTTCACCACCTGTATCTAGTTTGACTTTACATTTTCCGCCTGAGATATCAGTAACTTCTCCTGCAAAGGTATTATTTTCTCCAATAAATTCTGCTACGAATGAGTTAACTGGTTCTTCATATAACTTATCAGGCGTAGAGAGTTGTTGAACTTTTCCATCATTGAAAACTGCTATTCTGCTAGACATTGTTAAGGCTTCACTTTGATCATGAGTTACATATACAACTGTAACTCCAATGCTTTCATGAATATGTTTTATCTCGTATTGCATGCTTTCTCTTAAATTTTTATCTAGAGCCCCTAGAGGTTCATCCATTAAAACTAATTGTGGGTCAAATACTAGAGATCTAGCTACAGCAACTCTTTGTTGTTGACCTCCTGATAATTGATTGGGCATTCTTTTTTCAAATCCAGATAATGAAACCATAGATAAAGCTTTATCTACTTTTTTATCAATATCATCTTTTGAAAGTTTTCTTACTTTCAATGGAAAAGCTAAATTTTCATAAACTGTTAAATGAGGAAACAAGGCATAATTTTGAAACACCATTCCTATACCTCTTTTGTGTGGAGGAATTCTAGAAATAGGTTTTGAGTTTAAATATATTTCACCGTTAGTTGGTGTTTCAAAACCTGCTAACATCATTAAGCAAGTTGTTTTTCCTGAGCCAGATGGTCCCAGCATTGTAATAAATTCACCTTCGTTGATATCAAGATTTAAGTCTTTGACAACTAAAACCTTCCCATCATAACTTTTGTCTACTTTATCAAATTTTACAAAGCTTTTTGAAGACGTCATATAATGATTATTTAAAGCATTTAAGAAAATTTATTTCAAGGTTTTTATTATTTTATATGTAATTCTCTAGATAAATTGCAGAATAATTCTGAACCATTTTCAGTTACTCTGACTGCTTCACTAGCTTCTACACCCCAATCACCAAATTGCATAACTGCGATCATATGAAAAGTAACGTTGGGTTGTAAAATAGTTTGATCGCCTTTTAATATATTAAAAGTTTGTTCTCCCCAATCTGGTGGATAGCCAATCCCTATTGAATATCCTGTTCTAGAGTCTTTTTTAATCTTATATTTGTCTAATACTCCCCAAAATTTTTGAGCTATATCATCAACAGTGTTGCCAGATTTAGTTGCTGCAATACCTGCATCTAATGCTTCGTTAGTCGCTTTCATTGTATCAATCTTTTTTTGATCTTTTTTACCCAATAAAACTGTACGAGCCATTGGACAGTGGTATCTTTTGTAAGCACCAGCAATTTCAATAATTGTTGCCTCGCCTGAAACAAATTTCTCATCTGTTGCTGTTAAGTGGGATGCTGAAGTTCCCTTACCTGTCGGTAATAAAGTTGCAATACTTGGGTAATCCCCACCAAATTCTTTTGTACCGTTAAATAAAGCCTTTTGAATATCCGCCACAGCATCACATTGTCTTACACCGGGATTAATACTTTTTAAAGCCATTTTCATTCCACTCTCAACTATACGAGCTGCTGATTGCATTAATTTAATTTCTGCATTTGATTTAACAACTCTTACCCAATTCACTAATCGTTCAGCATCCTTAAGTTTTGCATCTGGTAAGCCTTTTTTTATTGTTTCGTAACAAAATGCTGTGAAGTAATGGCTGTCCATTTCTAAACCAATATTAAGATTATCCCATTTTCTTTTTTTTATTATTTCTACTAAATATTGATAAGGGTGTAGTGGCCAAGTGTGGATGTACTTTTCATCATACTCAATGATATTTTTATCTTTTAGATATGTCTTTATATAAGCGCCTCCTCCATCTTGTGCTCTAACAAAACAAATAGGCTCGTCTTCATTAACATGAACTAAAACACATTGAGCATAATAAAAAGACCAAGCATCATAACCAGTTAGATAGTTCATGTTTGCTGGGTCATGAGAAACTAATAGATCAATGCCCTTTTTTTGCATAATGATCTTTACTTTTTTTAAGCGATCTTCATATTCTTGTTTTTCAAAAAGCATTTAGTTTTCTAAAAGTTTTCCATATCCCTTTATTGGAGACTTATACCCAATGGATCTTATCGTATCCCAAATTAAAGTTTGATTACTTGATAATACCGGTTTTTTTATCATTTGTTCTAATTTATCAAGAATATTTAAAACTGGTAAAGCCGTACAAGAAATAAATAATGCGTCTGCATTTTTTGTTTCTAATTTTGATGATATTTCTAAAATATAATTTGGATCAACATTAGCAAACTCCGAGTCTAAATTTAAATTTAAACTAGCAAATGATGAAACTTCAATATTCTTTTTAATAAAATATTCTAGAATTGTTTTGTTTACCGCATCTGGATATGGAGTAAATAAAGCAATTTTTTTAATATTCATTAATTTAAAAGCTTTAATTGCGGAAGTTACTGGAGTTGTAACATAACTGCCGGGTTTGGCTGATAATATCTTTTCTTTTACACTATCTTCTCCAATAGCTATAGTTCCAGATGTGCAACCATATGCGATCGTATTTAATTTTTCATCAGGAAGTATTTTCTTTGTTACAGAAGATAAATCTTCTCCCATTTTTAAAAGATTTTCTTTTGTTAAAGGATTTTTATTATGAATACGATTTATAAAAATATCTACTGGTAAATTATTACAAATATTTTGAAAATCATTTTCAATAGTTTGGTCTGTCGATAAAGCTATTAAACCGACTTTAGGATTCAATTCTTTTTTGAATTTTGCATCATAGTGCTTGATAACCATGTCCATTAAGCATCATGATACTTTATTTAATTAGGAAAAGTAAAACTAATTTTTAGATTTTTTGATTAAGCAAAAACTTCACCCCACGTACCTCTTGTAGAAGCTTTAGAATATTCCGTTGCTCTACCTTCAAAGAAGTTCATGTGTTCTACTCCATTTAACATTGTGTCTAGCCATGTTAAAGGATTTTTCTTAACATCATAAATTGGATCAAGACCTAGCTGTTCAAGTCTTCTGTTTCCTATAAATCTAATGTACTGTTTGATTTCGTCTGCTGTTAAACCTTCCAGAGGACCCATTTGAAAAGCTAAATCAATGAATGCATCTTCATGTGTTACAATAGTTTTGCACGCATCAACTATTTCTTTTTTCAGTTTATCATTCCAGATTTGTGGTTCTTCTTTAATAAAATCTTTAAATAATCTAATCATAGAATTGCAATGTAAGGTTTCATCTCTTACCGACCATGTTACTATTTGGCCCATACCTTTCATTTTATTAAATCTTGGAAAATTTAAAAGTATTGCAAAACTGGCAAATAGTTGTAGCCCTTCAGTAAAAGCAGAGAACACAGCCATTGTCATTGCAATATTGTGTTTTGATTTAACATCAAAGCCTTGCATGTAATCATATTTATCTTTCATTTCTTTGTATTGTAAAAATGCTGAATACTCCGTTTCAGGCATTCCAATTGTGTCTAATAAATGAGAATAAGCAGCTATATGAACTGTTTCCATTGCAGCAAATGCTGTCATCATCATTAAAACTTCAGTTGGTTTAAAAACAGTTGTGTAATGTCTTAAATAACAATTATTAACTTCCACATCAGCTTGAGTAAAAAATCTAAATATATGTGTTAAGAGATTTTTTTCTTCTGGCGTTAAGTTTTTTTGCCAATCTTTAACATCATCTCCTAAAGGAACTTCTTCTGGCAACCAGTGAATTCTTTGTTGTGTTAACCATGCATCATAACACCATGGGTATCTAAACGGTTTATAAACTGGGTTTTCTACTAGCAAACCCATTTTTTTTGGCTGAATAATTCCTGGTTTAATTTCTTTTGCTACTGACATGATAAGCACTCCTCATAGTTGTTGTCTTTATTATTTGATTCTTGTTCTTTAGAATATACATTTTTAGTCACATCTGTTGATGATCCTGATTGTACATTTTCCGCTCTTTGAATAGATTTAGATCTACAGTAGTAAAGGCTTTTAAGGCCTTTTTTCCATGCTTGAAAATGAATGTCGTGAAGTTCTTTCTTATGTATATCAGCAGGCACGAAAACGTTTATAGACTGAGCTTGTGAAATGTGGGGAGTTCTATCTGCACCTAACTCAACAATCCATCTTTGATCTATCTCAAAAGCTGTTTTAAAAGTATCTTTTTCCTCTGCTGTTAAAAAATTTAAATGAGAAACTGAGCCTTGATTTGTAGTAATGCTGGACCAAACCTCATCTGTATCTTTTTTATATTTTTGAAGAATTTTTTTTAAATATTTATTTCTTACATTAAAAGAGCCTGATAAAGTTTTATGTGTAAAACTATTAGCAGCAATTGGTTCGATTCCTGGAGAAGATCCCCCACAAATAATCGAAATAGATGCTGTTGGCGCTATTGCTGTTTTATTAGAAAATCTTTCTTTAATTCCATATTCTTCTGCATCTGGACAAGCTCCTCTTTCTTCTGCTAGAGAAACTGAAGCAGCGTCCGCTTTTTCTTGAATATTTTTAAATATCTTTTTATTCCAAACTTTACTCATAACAGAGCCAAAAGGAATGTTTTTTTGTTGAAAAAAAGAATGTAAGCCCATAACCCCAAGGCCAACACTTCTTTCTCTCATAGCAGAATATTTTGCGTGAGCAAATTCATCTGGAGCTCTATTAATAAAATCTGTCATAACATTATCTAAAAATCTCATTACATCTTCTATAAATTGAGAATCATCTTTCCACTGATCGTATGTATCGATATTCAAAGATGATAAACAGCAAACTGCCGTTCTTTGTTTGCCGTCGTTATCCATTCCTGTTGGAAGAGTAATTTCACTACAAAGATTAGATGTTTTAACTTTTAAACCTGCAAGCTTATGATGTTGAGGTATTTGTCTGTTAACAGTATCAATGTATACAATATAGGGTTCACCTGTTTCAATTCTCGCTGTTAAAAGTCTTATCCATAAGTTTCTAGCTGAAAGAGTTGATTGGACAGTTCCGTCATAGGGACTACGAAGCGCCCATTGGCCGTCAGTTTCAACAGCTCTCATAAAATCATCTGTTACTAAAACACCATGATGTAAATTTAAAGACCTTCTATTAACATCTCCGCCTGTCGGCCTTCTCATTTCAATAAATTCTTCTATTTCAGGATGGTCAATTTGTAAATAACAAGCTGCTGATCCTCTTCTTAAAGAACCTTGGCTTATAGCCAATGTTAAGGAATCCATAACTTTAATAAATGGAATTATACCCGATGTTTTACCAACTTTACCTATTTTTTCTCCTATAGATCTTAAATTACCCCAATAGCTTCCAATTCCTCCACCTCTTGCAGCTAACCAAACATTTTCTTCCCACAAGTCTGTGATTCCCTCTAAGCTGTCATTTGCCTCATTTAAAAAACAAGAAATCGGCAAACCTCTTTCAGTTCCACCGTTTGATAAGACAGGTGTTGCTGGCATAAACCAAAGATTGCTTATGTAATTATAAATTCTTTGAGCATGAAGATTATCATCAGCATAAACACTTGCCACCCTAGCAAATAAATCTTGGAAACCTTCGCTATGCCCTAAATATCTATCTTTAAGTGTTGCTTTACCAAAATCAGTTAAGTTAATATCTCTAGATCTATCAATTTTAATTGTTATCCCTCGCTCATTTTGAAAAAGCTCAGTTTCTCCTGATAAAGAAAATAAATCTGGTTTTTTTGGACCGTTATTTTTTGGTTCATTGTGGTTCTTTTGGTTGATGCTGCCGACAGCTTTCTCTATTGCCAATGATACGTTTTTATTCATATTATCCTTATTTTTGACGACTTATTAACAAAACAACTACATGTTGTGTTTCATATACTTTAATATACTATATAACATCGAAATCAATAGAACATTATAAGAACATTTGATAAAATTAGCAAGTGGAAAGTTTTGTTAATAAACATTTAATAACAAATCATTATATTCTCTAGTATTTATAAATAATGAAAATCAATCCAAACGGTTTTAGAGAGTACGATGCTAGATGGTTGTTTGAGAAAGACATCGATTTAGAGGGAATCAATGAATTAGGAAAAGGTTTTGGAACTCAAATAATCAATCACACTAAAAAAAACAAACCCAAGAGTAATAGTGGGTCATGACTATCGTTCTTACAGTGAGAATATTAAAAAAGCATTAAGCAAAGGACTGATATCTACTGGATGCAATGTTGAAGATATAGGACTTTCTCTATCGCCTACTGTTTATTTCGCTCAATTTAATACAAATTCAGATGCTATAGCTATGGTCACTGCCAGCCATAACGAGAATGGCTGGACAGGTGTAAAAATGGGAATCAAAAAAGGTCTAACGCATGGCCCTGAGGAAATGAAAGAATTAAAAGATATAACACTTAATAAAAAATTTATTAAAGGAGAAGGAGCTAGTAAAAATATTGATAATTTCAAAAAAATTTATACGGAAGATCTGATCAAAAACAACAAAATTAAAAAAAAAATAAAAGCAGTAGTTGCCTGTGGAAATGGTACAGCAGGGATTTTTGCTCCTGAAATATTAAAAGGCATAGGTTGTGATGTTGTAGAGCTAGATTGTAAGCTAGATTGGTCGTTTCCAAAATATAATCCAAACCCTGAAGATCTTAAAATGCTTAATGCTATAGCTAAAGTTGTAAAAGATAATAATGCTGATATTGGTTTTGGTTTTGATGGAGATGGTGATAGATGTGGTGTAATTGATGATAAAGGTAATGAAATTTATTCAGATAAAATTGGCTTGTTAATTGCTAGAAATTTATCTAATAAACATGAAAAATCTAAATTTATTGTAGATGTTAAATCAACAGGTCTTTACTCAAAAGATAAGATTCTTTTAAAAAATCAATGCAAAACGATTTATTGGAAAACAGGTCATTCTCATATTAAAAGAAAAGTGAACTTAGAAAAAGCTTTAGCAGGTTTCGAGAAAAGTGGGCATTTCTTTTTTAATCAGCCTTTGGGCTATGGTTATGATGATGGCATAAATTCAGCAATACAAATTTGCAATTTATTGGATAATCAAAGTAAAAAAATTAGTGAAATCATTGGTGAATTACCGAAAACTTTCCAAACACCAACAATGGCTCCTTTTTGTAAAGATGAAGAAAAATACATAGTTGTAGATGAAATTGTAAAAAAGATTCAACAACTTAAAAAAGAAAAGATTAAAATTGATACCCAGTCGATTACAGAGTTGTTAACAGTTAATGGGATTAGATTTTCTCTTGAGGATGGTTCTTGGGGCCTGATTAGAGCTTCATCAAATAAACCTTCGCTAGTTGTTGTTGTAGAAAGTCCTACATCAGATATTAGAAAAAAAAATATTTTTGATTTTATTGATGCCTTACTTCAAGAAACTAAAAAAATAGGTGAATACGATCAGAAAATTTAAAGTTTAAAGTATTCATACAAAAACTTCGTTCCAATAATAATTAAAAATAGGCCAAAATACTTGGTCATCTTTTTTTTATCTATTCTATGGCTTGCTTTTGCACCCAATCTTGCCATGAAAGCTGTTATTGGAAAAAAAACTAAGAACGCTGGAATATTTAAAAATCCAATGCTAAAAGGTAAATTTGCACTTAAATAGTTGCCTGAAATAAAAAATCCTATTGCACCAAAAAGAGCTATGACAAATCCTATTGCAGCTGCGCTTCCAATCGCTTTGTTAATCGGATAACCAAAAAACTTTAAGATAGGAACATTCATTACTGCTCCACCAATACCCATTGGTGCTGATATAAAACCAGTAAGAACGCCTGATATAATTTTAGCTATTAACCCCATCTTAACTGAGATTTTTGACTCTTTCTCTTTCAGATATAATAAATAAAAAGCTAAAATGTAAACAACTAAAGTGAAAAATAATATTAAGGGTTTAGTTTCTAATCCAGCAGCTAAAATTGTTCCTAGAATCACTCCAATAATAACAAAAATTCCGTAACTTTTAACAATATTAAAGTCTACTGCTTTATGCTGATGATGAGTTAAAACTGAAACTATTGAAGTTGGAATAATTATTGCAAAAGAAGTTCCAACTGCAAGGTGCATTAAATAATCAGGTGCAATTCCTGCTGCTCCAAAAGTGTAAAATAAAATTGGTACAGTAATTAATCCTCCACCTATACCAAACAATCCTGCGGCGAATCCAGCTGGTATTGCTGTAGCTACCATTATCAAAATCAAATAAATAGTTTCTTGTTGAGAAAGAATATCCAAGATTATCTTTCTAACGATACTGGATTTTTTTCTTTAACCTGATCCATTATATGATTTACCTTTTGAAGGTCAGCATTTCTTATACACATATTTTTTGATAGATATTGTTTCCAAGTTTTTGAGCCATTTTGTCCATGAAACAAACCAACCGTGTGTCTCATAATATGATTTAATTGAACTCCTTTAGAGGTTTCTTCTTGAATATATGGTATTAATTTTTCCATAACTTCAGTTCTTGTAGGAATATTTTTGTTATTAAAAATATCTCTTTCGATGTTTGCTAAGAAATATGGTGAATGATATATGGCTCTTCCAATCATTGCCCCATCTACTTTAGATAGGTGTTTTTTAATATCTTCAGTTGTTTTAATTCCCCCATTAATAATAATTTCATCATCTTTAAAATATTCTTTTAATTTATAAACAAATTCATACTTTAAAGGTGGGATATTTAAATTTTCTTTAGGGCTTAATTTTTTAAGCAATGCTTTTCTTGCATGAATAATAAATTTTTTTGAACCAGCATCTTTGGTGGTTTTTATAAAGGATTTCAAAAATTCAAAATTTTCTATGTCATTGTATCCAATTCTTGTTTTAATTGTTATAGGAAGCTTTGTTGCTTTAGCCATTGCTTCTATGCACCTTCCCACAAGATGTGGCTCCTGCATTAAGCAAGCTCCAAATTTATTTTTTTGAACTTTTTTGCTTGGACAGCCAAGATTTAAATTTATTTCTTTGTAACCATAATCTTCAGAAATTTTACATGCTTCTGCCAATTCATCAGGATTTGAACCTCCAATTTGTAAGATTACTGGATTAGTTACATTCTTAAATGATAAAAGTTTTTTGCGATCTCCTCTAATAATTGCATTCGCTACTATCATCTCCGTATAAAGGTGAACATTTTTGCTTATTAAACTTAGAAAATATATCTCGTGCTTATCAGTGCAATCCATCATGGGTGCAACTGAGATGGTCTTAGTCATAATTTATTCTGATTTATTTTCTTCTTCTACTGCAGCCTCTTCTTTTAATTCAAGAGGTGCTTCTTCTGTTTCTAAATTTTCTTCTTTAATCTCTGGTTGATCTGCTTTTAATTCTGAAAGGGCTTCTTTGGCTAGATTACTTGATCCAGGTTTTTTTATTTCTGGAACTCTTCGTGTTCTTTTTGAGGGTAAGATAGCTACGCCGCTTTTAGAAATTTGTCCTTTGTATAAATTCTCAAAATCATCATTAGTCTCTTCTTCTACATCTTCTTGTTGTTCACTTTCATCAGGTTCTTTTCGAAGTCTTTTTATTGCATTTTGCTCTAATTCTTCTACAGAAATTTTGCCATCACCTATTTCTCTTAAAGAGATAATTGTTCTTTTATCATTGTCTTCTTCAACTAAAATAGGTGACCCTGAATTTAGTTGAACAGTTCTCTCTTTTGCTAATAATACTAGATCATATTGATTATCAACTTTTTCTAAGCAGTCTTCGACGGTAATTCTAGCCATGATGATGAGTGTATATTGAAATAATCTAAATAAATCAATTATTTTTTAAGCCTAATTGGTTCTAATTTTTTTCTTATTGCCATTAAAAGAGTTAAGGAAATAACTACGTATACACCAGAAATTAAAGCAATATTTTCAAGAGAAAAACCGTTATCAATTAATAGTCCAAAAACTGCTGTTCCAAAAGCTGTTGAGAAAACCATAAAAGCAGTCGTTAAAGCTTTAATAGAGCCAATAAACTTTACCCCGTATATTTCAGCCCAAGTAGAAGATCCAAGAACGTTTGCCAATCCGTTAGAAATCCCTATTAAACCTAAAAAAATAAAAGCAGAAATTTCATTTTGATAATAGAACAGCACAAACATGGCTAAAAACAAAGGAATGTTCATTAATGGAATTAATTTTCTACTCGTAAATTTATCAACTAAAAAACCTGAAAAAAACAAGGTTATAATAGAAGTTATCGAATAAACCATAAAAGCTTTAGGTATGGTGTATATACTCCACATTTTTGAGTCAGAAATAAAAGATTGATATACAAACACTCCAGTAGCTATCCAAGGCATTGCTAGCATGTTTAGTGAAATAATATAAAATCTATAATCCTTAATTACCTCTCTTCTTTTCCAGTTTTTTATTTTTATGCCTTTAGAAAAGTTATAATTTTTTTCTCTGGAATTTAATCTAATATTTTTAATTGTTTTTAAAACTATAAAAGGCAAAAATAAAATTATTAATATCGCAATTACTTGCCAAACTGTCCTCCAAGAGTAAATTATGAATAAATATGTTACTAAAACAGGTAATATAAATTCTGCAAATGATAATCCAAACCAGATAGAACTGAGAGCCTTTCCTCTTGATCTTTCAAAAAATCTTGAGGTTGTAGTTGTAGCAGTATGACTCATTAAGCCTTGCCCGGCAAACCTCATCAAAAATATTCCAACTGCTAAAAAATAAATACTATCTATTAAAGAGAAAAACAAAGATGATAAAAATAATAACAAGATAACGAAAAAGGAATAATAAATTATTTGATACTCATCTATTTTCTTGCCGACCCAAATTAATAAAATACTAGAAAAAATTGTCGCAATGGCATAAATATTTCCAAATTGACCGTGAGTGATACCTAGCTCATTTCTAATTGGTGCGTTAAACAATCCCAAAAAAAAACTCTGTCCAAAACTAGAAAAAAATGTAAATATAAATCCAAATAAAATTACTTTTTTGTTTAAGGAGAGGTTAATCATTTATGAGTTGTAAAGTTGCTTTCATAGGCTTAGGTGTCATGGGTTACCCTATGGCAGGTTATATATCAAAAGCTGGGCACAATGTAACCGTTTATAATAGAACAAAAGCTAAAGCTGAGAAATGGACTAAAGAATATAAAGGTAAGTTGGCTGAAACACCTATGGATGCTGCTAAAGATTGTGATTTCATTTTCACATGCGTTGGAAACGATAATGATCTAAGAGAAGTAACTTTAGGAGATAAAGGTTTATTCAAGTCTGCAAAAAAAGCTTCAATATATATCGATAATACAACTGCCTCAGCAAACATTGCTAGAGAATTATATAAAGAAGCAAAATCAAAAAGTTTTGATTTTTTAGATGCGCCAATTTCTGGTGGACAAGCTGGTGCTGAAGGTGGAGCATTGACAGTTATGGTTGGTGGAGATGAAGCTCCATTTAAAAAAGCTGAACCAGTAATTGATTGCTATAGTAAAAAAATTAAATTACTTGGGCCTTCTGGTAGTGGACAATTAACTAAGATGGTTAATCAAATTTGTATTGCTGGTTTAGTTCAAGGCTTATCTGAAGCAATAAATTTTGGGATGAATGCTGGATTAAATATGCATGATGTTATCGAAGTAATATCAAAGGGAGCTGCTCAATCTTGGCAAATGGATAATAGACATAAGACAATGATAGAAGATAAATTTGATTATGGTTTTGCGGTAGATTGGATGAGAAAAGATTTAAAAATAGCAATGGATGAAGCTAAAAAAAATAACTCACCCTTACCGATTACAAAATTAATAGATGAGTACTACGGTGAAGTTCAGAAGATGGGCGGTCAAAGATGGGATACATCGAGCTTAATTAAAAGATTTAGGAAATAAAGTATGCAGCCAGCATACTATGAAAATTTAAAAGAAATTCAAAAAAAGTTGTGGTCAATGTTGGATGATGCTGTAGTTAACAGAAATTCGCCTTTTAGGATACCAGTTTTCATTTGTACTGATCAAAATGATATCGATGGAAGAATAGTAGTTTTAAGAAAGTCAGATAAAGAAAATAATGTTTTGCAATTTCACACTGATCTTAGGTCTTCAAAAGTAGATATCCTAAAGAAAAATAATAATGCATCTTTAGTTTTTTACGACAAAGAAGAAAAAATTCAATTACGAGTTAAAGTAACTTGTAAAATTAATAATAAAAATTCAATAGCTGAAGAATCCTGGAAAAAAACTCAACACATAAGTAGACGTTGCTATCTTACAGATAGTGGACCTGGATCTTTATCAGAGAATCCAACATCGGGCATGATTTCTAAATTAGAAGATTTTGACTATACAATGGAGCAAAGTGAAAAAGGTTATGAAAATTTTACAGTAATCAAATGTAAAATTAAATCTATTGAATGGTTATACTTAGCTGCAAAAGGTCACCGTAGAGCTATATTTGATTTTGAAAATAAAAAGAATAATTGGTTAGTTCCCTAGATTGACTTTTTATACTTTTTATAATTTGCAACATAATGATCAGCATTTTCTTTTATACTTTTAATTTCTTCATCTGTAACTTGCCTAATAATCTTTCCAGGACTCCCGAGCACTAAAGATCTTTCTGGAATTACTTTATTCTCAGTTATAAGAGCATTTGCTCCTATAATAGAATTTTTTCCAATCTTAGCTTTATTTAAAATTGTGCTTCCTATTCCAATTAAGCAATCATCTTCAATAACGCATCCATGTAGCATTACTAAATGACCGATTGTAACGTTCTTTCCGATAATAGCGGGGCAACCTGGGTCTGTATGTATTACACTACCATCTTGGACGTTTGAGCCTTCCCCAATAGTAATAGGTTCTACGTCTCCTCGTAATGTAACATTAAACCAAATATTCGAATCCTTTTTTAATTCTACCTTGCCAATAAGCACAGCATTAGATGCAGCCCAACTATTTGGATCCATTTTTGGTGTGTTGCCTTCAAAATCGTAAATCATAAAATTGCTGTATAATTAGTTTATAACTCTTATAATATATTATGGCTTTAACAAAAACACCAATCTGCGACTTCGGTAAAAAAGCTGAAGATTTTAAACTCCAGTCTATTAATAACAAATTAGTCTCTTTAGAAGAGATCAAAGGCAAAAATGGAACCTTGATAATGTTTATTTGCAATCATTGCCCCTATGTAAAAGCAATTATTAAAGATTTAGTCGAAGATTGCAAAGATCTGAAAAATGAAGGAATAAATTCTGTAGCTATTATGTCAAATGATACAAAGAACTATCCAGAAGACTCTTTCGATAAAATGATTAAATTTGCAAAAGATAATAAATTTGATGATTTAAATTATCTAATTGATGAAACTCAAGAAGTTGCAAAAAAATATGAAGCCGTATGTACGCCAGATTTCTTTGGCTACAATAAAAATTTAGAACTTCAATACAGAGGTAGAATTAGAGAACTTAAAAATTTAAAGCCTGTAAGAGATGGTGACAGTGATTTAAAAACAGCTATGAAAATAATTGCAAAAACTCAAAAAGGCCCAGAGGAGCAAATTCCAAGTATGGGCTGTAATATTAAATGGTTTAATTAATGTTTTTAGTTTCAACTAGAAATTTTCCTCCTGATATTGGTGGAATTCAAAACTTAATGGAAGGTCTATCAACTGCGCTTCTCAACCATGGTCCTGTAAAAGTTTTTGCTGATAGTTTTGAAAATTCTGAAATTTACGATAAAGACTCTAAATTAAGTATACAAAGAATTTCTGGTTTTAAGATTTTTAAAAAATATAGAAAAGCTAATCTTGTTAAGGAATTTATAAAAGAAAACAATTTAAGAGCAGCTTTTTTTGATCATTGGAAGAGCATAGAAAATATAGACACGCTTATTTTAAAAAAGACAAAAACTTTTTGTTTAATACATTCTAAAGAAATAAATCATCCTCTTGGATCTGCTTTAAATAAAAGGATGCTTAATTCATTAACTAAAGCAGATTTTGTAATTGCAAATTCAGAGTTTACAAAAAATTTAGTTATTAAATTAGGTTTTAAAGATAATAGTATCAAAGTTATTAATCCTGGTTGCAATTATCCTATTAAAGTCAATGAGGAATCAAAAAAATTTGCAAAAACAATTTATGGTGATGCTTTTCCAAAATTGATTACAATTTCAAGATTGGATGGAAGAAAAAGTCATAAGAATATTTTAATGACTATTAAAAATCTTTTACCTAAATTTCCAAAACTTAAATATATATCAATTGGTGATGGAGATGAAAAAAATAATTTAGAAAAACTAAAAAAAGAACTTGGTTTAATTAATGAAGTAAGTTTTATTTATAAATCTACTGAACAAGAGAAAGTAAGCTTGCTTGAAAAATCAGATATTTTTGTAATGCCTTCTGTTGTTTATAAAAAATCAGTAGAAGGATTTGGAATTACTTTTATTGAAGCTGCATCCTATGGAAAACCTTCGATTGCTGGAATATTCGGTGGTGAAGCTGATGCTGTGCTTGAAGGAAAAACTGGTTTTCTATGTGATGGTAATGATTTAAATGCCCTTTATGAAACATTATTAAAAATTTTAAATAATGAACATTATAAAAAATTAGGTGCTAATGCTTTAGAATTTTCAAAAAATTTTAATTGGGATAAAATTGTTAAAAAATATATAGAATTAATTTAATTTACTTTTTATCTCTTCCATAACTGTATTTACATCCAAATCAGCTAAATTTTTTACACTTAATGCTTTAAAATTAGAATTTTCAATACTAACTTTTCTTGCCGAAGTATGACTGCCAAAGAGCACTAAACCATTTTTTTTTAAATGAGAAGCAATATGTGCTGGGCCCGTGTCATTAGCAATAATAAATTTTGCACCGCTTATTAATGAAATTAACATTTTTATATTAACCGGTTCTCTGCCATTCATAATAACCTTTGCGTTTAGATCACTGGCTTCTTTAAATTCACCTGGTCCAGGAGCGACAAGAACGGAATAGTTATTTTTATATTCTCGTCTTATACTTGCAGTCAAATCTTTGAAGAAAGGCCACTTTTTATTTTGATGTTTTTTTGAACAAAATGGAAAAATTAAAATATAATCCCTATTTGTGTATTGCTGAGTAAGTTTTGATAGATCTTCTAAAGCCCAGGTTAGATCAATATTTTTAATATATTTTGTAGGAATATTATTTTTATTTAGTTGTAACTCCATCCGATCCAAAACAGGGTGCTTATCAAAATCTTTCTTACTTTGTCCAGATTCCAATGTATCTGATGAAGAAGACCATTCTAAATCTTTTAAAACGAAGTTTCTATAAAATCTTGTTCTACGAGAATTTTGTAAATCAAATATTTTACTAAAATTATATTTAGATAATAATTTTTTTAATTTGTATAAAAAAAATAAATTCCAACGTGGTAATCTTTTATCAATAATCACTCCGTCAATATAAGGACACTCTGACATAAAGATTGAATATGGAGCTGAAGTTAACAAGAAAACTTTTCTATTCCCATAAAATTCTTTAATATCTTTAATGGCACCATTAGCTTGTATTAAGTCTCCAAGAGAACCGTGCTTAATGATTAATATATTTGACATTATTAAATCTGCGTATATTCATTATTCTAGTATAGTCAAAAAAAATTAATATGAATACTAAATTAAGTAAAATATTGGCAGAAATTTCAGCAGGTGAATTAATAGATAAGATAACTATCTTAGAAATAAAAAAAGAAAAAATAACAAATAAAGATAAATTGGTAGAAATTGAAAAAGAAATATTCTCTTTAAATGAAACAATGAAAAAATTTATCCCTAATAATTCTGAAATTTCAAAATTTAAAAATAACCTTAAAGAGATCAATCTAAAACTCTGGGATATTGAAGATGGCAAAAGATCTGCCGAAAAAAATAATGACTTCGGGGAAAAGTTTATTGAACTTGCTAGAAAAGTTTATAAATTTAATGATAAAAGAGCTAAAATTAAACTAGACATCAATAATGCTCTAGGATCAAACATTAAAGAAGTTAAATCTTACGAATGATTAATCTGCTTTAAGACTTGGTATAATTAATCTTAATTTTTTTGCCATTTTAGGATCAATAGAAGCTGTGATAACTCCTTCTTTTTTATTCAATTCTTTTATAATTTTTCCATCTGGCGAAATAATTAATGAATGTCCAAAAGTTTTTCTTCCATTATAGTGTGTTCCACTTTGTGCAGGTGCAAAAATATAACAAAAATTTTCAATTGCTCTAGCTTTTAATAAAGAATGCCAATGTCTTTTGCCTGTTGTTTTAGTAAATGCTGAAGGAATAGATAAAAATAAAGAGCCTTTTTTAGCTAAATTGCGATATAAATTTGGAAATCTTAAATCGTAGCATACTGACATTCCAAGTTTACCCCATGGGAGCTTAGAAATTTGATATTTTTTTCCTGCTACAAAAGTTCCAGATTCAAGATATTTTTCTTTTTTACTTAAAATTACATCATACATATGAATTTTATCATAGTAAGAATGGATCTTTCCTTTTGAATTAATTAAAACCGATCTATTAACTAATTTTTTCTTTCCAGTTTTAATTACTAATGAACCTATTAGTATCCATTTTTTGTATCTTTTAGCCAATTTCTTAATGCCTCTTAAATATTCATCTTTATTCATTGAAGTGCATTGTTGTAAGAGTTGTTTTTTATTTAATGTAAATAAAGAAGAAACTTCTGGAGTTAATATAAAATCTCCTTTCTGACTAATAGCTTTCTTAATTAATTTTTCTGTCTTAATAAGATTGCTTTGAATGCTATTATTAGATTTTAATTGAATACATGAAACTCTAAACATTTAATTTGTTCCCATTTTTTTTTCTGTAAATTTAATAAAGTTATGTACGAGGAAAGTCAAAAATAAATATATACTTCCTGCAACAATAAAAACTTCAATAGGCTTGAAAGTAGTCGAAATGATATATTTTGCCACCCCTGTTAAGTCCATCAATGTAACTGTGCTTGCTAATGAAGTACCTTTTAACATTAAAATAATCTCATTACCGTAAGCTGCTAAAGATTGCTTGATGGCAATTGGTATTTGTATTTTATAGAATATTATCTTACTTGAAATCCCAAGGCTTTTTCCTGCCTCTATCAAACCAGGTTTAATCGTTTGAAAAGCTGATCTTAAAATTTCAGATGTGTAGGCGCCAGTATTAAGCGAAAAGGCTATGATAGCACACCAATATGGTTCTTTTAATACAGACCATAAGATAGTTGATCTCAAATATTCAATCTGCCCTAATCCAAAATAAATAATAAATATCTGAACCAAAAGTGGTGTTCCTCTAAATATATAAGAAAAAGTGTATGAAAAATTACTAATAAATTTATTCTTGTTTAATCTCATAATAGCAAAAATCAAACCAATGATTAAACCAAAAACTAGTGATAGTGACAAAAGTTTCAAAGTTGTTAAAGTAGCGCTCAATAACTTTGGTAAACTATTAATCATTAAATCTAAGTCCATCAAAAACCTCTGTTATAATTTTTTTCTAATTTATTAAGTATTTTCATGCTCAGAAAAGTTAAAATTAAATATAAAAGTGCAGCAAAAGAATAAAAAAACAAAGGATCTCTTGTAGATCCAGCCGCAATATAAGATTGTCTCATTATCTCAACCAAGCCAGTTACTGAAATAAGAGAAGTGTCTTTTAACGTAATCTGCCAAACATTGCTTAGGTTTGGTATTGCTAATCTTAACATTTGGGGAATTATGACTTTAAAAAAATAAACATATTTTTTAAATCCTAAAGCTTTACAAGCTTCAAATTGCCCTCTATCTATTGATTGAATGGCACCTCTAAAGACTTCTGTTGAATAAGCTCCAGAAATTATACCAATTGCAAATGAACCTGTAATAAAAGCATTGATCTCTATATAATCATTGTATCCGAATATGCTTGCAACAAACATAACGGCACCCGTGCCTCCAAAAAAAAATAAATAAATTACTAATAATTCAGGAACACCTCTAATAACAGTGGTGTAGCAATTTGCGATAAAATTAAATATTTTTTTATTAGATAATTTTAAAGGAGTAAAAATTATTGAAAATAATATTCCAATCAACATAGCTGTTATTGAAACAGCTATCGTCATTAGAAATGCTGCAAATAGTTCGTCACCCCAACCTTTAGATCCAAAATAAAGAAGTTCCATAAAGAAAAGGCGGTTATAAAATAACCGCCATTTCAAATCATTAGCTACATAGAGGCGTCAAAGCCAAAATGTTTAATAGCAAGTTCACTAATTATTCCTTTTTTTCTAGCAGTATTAATAGCTCTATTAAAATCTTTTAATAGTTTTGCATCTCTTTTGCTTACAGCACTAGAATTGTCACCTTTTCTTATTCCAATTCCAACTCCATTCCCAAAAGCACCTCCAGAAAAAGTAGGTCCAACTAGCACTACAGGTTTTTTAGATTTAGCTGCATAGTCTGTGAAAGCAACTGCTGCGGCTAATGCGGCATCAATTCTTCCTGCTGCTAAGTCTAAATTAACTTCATCCTGAGTTTTGTATTTTCTTACATTCACATTTCCAACATCACCTGACTCTAAAAAGTTTTGGTGAATTGTTCCTGTTTGAACACCAATAGTTTTACCAGCTAAAGCTTTAGTTAGTTGATCTAGAGTTTTTTTAGCTGCACTCTTTTTAGATAAACTAAGAGATTCTACTGTTTTTAAACTTTCAAGATCAGAACCTTTCATTACCGCTAATGATGCTACTTCGTCTGCATAACCTTGTGAAAAATTAATCGTTTTTAATCTTTCTTCTGTAATAGACATTCCAGCCATAATTAAATCGAATTTTCTCATTAATAACGCTGGTATCATTCCGTCCCAATCTTGCTCCACTATAGTACATTCATGCTTTAAAATAGCACAAAGCTCTTTAGCTAAATCTACTTCAAATCCGATTAAGTTACCTGAAGAATCTTTTGCGTTCCATGGTGGGTAAGCTCCCTCTGTACCAATTCTAACTTTGTCGGAATATGCATTTCCAACTAATAGAAAAAATATAGTAACAAAAGAGATAAATAGTTTGTTTAATTTACTCATGTGTCCCCCTTTTTTTTTTACTATTGTAAATAAAATGAAAAGATTTACTAGAGATTAATTAATCAATTAGATCTAAGGTTATTTCATGATAGAAGAGGCAAAATTCCAATTACAGTCAAAACTTGGTATGTAAGCTCCTGAAACTTTTACGTTACCAAAACTTTTGTCTAGCACCTTGCACCAATTTTCTACTTGCTTTGGTTTTTTGTCTTTGCTACCTACTTGTGCAGTGATAACGCCACCTTTTTTAAGAATTCTTTGAAGACCTTTCATATTTTTTCTAGCTAGATCAATGCAATATTGATCATCATTCAAATCTACAAAAATTTTATCATATTTTGAATCTTCTATTGATTTAATACTCTCAAATGCATCTCCCCAAAAAGTTTTGACTTTATTGCTTTTTTTAACCTTAGAGCAAACTCTTGGTAGGTGTTTAAAACAAGTTTCAACAATTTCAGGGTCCAATTCATACCAATCTATATAATTAGCATTATTTTCTAAACATTCTCTAGCTACACCGCCATCTCCTCCACCAATAATAGCAACATTTGAATTCTTTTTGCTTAGATCAAAACTTGATTTAAAAAAATTAGAACTATAAATTTTTTCATCTTTCTCAGCTACTTGAATTTCATGATCAATAAATAAAGCATTTCCAAATTCCTCAAGCTTCATGATTTCAACGAACTGACCTACTTTTGATGTAAAAGTTTCAAGAACATCGTTAACGACGTAATATTTTTTTTGTCCAGAAGTACTATAAATATCATCATAAAGAGCTACGCTACTTCTATCAAAACTATTTGTTACAACTCTTTCGTGTTGTATTTCTTTTTTTAATATCTTTAAAGCAATTTTAGGATGAACTTTACCACATGTAAAAAAATCAAAACTAATTACATTCTTCTCTGGAAAGGTATGAAAACTAAAATGACTCTCGGCAAGTAATGCAACCAATGTAAAACCTTGAGGTTCAAACTTATGACTACTAACATTAAGGATTTCAACCTTAGCAGCTTTAGCAATTTTATAGATTACTTTTTCATAAAAAGAAGATGAATAGTCTTTCTTTACACCTAAAAAATCTATTGTGATATGTTCGCCAACTTTTATCATTAAAAATTACCTTTTTTTATAATTTTTAAACTTACCTAAAACTATTTTCATTTCTTTTTTTGAAAGAATCTTAGGTATTCCAACTCTTAGGGCATTAATGTATTGATGGCAAATATTTTCGATCTCTTGAGCAAGCTCAAAAGCTTCCTCTAAGTTATTTCCAAAAGCAACTTGACCATGATTTGCTATTAGACATGCAGTTCTTTTTTTAAGTGCTTTAATAATATTTCTTGATAAATTTTTAGTTCCAAATGTAGCGTATTTACTACATTTTATGTCTTCTCCTCCAGCAACTGCAACCATGTAGTGAAAAGCTGGAATACTTTTTTGGTGAGTTGAGATAGCTGTTGCGCATGTTGAGTGAGCGTGAACAATAGCTTTAGCCTCTTTTTTATTCACATATATATCTTGGTGAAATCTCCATTCTGAGGAAGGTTTTCCTCTTTTTCTATCAAAGATTCCTTTTAGAGAAACAAAAACTATATCTTGAGTTTTCAATGAGGAGTATTTCATTCCTGATGGAGTTATATAAAAACCATCTACACCTTTTTCCTTTGCTCTTACTGAAATATTTCCTGATCTTAAAGCTGATAAATTAGTTGTGTTTAATTTTTTTGAAAATTTTATAACTTGAGATTTCTTCACTTGAATTAATTTGTTTTTCAATGATTCTTATAATCTTTATATCTATTATAAGTACACCAAGTTCTTTTTTTATTTACTTTTGTTATTTTTTTATGAGAATATCTTTCTCTCCATTTGTAGTTTGGTTTTGGAGCTAAACCTCTTCCAACTTCAGCAGCCATAGCACATTTTAACTCTACTGGATTAAATGATTTTTCAGACATGGGCTCTAAGAAGACTGAGTTTTTTAAATCGGGACACGTTTTATCCCCATGGTCATATATTGAACCAAATGTAAATTTATCACCGCTTTCTGGTCCACCAACTATAGTATTTCTTATGTGGCTTGATCCGTAGTAACCCTTATTGCATGAAAATGCAAAACCTTGCGTATGCATTAATTCATGCAGAGATATTAGTATTCGTTTATTTTTACTTTGATTATATTTACTTTTTAAAAAAATATATCCATGATGAACACTTGCTTGACCACCATCTCTATGGCTTACATCAACCCAGGAAAAATAAGTTTTGTTTGGATCATTAAATCCATTTTTTGTTAAAAACGCATCAGGATAATTCATTCCGTAATTACCTTTATATTTTTTATCAAAACGAACAAAAGAGATATCTAATTTTCCATCTTTTCTCATATCATATCTTAATTTTTGTTTACCCTTAGTCATTTTAAAAACTTTTTCATTAGCCTCCATAAGTTCAGACTCCATTTTTCCATTTATATCCCACTCCCTATCTTTGCTGTCTTCATTGAGTAAATAAATAAAATGAATTTGAGGTTTAGTTGTAATATCTGGTTGATCTTTAAAAAATCTTCCTGGTTTCTCATCTGCTAATAAGGAAAAATTAAAAAAAGTTGTTAATAATATTAATAATATTTTTTTCATTTAAATAATCCTTTCAATCCTTTTTCTGATGCTTCACAAATTCCTTTTTCTGTAATTAATCCTGTTATCAGTTTAGCAGGAGTAACGTCAAAGGCTAAGTTTAATGACTTACTTTTTTGTGGGTAAATTCTCACCTTTTTAATTTCATTATTTTCATCAACTCCTTCAACATGGGATAACTCTTCTGAATTTCGCTCTTCAATTGGAATTTGTTTATGGTCTTTAATGGTCCAATCAATTGTTGAGCTAGGTAAAGCAACATAAAACGGAACATTATTATCTTTTGCTGATAAAGCCTTCAGATAAGTTCCAATTTTATTACAAACATCGCCATTAGATAAAGTTCTGTCAGTTCCTACAATGCACATATCAACCTGCCCTCTTTGCATTAAAATTCCACCAGCGTTGTCAGTAATGATTGTATTTGGTATTCCCTCTTCATTTAGTTCATAAGAAGTTAAATTAGCACCTTGATTTCTCGGTCTAGTTTCATCCACCCAAACATGAACTTTAATTCCTTTTTGATGCGCATGATAGATAGGAGAAGTTGCTGTGCCCCAATCAATTGTTGCAAGCCAACCAGCATTACAATGGGTTAAAATATTTACTGTATCTTTTTTTTTATTAGCTATTTCTTGAATTATATTAAGACCATTTACACCTATATTTTTACAAAACGTAACGTCCTCTTCTACGATCGCTTTAGCTTCCTCTAATGCTATCTTTAAAGCTTCATTGCTGTTTAAGCCTGATAGTTTTTTCATCATTCTATCTACTGCCCATTTTAAATTAATGGCTGTAGGTCTAGAAGCTATTAGATCTTCACTGGATCTTTTTAGGAAAGATTGATCGTTCTTTTCAATAATAGATAAAACTAGTCCATATGCGGCCGTAGCCCCAATTAAAGGAGCGCCTCTTACTTCCATTGTTTTAATTGAATTAATTGTATCTTTGACTGTATTTAAATCTTTAATAATAAATTGATGAGGAAGTTTTGTTTGATCAATAATTTTTACAATATTATTTTCAAACCAAATTGTTCTATAAGCTTTACTGTTAACTTGCATTACTTTTTACTGAGTGTTCTACCTGCGATATATTTTAATTTTTTTATGGTTTTTTTAGTTCTTAATTTTGGATCTGTTATAATTGCCATGTCTAAACAATTATTAGCTGGATCTTTGTCAATTGAGAAATCTTTAAATGTTTTAATAATTTCTTTAATCATATTTTGAGCGTTTGATGCATTTTTCTGTAATGTTTGGATTACCATTGCTACATCAACTTCATCATGGTCTGGATGCCAGCAATCATAATCAGTCACCATAGCAACTGTGCAATATCTAATTTCTGCTTCTCTAGCTAATTTTGCTTCTGGCATATTTGTCATTCCAATCACATCTGCTTTCCATGATCTATAAAGATTAGACTCTGCTAAAGTAGAAAATTGAGGGCCTTCCATGACAACATAAGTGCCTCCAAATTGATGATTAATATTTAATTTTTTTAATGCTGATTCACAACATTTAGAAAGCCCAGAACTAGTTGGTTTAGCCATTGAAACATGGGCTACAATTTCTTCATCAAAAAAAGTTTTTGATCTTGAAAAAGTTCTATCTATAAATTGATCTACTATTACAAATTTTCCTGGATTTAAATCTTCTTTTAAGGATCCCACTGCAGACACAGAAATAATGTCGGTCACTCCTAATTGTTTCATTGCATCTATATTTGCTCTAAAATTTATATTAGTTGGGTTAATTTTATGACCTCTAGAGTGTCTTGGTATAAAACAAATTTCTTCCTTGCCTAACTTTGCTATTAAAATTTCATCAGATGGTTTTCCCCAGGCAGTTTTAATTTTTTTCCATTTAGTCCTCTCAAAACCATCCATTTTGTAAAGACCACTACCACCAATTATCCCAAGCTTTCTTTTTTTCATCATTTTATTATTAATGCTTTTTTGTTAGAACTTGAAGCTAAATATGGATTTAAAAAAACATATAAGATCTATTCCTGACTATCCAAAAAAAGGTATATTATTTCGAGATATCACTACTTTAATTAAGAATCCTGATGCATTTAAATTTACCAATGATAAAATAATAGAACTATCAAAAAAATTAGATTTTGATAAAGTTTCAGCTATAGAGTCAAGAGGTTTTGTTTTTGCATCAACAGTATCATATGCTTTAAATAAACCGTTTATTTTGCTTAGAAAAAAAAACAAACTCCCAGCAGAAACTCACTCCGTTGATTTTAAACTTGAATATGGTGAAGCGACTATAGAGGTCCACAAAGACTCTATTTCAAAAGGAGAAAGGATACTAGTTATTGATGATTTGATTGCAACAGGGGGTACAGCGGAAGCTGCAGCAAAACTAATTGAAATTTCTGGTGGCGTAGTTGCGGGATTTATTTTTGTTATTAACTTATTTGATTTACCTGGCAATAATCTTCTTAAAAAAAAAGGTTATAATACCGAGTGTTTAATCGAATTTCCTGGTCATTAACTGTGGTTTTCAATAAATTCACTAATGTAGTTTTTTAAACTTATTTTTCCATAAAATTTATAGATTTTATTAGATAAATTTTTGTTTACTAATGCGGAAGAATACCTTTCTCCACTTCTTCTAGGTAAATATCTAATTTTTGACTTAAACATTTTAGCGACCTCACTTATTGAGTATGATTGCGTATTTGCAATTATGTAATGTCTATTTAATTTTTTTTTCCAAGCTAAGTAACATGTTTCAATTGTATCATCTATATGCGTGAACCTTCTTGTTTGTGTGCCGGGCATAACAACCGGTAAAGGTTTTTTTCTTAAATAATGATCTTCGAAAATACCTATTACTGTCGACATGGTTCCTTTAGATATTTGATGAGGGCCATAAACATTATAAAAATATATTACCTCATATTTAAATTTAAAACATTTTTTAAAATTTTCTAACTGTTCAAGATTTGTAGCTTTAGAAAAAGCATAAGGGGATAAATTTTTATCACTTCCTTTATTACCTAGTGAAGCTGATGTGGCTGAATAAACAAGCTTGATATTATATTTTAAACAAAAATTAAAAACTTCATTAGAACCAATAAAGTTAGACTCAACACAGTCGTTCATCTTAATAAAACTTTGATAAATTCTTGCAAATTCACCAAAATGAAAAACCGAATGAATATTTTTAGGATCTTTAACTAAATCAATAATATTTTTTGTATGGCCTTTTATATATTTGATTCTATTGCTTTTTATATGATTCTTTTTACTTCCAGATGAATAGTTGTCTAAACTAATTATATTAAATTTTGTTTTTTTAAGAAAAAATTTAATTAAGTTTGTTCCAACAAATCCTGCACCACCTGTGACTAATATTTTTTTTCTATTATTTGGCATTAGCACTAAATATATCCTAGAATTAATTAAATCAATCTAATTTGGGTCTAAACCATGAACTTTTGTTTGATGCTGCGTTAATGAATCCAGACGCTCTACAATAATACATTTTGCTTTTAAATTTATTATTAAGTATGAAGAAATACAAACTTTTGAAGATTGATTTAAAGAATATTAAAAATCCAAAAGTGAAAGCTTTTATAAATCCATAATGTTTTTTTCTATAATAAAATTTTGACCAATTCCAATGCCAATTTCTTGAAAATTCTAATTCATCAGAATATTTGCCATCAACAGCTTTTGCGCCCAGATGTGAAATTAAAGATTTGTTGTAAATATAAATTTTTTTCTTATTTTTTTTAACTCTCAAACAAAGATCATCATTTTCTAAATACATAAATATTTTTTCATCAAAAAAATTATCATTAAATTGTTCTGTGTCTAGAATCATTGAATAACCATCAATTTGATCAACTTCAAATAAAGCTTCTTTACTTTTATCATTACTTAATTCTTTGTTTATCTTGTAATTTGGATAATCTTTATTATCACTGAGTGGACTTAAAATGGCAAACTCTAGATTTTTTGATATTGTAAAAATTTGACTTAAAGTATTAGACCTTAAAATTGTATCTGGATTTAAAATCATCACATATCTAGTTTTTGATTTTTTTATTCCAAAATTATTTCCCGAGCCCATACCTAAATTTTTACCAGTTAAATAACATTCTATATTTCTATATTTTGCTTTTAAAGAATCTATAAATTTTTGATCAGAAGAGTTTTCTACAATAATTTTTTTGATATCTGGATCAATTGATTTTAAACAATCGTCAATAATATTTTGACTTTTTATTGTAACTATAATTATTGTTAAATTTTCTTTTAATATTTGCATCAAAAAAATGCCTTCATTATGATAGAAAGTGTACTTACACACATAAATAATATAAATAATAGCAAATGAAAAGGTTTATTGTAACTGGGGGATATGGCTTTATTGGTAGCAACTTAATAAAGCTATTATTAAAAAAAAATTTTAAAGTTTTTAACATCGATAAATTATCATATTCTGCACAAAAATATAATTTGAGAGGTGTTAAGAGTAAAAATTATTTTTTTAAAAAAGTTGATATAAACAACAAAAAAGCAATTATAAAGATTCTAAGGAAATACAAGCCACATGGAATTTTTAATCTTGCTGCAGATACTCACGTTGACAGATCTATAAATGACTCTTCTAACTTTATTAAAAATAATATTCTAGGTGTTTATAATTTGTTAGAAGCTATTAAAAATTATGATAAAAAAATTAGATTAATTCATGTATCTACAGATGAGGTTTATGGGGACATTTTAGGGTCAAAAAGATCAAGTGAAAATTTTCCCTATACACCAAGCTCTCCTTACTCTGCTTCAAAAGCATCATCTGATCATTTAGTTAATGCTTATGTTAGGACTCATAAGATCGATGCTGTTATTTCTAATTGCTCTAACAATTACGGACCTAGACAGTTTCCAGAAAAACTAATTCCTAAAATGATTTACAATATTTTAAACAATAAGCCTCTTCCGATATACTCAAAAGGTAAAAATTTAAGAGAATGGATTTATGTTAATGACCATTGTGATGCTCTTATAAAATTATTTTTTAAAGGTCGTTCAGGAGAAAAATATAATATAGGTTCTGGTATTAATTGTAGCAATATTTTTCTTGTTAAAAAAATTTTAAAATCATTTACAGATAGAAGAATTAAAATAGGAAAAAAAGTTAAAATTATATTTGTAAAAGATAGACCCGGCCATGACTTTAGATATGCCCTTAATAGTAATAAAATTAAAAAAAAGTTAAAATGGAAGCCTAAAATAAACCTAAATCGAGGTATATCTAAAACGGTAGATTGGTATATTAAAAATCAAAAATATTTTAAAAAATTAAATGAAAAAAATTTTAGTTACTGGTGGTGAAGGTAGATTTGCAAAAGTTTTAAAAAATAAAAAAAGTAGATTTAAATTTATTTTTAGAAACAAAAAACAACTCAATATTTTAAGCGAAACTTCTATAAAAAATAATATAAAAAGATTTAAACCGAACTATCTCTTGCATTTAGCAGGATTATCCAGGCCGATGAGAATTCATGAAAAAAACATAAAAAAAAGTATCAGTCTAAATATAATTGGTACAGCAAATATTATTAATGCATGTATTGAAAAAAATTTAAAGATTATTCATTTTTCAACAAGTTATGTGTATTCAGGAAAGAAGGGGAAATACGAAGAGTCTGATCCTCTTTTACCTTGGAACAATTATGGATGGTCGAAACTTGGTGCTGAATGTGCTGTGCAAATGTATAAAAATTCTCTGATTTTAAGAACTTGTATGACAGAAAAACCTTTTGTTCATAAATCTGCATTTGCAAATGTTAAAACTAATTTTATTTATCATGATGATTTTATTAAAATTTTTTTAAAGGTTTTGAATAAAAAAGGCATATTTAATATTGGGGGAAAAACACAAACAGTATATCAATTTGCAAAAACTGAAAATAAAAGTGTAAAAAAAATATTTTCAAAAGGTGAGCTTCCATTAAGAATGGATATGAGTTTAAAAAAAATTTCTAAATACTTAAAATGAAAATTTATAAAACAAATATAAAAGATTTATTAATTATAAAGCAAAAAAATAATATAGATAAAAGAGGTTCTTTAAGAGAAACCTATAATAAAAGAATTTTTAATAATAAAAAATTTATATTTGAATATTGCACTACATCTAAAAGTAATGTTGCTAGAGGGTTTCATTTTCAAACAAAATTTCAACAAGCAAAATATGTTAATGTTTTAAAAGGAAAAATTCTTGATGTCGTCGTAGATTTAAGAAAAAAATCAAAAACTTTTGGTAAATCTTTTAAAATTATTTTGTCCGCTAAGAATGCAACTAGTTTATATATCCCAGAAGGCTTTGGACATGCTTACTATAGTTTTGATAAAGTAAACATTATTTATTACAAACTTAGTAATTACTATAAGCCTCAATTTGAAAATGGAATTAATGTAATGGACAAAGATCTTAAAATTAAATGGCCTAAAAAAAAAATTTTTTTATCGAAAAAAGATAAAACCTTAATGACTTTTAAACAATTTTGTAAATCTCAAAAATTTTTATAATCTGATAAATCTTTAAAAAGAATTGGATATTCCGTAACATTAGTATTTTTTTGAAACCAATAAGACAAATAACGCTCTGCAAGAAAACCATAAATTCTTATCATCCCATAACCTTTTAATTTTGAAAATCCAAAAATGTTCTCACATTTTTTCATCCAAGGAAAAACAGACTCATAATATTCCTTAAGAAGTTTTTTTTTGCATATAAACATATTATGAGGATTAAATGATGTTTGCAAATTCACAAAATCTCTAAATGAATCTCTATTTTCTTTTTCAAGCAAATCAATGGCTAAATCTAAGTTTCCTTCACCGTGAAAAACATCAAAATGAAACTTTATGCTTCTTTTTTTTTTAAAAAAGATTACAGATGGTGATAGAGCTATTTTGATAAGATTTTTTTTAAAAAATTTAAATCTATATTTATCTACAAAAGATTTTTCTCCTAAAATACAATCATAAGTATTTAATTCTGGTGGAATATTTTTAATTACATTCTGTTTTAACAAATCAAATGAAATATGTTTTTGATCAATATTTTTTTGTAAAAAAAATTTTCTATATTGACAAAAACCAACCCAGTCAGCATCTATTTGGTCTAAATAATTTTTCCATATCCAATAGTGAAAAGTGTACTCACCATAATACTTGTTTTTATTTGCAATATTATTTCCTTTTTTATCTTGTATCCAATCATCACCAAAGTGTGCTTCTCCTAGTCCTACAGGTATATAATTTAATTTTTTTATTAAATCTAGATGATTGGGATTCAACGATAAACAAAATATTTTTAAATTATTCATATTTACTTTTTTTTAATTAGTATTAAAAATTTTATCTAATTCTCCGCTATTAACTAAATTCATATATTTATTATGGTTTTTATAATAATCACCAAATTTCAAATCTTTAAAATTTTTTTCTTTGAGCTCCAATCGATCTCTATTTTTTCTTTTGAAAATAATACCTAATCCATGATCAGCTATACATGTATAAGTATCAGCATGATCATAAGTTCTCGAATGAACTATTGCCTTCCAAACATCTCCGTTCCAATGTCCATAAATTCGTGGGACAACTTGATTCCAGATCTTTTTTGGCAAACAATCATGTATTAAGATAACTCCCTTATCTTTAATAAATTTAAGAGAATTGTTTATATCTTTAATTGTTTGTTCATAAGTATGTAATCCATCTAAAAATATGATGTCAAATTTTCTTTTATTGTTCTTAAAAAATTCATCACTTGTCATTCTTAAGGTGCCCCCTTTAAGGGGATCAACGCCTACTTTATTTTCTATATTAATTTTAGAAAAATTCTCATCATTATCACACCCTATTTCTAAATAATTTTTGTATTTTTCTTTAAAAATTACTTTTTGTATAATCTCAATTCTAGATGGGTAAATACTCCAATCGTAATTTAATCTTTTAAAAAATTTTTCACCATAAAAATAGTAAAACAGCCTTTTAATAAAAAATTTATATTTTTCTTTCATGTATTTTGGTAGCGAGGGGCGGATTCGAACCGCCGACCCCAGGCTTATGAGTCCTGTGCTCTAACCAACTGAGCTACCTCGCCATTAATTTTCATATACTTATAAAAAACAACATTAACCACTGTTAAATCTTATTTTTTAGCTCTTCTAATGGAACAACTAACTGTCCTTGTTGTCCAACAGATTTTCCAATTGCTTCACAAATAATACCCTTATAATCAAGATCATTTTTTAATGCAATATTACCGGAATTCATGCCTGTAGTAATCGTTTTAAACTCAATTATTTCGGCTTTTGGATTGCAAAAACAAATATTAGCAAAACCGGCACCGTGTAAACCAACTATTTTTTTTGCTGAATAAAACATTTGTATTTGATCCTTGATTTGAAAATTTTCAGGTTTTACAAAGTGAAAATTCTTATCTTTAAGAATTCTATAAACCTCATCCTTATTTTTTAAGTCTCTATGGGTAGAAATAGATTTAGATCTCTCAATAAATATTTTTTCAGGAAAAGATTTTGATGACTTGAATTTAAGAAATTTTTTTCTCACCCAATCGAATATCCAAAAAGGTATATTTTGGGTATCGTAAACAGTATTGTTAGTTACGCGAAATGGATGATCGACGACATATAGATCATCGCAAAAAATATGTTTATAAGTATTGCTGTCTAGTAATTTTTTACGCGGTATGTTTAATAAATTCAAAGTTTCAAGTTGATGATCCATTTTAATACTTGGTAATAAAAAATAATCTATGTTTTTAATTTTTTCACTTCTACTTAATATTTCTAGTTTAGGCAAAACTTCAAATAACCAATGAAAATAATTAGTTTTAGCTGCTCCTCCTGATAGTAAAGAAAAAACTTTGCCTTTAATTTTTTTTAAAATTCTTGGTGTTCCAATTTTTAAAGTAACATTCTTATCTATACTCTCGTTGTTTCTTGCGAAAAGTTTATCATCTTCTTTAACTCTCAATTGAAATGAGGGCCCAGCTATTAGTTTATTGTTAACTATTACTGACTGATCATGTATTGAAGTGGTATAAAGTCTACACTTTTTTGTATTAAAAATATTATAAGTTATTTGTTCTATTTTGATTTCTTTAATTATCAAAAATTTTTTTATTTCATTTTTAGATGCAACTTCAATTAATCCATAAAATAATTTAAAAAAATTTTGAATAAGTTCTTTGTATTTTTTTTTTAAATAATCTTTTAAAAATATCATTATATTTAATTTTGTAATTAAACTCTCTTAAAAAAATTGAATATTCTTAAAATTGAGTCTTTTAAATCATCTTTTAGCTGAGTTCTATTATCTAATAATCTATTATAATATCTATGATTATAATTTAGATTAAGATCTTCAAAATTACTTAAACTTTTTTTTTGATAATAAATGTTAATCTCATTACCTGCTGAACTTTCAATAGCCTCTGTTTTTTTAATTAAAAAATCATATTTTTTAAAGAATTTTTTTGTTTCATTTAAAGTATGATTGTTTTGATACAATGATTTTTTTTTTGATAATGAAGATTCAATAACTCCACGTTTAACTATTTTAATTAAATCTCCAAGTCCTTTTAAAATATTTAAATCGTTACCTTGGGCATCTATATGAAGGTAATTAATATTTTTAATCTTATTTTTATTGCAAAACTGCTTAAGTGTTACGGTTTTAACTTTGACCTTTTTTACGGTATGACAATGAGCCTCCTTATATCCAGGCCAAAACTTATCTAAATTTTTTGAAAATTTATGTAAAGAAGAAACAGTTGGATTCTTTGCAATATAAAAATAAGATAATTTAGTTTTATTTGATACTGCAACATTGTGTATTCTATAATTTTTAATTTTTCTTCCTATTCTGCATTCAATTTTTTTTTTTAATTTAATTATTATTTTGATTAAATCTTTGTTAGCTTCAAAAGCGTTAACTAACGTATCTGGATTTTTCTCTGCTAAAGCCAATCCATCAACCCCATTGTAAGCGCCAACATCGAATATATTTTTTTTATAAATCATCAAATCTTCTTTGTTTTTTAATATTGTGACTTAAAATATATTGATGTTATATAATAATACTAATAATTTAGCTTTTGCTAAAATTAGCTTAAATTGTTGAAATTTTGTCTTAAAGGTTTTTATATTGAGAGTATTATTCCAAAAACAGTGACTGCAGAGATAGCAGCGACAGAGAGAGCTATATTGCTATTTTTTTCTCTCTTTTTTTCTTCATTCAACCTTGACACTAAATCAGTTAGTTTAACTTTGCCTGTGTTCTTAATTTCTTCGGGTATTTTATGGTTTTCAAACTTAATTTCTGAACTCATATAAATCCATATCACCATATATTAGTTCTTAATGAAACTTATTTAAGGTGCATAATGGGTTAAAATATAATTTGTTAGTTCAAAATGAGACTTCTTGGAGTTAAGCTTGTTCTATCAAGGCTTTTTCAGCAGGTGTGTAATTTAAATTAAATGCGTCCGCCACTCCTTTAAAGGTAATTTTGCCTTTATATACATTTAAACCTGCTAAATAATTCTTATTTTCTTCTAGGGTTTTCTTATAACCCTGATCCGCTAGTTTAATTAACAATGGTAGAGTTGCTTTATTTAAAGCCATTGTAGAAGTTCTCGGCACTCCACCAGGCATATTAGCTACACAATAATGAACTACATCGTCTACTAAATAAGTTGGATTTGCGTGAGTAGTTGGTTTGCTTGTTTCAACACATCCTCCTTGATCAATAGCAACGTCTACAACTACTGATCCTCTCTTCATACTTTTAACCATGTCTCTTGTAACTAGTTTTGGAGCCTCCGCGCCAGGTATTAATACACCTCCAACTAAAAGATCACATTCAGTAATTAATTTTTTAAGATCAGTATTGTTGCTTTCTGTTGGTATAATTTTATCACCAAAGATTTCATGTAATTGTTTCAATCTTTCTTTAGATTTATCCACAATATAAACTTTTCCTTGCATACCAGTAGCTATGATGGCTGCATTTTCCCCAACGACACCTCCTCCTAAGATCACTACATTTGCTGGTTCAACACCTGGGGCTCCACCTAATAACAAGCCTCTTCCTTTTTGATTTTTTTCAAGTGAATGTGCTCCTGCTTGTATAGACATTCTTCCAGCTACAGCGCTCATAGGTGCTAATAGAGGTAAGCGACCATTATCATCTGTCACTGTTTCATAAGCTATACAAATAGACTTAGTTTTAATTAAACCCTCTGTAAGTTCTTTTGCAGCAGCTAAATGAAGATAAGTATAAATAATTTGATTTTCTCTTATCATTTTTACCTCATTAGCTTGAGGTTCTTTTACTTTTACAATTATTTCAGCTTTTATAAATATCTCCTCAGCTGTATCAATTATTTTTGCTCCGGCAACTTTATAATTATCATTAGTGAAACCTGCTTCAAAGCCTCCGTTATTTTCGACTAAAACTTCATGACCTTTTTTAGTAAGAAGCTTAACACTGTCTGGAGTTAAGCCGACTCTATGCTCTTGAAGCTTGATCTCCTTTGGAACTCCGATAATCATTTATGACTTTGAGTAATTAGAAATACCTGTCCTTAATTTTTCTATTATTTCATCTATATGTTTTTTTTCACATATAAATTGTGGTGCTATAATCAAAGTATCACCTGTAGACTTAAAGTTAACACCTGCATCATAGCAATGTTTAAAGGTTTGAAAACCAGCTTTACCTGGTTTATCTTTTGTTTCTATATCTATTCCACCCATCATTCCATAACCTCTAATACCTGTTATTACATCAAGATCTTTTAATGAATGTAATCCATCTTGAAAATAAGGTGACATTTCTTTAGCTCTTTTAAAAATATCTTCTTTATCAAATATATCTTGAACTGCTAACGCGGCAGCAACAGCCACTGGAATTCCTGAATATGTATAACCATGAAATAATTCAGGAGCTCCTTCAGGTGCAGATGAAGCATCAGTTACAGTATCATAAATTCCATCTTTAACAGCAACTATACCCATAGGTACTACTCCATTGGTTGTTGCTTTTGCCATTGTCATCATATCAGGTGTAACTCCGAATTCTTGTGCGCCAAAAGCAGATCCAGTTCTTCCCCATCCAGTAATGACCTCGTCGAAGATAAGAAGTATTCCGTGTTTATCACAAATTTCTCTTAAACGTTTTAAATAACCCTTTGGCGGAACTAGAGTCCCAGTAGATCCAGCAATCGGTTCAACAATACAAGCTGCAATATTTTCTCCTCCAAAATTCATTGCTATTCTCTCTAGGTCTTCAGCCATTTCTACACCAGTTTCTGGTTGACCTTTTACAAACTTATGTTCCGGTAAATGTGTGTGTCTCATATGTTGAACTCCTGGCATTAAAACACTTGCAAATGTCTTGACGTTATTAATCATTCCTCCAACAGTCGTAGCCCCGATATTCATTCCGTGATATCCTCTTTCTCGTCCTACAAATCTAAATCTATGTCCATGACCCTTAGCTTTATGGTAGGCGATTGCTATTTTAATAGCAGTTTCAACTGCTGTCGAACCACAAATAGTGTAAAAAATCTTATTCAAATCACCTGGTGTTTTTTTTGCTATTCTAGTAGCAAGCTCAAATGAACCTCCAAAGCCTTGATTAAAAGGTTGGCAATAATCTAATTTATCTAGTTGTTTTGAAACAGCTTCAGTAATTTCTTTTCTACCATGACCTAAAGGATTACAGAATAATCCTGAACTAGCATCAATCATTTTTTTACCTTCATGGTTTGTTAGGTAAACACCTTTTGCATCAGTAATTAATCTTGGATTTTTTTTATAGCTTTTATTGTCTGTAAACGGCATCCAGTGCTCGTTTAAAGAATTTGGAATATTAGTTCTATTTTGTGAGCTCATTAAATAAATTAGTAGACAATTGCTAAATTAAATCAAGAAATATTGTATACAACCTTGAATTGAACTCAAAAAGAACGGCTTTCAGTTAAAAGTATGGTTTTAAGAGATGAATAGACCCAACAAATACTTAATGGTTCTTGTTTACTTACGACTAAAATTCATTTTAAATCTTATTAAATAACAAACTACATAGAGGAAATATGAAAAAAATAATAAGCACAATACTTGGTATGATGATTGCTTTCTCTCTTAACGCTTCAGTAGCTAATGCAGCTGCTAAAGAAGTAAGAGTTGCGTACTTTTTAGAATGGCCATCACCAAACCTTGAAGATATGAATAAAAAAGCATACTCAAAAGCATTAGGAGTACCAGTTAAATGGACTAACTTTAGCAATGGTGTAGCGATGACTGATGCTATGTTAGCTGGAGATATTGATATCTCTTACTCACAAGGGTTAATGCCTTACATTAATGCTGTTAAAGCTAAAGCTCCTATTAAATTAGTAGATGTAGCTATGGAATACGGTATGGGTGGAACAACATGTGTTACATCGAAAAAATCTGGTATTACAAAAGCTAATGCTTCAGAGCTTGAAGGTAAAAAAGTTGCAGTTCCTTTAGGAACTATGGCTGAATATGTTTTTACTGAAAGTATGAAAATAGTTGGTGCTGATAGAAAAAAAATGAACATAATTGCAATGGATCCTGAAGAAGGTGCAGCTGCTTTAGTTAGTGGTGACGTTGTTATGGCTTGTTTATTTGGTGGTAATTCTATCAAATCAGCAACATCTGTGGGAACTAGACTTTTAACTGTAGATGAAGCTAAAGCTGGTGGAATTATGGGTATTGATATCGTTTCGGTTACAAACAAATTCATGAAAGAAAACCCAGGAATGTTAAAATCATTCGTTGAGTTAACTCATGAAGCTAACGAGAGATACAGAAATGGTAAAAGCGATATGAAAGCTATGTCTAAAGAGTCAGAAATGAAAGTTGCTGATATGAAAGATACTTTAGGTGGCTTCAAATTCTTAACACCAAAAGAGACAAAAAAATCTATGAAGAGTGGAAATCTTGCAAAATTTTTAAAAGGTTTAGACACTCCTGGTGGAACAGTAACTACTAAGTTTTTACCGTAGTTTAAGAAATCAAATTAATAGGCGCCAATTAACATAATTGGTGCCTATTTTTTTATTAAAATTTCTAATATAATTATCTTATGAGCGACTTAATTTCTCAAAACTTAAATATGATATTTAAAACTCCAAAAGGAGAAACGGTTCATGCACTAAAAGATTTAAATTTTACAATAAAAAAAGGAGAATTGCTAACCGTACTTGGTCCCTCAGGATGTGGAAAGACAACTTTACTAAATATTACTGCAGGATTTATAAGACCAACTTCAGGAAAAATTACTCTTAATAATAAAGAAATCAATGGACCAGGTGTAGATAGAGGAATGGTTTTTCAGCAAGGTGCATTATTTGAATGGTTAACTGTTTCTGAGAATGTAAATTTTGGTCTGAGGATGAAAAAAGAGGATGCTACTCAAACTCAAAAAAAAGTTGATGAATGGTTAGAGATAGTTGGATTAAAAGGTTTTGGCAACACTCCCACTTATCAATTATCAGGAGGTATGCAGCAAAGAGTAGCGTTAGCTAGATGTTTGATAAATGATCCTGATTTAATTTTAATGGATGAGCCTTTAGGAGCTTTAGATGCATTGACGAGAGAAAAAATGCAGTCATTGGTTCTAAAAATTTGGAAAGAAACAGGAAAAACAATTATTTTAATAACACACTCAGTTGAGGAAGCACTGTTACTTGGAGAAAAAGTTTATGTTATGGCTCCAAGACCTGGAAGAATTCATAAAGAGTATGAGTTACCTTTCGCGTCAATGGGTCTTAAAGGTGATTTAAGAGAAATCAAAAATAATAAAGAATTCGTTTCAAAGAGAGAAGAAATTCTCTCAATGATATGGGATATGGAAGAAGAAATAATGGGTAAAGACAGTTAATGATCACAGCTTTTTTAACATTTGTATTTTTCTTTGCTATCGTTGGATGTGTTTTATATGGAAGGCGATTAATCAGAACTGAAAAGGTTGATGCTGTTTTTGGTAATCCCGAAAGAGCACAAGGTGGAATTCACTGGGTTATAGTTGGAAGTAGTTTTTTATTATTAGTATGGCTTTATTATTCATGGGATATAGCTAAATCATTTTTTCCAAAATCTGCCAACGAACTTTGTCAGGTAGGAAAAGTTGATGAGTCACTTCTTTCACTTAAATATTTATTTCCAATTGAAGAAAGGCAGCTAAAAAGCACTTCAGTAATTGAGACTGAGACAAAAAACCTAGATAAAATCATTCTTTTAATAGAAAAATCAAATGATGTAGAAGATCAAAACAAAAACAAGTTATTAGATTTTGTTTCTCAAACAAAAAATACAATTCCATTACTCACAGATGAAAATCTTTTAGAAAATCAAACTAAAGAACAAATAAATTCAATCACAAAAAAAATTAATAATTTATCCAATAATTTTATTAAAAAGAATTATCCTTATGAAAAACCTGAGGATGAAACTAAGAGAATTGAGCTTGCAAAACAGGAAGGAAATTGGGGTGCTTCTAGTACATCCTTAGATAACGCAGTTGAAATACCATCAATTCCAAAAACCAAAAAAGGTTTAAAATTTCAAGCAGCAGCAGCAGAATTAAATTTAATAAGTGATGAATTTTTTGAACTAAGAAATCATAATAAGCAATATGCTTCAACATTAGAAAATCTTAAAAATGAAATTAAAAAGTTTAGATCTAAATTTGACGATTCAAATGAAATTACATCTTCTTTTGCAAAAGATGTTCTTAAAATTGCAAGAAGAATAGAATATGCAAGTATATTTCCACCTCAAACCTTAATAGAAATGCAGGCTTCAATTGTAAATTTTGATAGATTACAAAAACAGGAACAAGGTAATCTTAAATGGGTAGATTTTTTCTTGTTTCCATCTGGAACAATTTTGTCTAGTGGTCCAAGTTGTACAGAGCAAGGCTCAGGTAGATGGCTTCCAAAACCTTCAGATACACTTAATAAATTTGCTTTAATGTTAAACCCAAATGTAGGTTTTAAACAGATTCCATTAATTTGGTATGAAATGATGGATGTAGGTAAAATTATTGGATTTGTTCTTCCAGATTGGATTGCAGATATTTTACCAGGTGAATATCCGGTTCATAATGAAAAAGGAGAAATTAAACCTAATTTCAAAAGTAAAGTCTTAAATATTGTATCAGGTGATTTTGAATTATTTAAAATACCTATTCCAACTGGTCACATATGGGATTCATTTTTAAGAGTTTTTCTTGGATTGGTAGCGGGAATAATAGTTGGGGTTCCATTAGGATTATATATGGGCTTAAATAGATTTGCTAAAGGATTTTTTGATCCTTTAATTGAATTATATAGACCAGTTCCTCCTTTAGCTTGGGCGCCTTTAGTTATTTCTGTTTTAGGTATAGACAATTTTGGTAAAGTTTTTCTACTATTCATGGTTTCACTTTCTATAATGATAATTTCAGCAAGAGCAGGTGCATCTGGTACGCAATTATCAAAAATACATGCTGCACATTCTCTCGGAGCATCTAAATGGCAAATTTTAAGACATGTTATTTTTCCAAACTCATTACCTGAAATACTTACTGGAATAAGAGTTGCTACTGGAATGTGCTGGGGAACTTTAGTTGCTGCAGAATTTTTGGCAGGAACAACAGGGGTTGGATTTGTAGAAAATGTAGCTAAAAAATACTTTCAATATGAGGTGATATGGATCACAATATTTATTATGGGTATGCTTGGTTTACTATTTGACGTGACGATAAGAAAAATAATCGATAAAACTATACCTTGGAGAGGTAAAGGTTAATAAAACTTTTTAAATAGAATATTAATACTTATGATTGGAATACTTGGTGGTATGGGCACACAGGCTGGTTTAGACTTTTGCTCTAAACTTGCAAAACTAAATAGAGGAAAGACTGATCAAAAATATCCTTTGTTTTTGCTTTATAATAAAGCCAATGTTCCTGATAGAAAGCAAAACTTAAGTAGATATAAAAATGTTCTAAATAGTTTAATTAAAGGTTGTAAATTCTTGCAAAAAAATAATTGTAAGTTTATTTCGATACCATGTAATACAGCACATCATTGGTATAAAGATTTAAAAAAAAAAATTAAAATTCCAATTTTAAATATGCCAGAAATTGTTTATTTGAACATTAAAAATAAGTGTAAAAAAAATACTAAAATTGGTTTACTTGCGACTGATGCAACAATTAAAGTAGGTATTTATAGCCAATACTTTAATAAAAAATTTGATTTAATTTCACCTCCAAAAAATTTACAAATAAAAAGTGTCAATAAATCTATTAAGCTCATTAAAATGGGAAAAACTAAAGAAGCAGAAAAGTCAATTAAATCAGCAGTCAATTATCTTATTAAAAAGAAATGTAAAAAGATTATTTTAGGATGTACAGAGTTGCCAATAGCAATATTTGCATATAAATCTTTTAGAAAAGCTAAGCTATCAAAAATATTTTTAGACCCAAATTTAATTTTAGCCGAAGCTTCTATGAAAAAATATAAATGAAAAAATTATTTTTATTAAGTTTATTAATATTCCCTTTAAATCTACTGGCGGTAGAAAAAACTAAAGAGGAGAAAGTAGCAAAATACATCATTGAAAATATTCAAAAAGATTATGTCACTTGCTATAGTTTTTATAAAGTAGGAGCAGAAAGTTTTAAAGAAGCTGGAATGGAAAGACAAATCATAGAGGGTTTAGAAAAAAGTGCCGACGTTACACTAAAATTTAATTATGATTTAGGTGAAGTGTTAGGCTTAAAACCTGAAACAATGGCTAGAATTACTAGAGAGGAAGTAAAAAAATTTACTAAAATTGGAAAAAAAGATTTTTCATCTTTGGCTAAAAAATATGGTCTTTTATGTAAGAATTTAGTGGAAAATCAAAAACAAAGAATTAATTATTGGGAAAAAAAAGGAAACAAAAAAATTAAGTGAAGAAAGATATATTAAGAAAAAAAATTACGAAAATTTTTAATAATCACAAATTATCTAAAAAACATGCTGAAGTTTGTGCTGATTATTTAATTAAGGCTGAGCTTGTTGAGGCAAAATCTCATGGCATATTAAGATTAAAAATGTATTGTGATCGACTCAAAAAAAAATTAATTAACCCTAGGCCCAAAATAAAAATTAAAAAAATAAGCTCATCCATATCTCATATTAATGCAGATAATAGTATTGGGTTTGTCTCAGCGGATATTGCTATTAATCAAGCAATAAAAAATGCACAAAAAACTGGTATTGGTTTAGTTGCAGTGAAAAAAAGTGGTCATTATGGATTATCTAGTTTTTATGCAGAACAAGCAGTAAAAAAAAACTTGATGGTTTTTTGTTTCACAAATGCTCCGCCTGCTTTAGCTCCATATGGATCGAAAAAATCCCTATTTGGAACTAACCCAATTTGTTTTGGTGTTCCAACCGGTAAAGTTCCTTTTATTTTAGATTCATCTACTTCTATAATTAATAGAGGTAAAATAAGACAAGCTCATAAATTTGGTAAAAAAATTCCATTCGGTGTTGCCTTAAATAGATCTGGAAAAATTACAACTAATGCTAAAGAAGCTTTATTAGGAACTCAACTTCCTATAGCTGGCTTTAAAGGTTCTGGTTTGGCTTGGATGGTAGATATATTGAGTGGGGTTTTAACTGGAAGCAGTCACGGCGGAAAAACAAAAGACCCCTTTGACGATTTTACTGGACCGCAAAATGTAGGACATTTATTTATTACAATTAATCCTAAGATTTTTGTGGGAAAAAATTTTATGAACGAAATAAAAAGAAACATCAGTCTTGTTAAAAGACTTCCAAAAGCTAAAGGTTTTGATTCAATTCTTTACCCTGGAGAAAGAAAAAATAAAGCATATAAAAAGAATTTAAATAAAAATATATTTATACCTTCAAAAGTTTTAAAAGAAATGGATGAATTAGATGTTATCTAAAAAGAAAATTATCTGTCCTGAAAATTTATTGAAAATTGCTAAGACAAAAGGCCCAATAAAAGTAGTAATTGTTAATGCTGGAAAATCTGTTTCAATAGAGTCCACTAAACAAGCTGTAGATGAGGGTTTAATAGATCCAGTTTTCGTTGGGGACAAATTAACCATAAAAAAATTAGCTAAAGATATTAAATGGGACATTTCAAAATATGAAATTACTCATGAGCCAATAGAAAATAACACTGCATTAATTGCAGCTAAAATGGCAAGTGATGGTAAGGTAAAAATAGTAGTTAAAGGTCATATCCACACTGATGTATTAATGAAAGCAATTTTAAAAAGGGATTTGAATTTAATAGGTAAAAAAAGATTGAGTCATGTCTGGCATATGACGCTAGAAAAAAATGATAAGCCTTTTATTATTACAGATGGTGCTTTGAATGTTTTACCAAAATTAGAAACTAAAGTGCACATCTTAAAAAACTCAGTAGAATTTGCAAAAAGAATTGGGATTAATAAACCTAAAGTTTCAGTTTTATCTGCTACAGAAGAAGTTTTAGATAGCATGCCAAGTTCAAAAGAAGCGAAAGAACTTACGTCAAGAGCTTTAAAAGAAGGAATCGAAGCTGATGTTTTTGGGCCTATGGCATTTGATAATTCAGTTTCAGAAAAAGCAGCACAAATTAAAGGAATTAAAAATGCAGTTGCAGGTAAAACAGATATTTTATTAGTTCCTAATGTTGAATCAGGTAATGCACTTGTTAAAATGATGATTTATTTTATGGGAGCTTGTGCTGCAGGGGTAGTTGTCGGAGGTAAAGTGCCTGTAGTTATTACAAGCCGAGCTGATGATACTCAGGCACGTTTAGCTTCAATAGCAGCAGCTATAGTAGCTCTTTAATGAAACAATTAAAGAATTGGGATAATAAAACCTGGTTATCATCTAATAGATATATTTTATTTTTTTGTAAATTTTTAAAAAAAAAAATAAAAATTGATAAAAAAACTAGAATTCTTGATGTTGGTTGTGGAAGAGCAAATATAATTAGCTTCCTTCAAAAAAAATATAAGTTTCGAAATAAACCTGTGGGAATAGATGTAATAAAAAATGATAATACAAAAAATAATATTATTTTTAAAAGAGTTGATGCTGTAAAATATCTAAAAAAATCAAACCAAAAATTTGATTTGATTTTAATCAAACAAACTATTCATTTTTTTTCTAAAACTAAATTGGACTCTTTATTAGATATTGCTATAAAAAAACTTAATAAAAAAGGCCATATACTAATTTTTTCTCTTAAAACAAAAAATAATCAAATACCAAGTTTTAAAAGGATGAAAATTAAATTAATTTTAAGTCTAAAAAAAGATGAAAATTTAATAAAAAGAGTAAAAAAAAAATTCAACAAATACAAAATTAGTCATTTCGATTTTAAAGTTTCTATATCAAAATCAAAATATATAAAAATGATAAAAAATAGATATATTTCTTGTTTATTAAATCTTTCTAGAAAAGAAATAAAAAAAGGTGTCGAAGAATTTAAATCTAACTTTAAAAATCAAATAAAGTTCACCGACACCTTAATTTGTATCAACTACAAAAAATAATTATTTTCCTGGCTCTTTGTATGAATTAGCCATTTTTTGTGCAGTTTTAGCTATTTCGTTAAGATCAACATCTTCTAAAATAGTAAAATCAGATACTGCACCACTAGATGTTGCAACCATTGAAGCTGCAGCAGCTTGTTCAAATGTACCTTCTATCTCAGCCATAAAGTCATACTTGCCTCTTAAACCAGCGTATCTAGTTACCTTAGCTCCAACTGATTCAGCTAGTGCAGAAGTTGCTGCTTTTCTATCTGTAGATGGATTGCTAATAAATCCTCCAAGACCTTTAGCAGTATACTTTCCTAAAGTTATAAATTTCGCCATTGTTCCCCCTTTCTTATTTTTCAACTATAACTGTTCCAGAGTGAGGATCTGTAACTCCTAACTCTGAAGACAATTCTTCTAAAGTATGCCTAGCTTTATCCAAAAATTCTATCATTTTTGGTCTTGCTTTAGCTATATCATCTTCAGAATTCCATTCGCCAATCATAAAAAATTCGTTTGGTTTTGTTTCAACATACTTTGCTGAAATTTGACCATCAAACTTTGGTATCTCATCAATTATTTTTAAATACTCGTCTCTGCTAGATGATTTTACTTTACATCTAACTATATTCATAAATTTTGCCAACGTTCCTCCTTTTACTAAACGTAAATCTTATCAGCTAAACCATAACAGAGAATAGCACTAATAATTACTAGAACAAGTGGAGCATATATTCCATCATTTCTAGTTTTTTTAGTTAAACCTGTCTTATCAATTTTTAATGTATAAAAATTTGCAGCTAATATTGAAACGTTAATTATAAAAACTAAGTTAAAAAACGCCCAAGTAGCAACTAATCCACCTGATCTTACAAAGGCTACATAGATGGCCATTAAAACTATTGAAACCATGAATGAACCAGCAAATCTAGTTATTAAAGTAGCTGTCTTATCTACTCCTCTACCTTTTAGAAATTTTTTAGTATCAAAAACTAATTGGTAAGCATAGCTACCAATTATTATAAAATGAGCTAAGTAAATTATTAAATAAAAAGCGTTTCCAAATTTATCTATCATATTTATCCTTTTAGTTATCCTTTATATTGTTCTAACAAATCTTCACCCATTGGAGTTGTAACGGATTTTTCTAAGACTACTCCAGCTGCCGCTCTTTCTTTATGAAGTTCCTCATCAGCCTTAAAAGCTTTAAGACCATCCATTGTATCAAATCTAATAATGGTAGTGATTTTTGAGTCATTATCTTTTTCTGTTCCAGCATAAAGAAATGTCATACCGTATTTTTTAATCTTTTCTGAATTGCTGTGAACCATCGCTTTCCACTTTGCAAAAGTTGCAATTGGACCCTCTATTTTAACTATCATGCTTCTCCTTTACTTCCATGTTTAAAATCAACTTTGGCATTAAACTCCTTTTATTATTATCATGTTACCATCTGAGTTTGCTAAACGAATTGGTTTCACGGGTTTATATTCTTCAGAATTATACCATTCTAAAGCCTTATCGTAATTTGGAAATTTAATTACAACTGTTCTAGGATTTTTCCACTCACCTTCCATAACTTTATACTCTCCTGCTCTAATTAAATATTCGCCTCCAAATTTTTTTATTGTAGCCACAACTTTACCCACATATTCTTTATAAGCTTCGGGATTTTTTATATTGAGATTAGCTATAACAAAACCACTCATCTTAATAAATTCCAGATCTAACAAGTTTTTCTATTTCTTTTTTAGACTCTGGTATTAATTTGTTAATAAATTTATCACAACTGCTTGTTTTTTTTTCATCATAAGATTTCCCGTAAAGCTCATCCACAGACTTATTGAGTTTTGAATTAACCTCATCTTCTTTAACACCCTCTTTGATTAGAAAAGTTGTTAAGAATTTTTTTGATGCAATTGAATGTACAATTTTATCTAGTTCTAAAGTTCCTTGAGGTATCATGCTATTAGCATAATAAAGTCCAGCGCATTCGAGCGTTTTTTTTTTATCTTTTGCGCTTAAGTGACCTCCAGCATAAACAGAGGAAAAAACTAAAAAAAATATTATTGGAAAAAATTTTTTCATATGTCTTAATTCTATTAGAATAATTTTGATATTAATATGTTATAAATTTATTTCAGGTATGCAAATTGTTGCACAACTGTTAATTGATTTATGGAATAAGAATGATTTTAGGGGCTACGCAAGTTCCATTGTGAATTTCATTAAATGCTTCAGAGCCATTTTTAAGATCTCTATACTCAATCCAACCTAAATTGCCTAACTTTTTTTCTGTCAAAATTTCTAAAGTCTTTTGAAAATCTTTATTAGTATAACAATAAGTTCCAACTAGAATAACTTCTTGAATAGTCAGTTTCTTAAAATTAAAAGTTCCAGAGGGTTGAGTTAATCCTATATGTACAATTGTACCTCCTGGTGCAATTGATTTAATAGCTTGATGACGAGTAACTTCTAGTCCAACTGACTCTAATATTAAGTCAAAATTATTTTCTTTTATAGATTTATCATCTGGAGATACAAAATTTGCTTTTAGATATTTTGCACATTCATCTAATCTTTTTTTATTAGGATCAGACATTATGATATTTTCTGTTTTTTTCTCTTTATTTAAAACTAAACCGCAAAGTAAACCTATTGCTCCTGCTCCTTGAATTAATATCTTAGCCTCAGATAAAGTTTTTTTTAAATTTTGCTCTGCTAATAAAACAGCATGTAACGCTACTGCAGTTGGTTCAGCTAAAGCCGCTTCCTTAATACTTAATGTTTTTGGAATTTCGAAAATATTTTTTTCTGGCGCTGATACTAATTCTGCTAACCCTCCCTCTCTTTTTGTAGGTGTGCTCATACCTATCATTGTTCTTTCTGGACATAAATGTTCTCTATCGTTTTTACAATAATCACATTTCTCACAGCTTATGAGAGGATTAATAACAACATTTTTATTTTTAAACTTTCCATCTAAACTTATGCCACTAAATTCATGTCCTAAGATCAGTGGAGGTATTCTTCTTTCATCATTTCCATGGTAAGCGTGCATGTCTGAACCACAAATACCTGAGGCTTTAACTTTTATTATAGACTCGCCTGGTTTAGCGATTGGGTCTTTTTCTTCTCTAAAGTCTATTTTATTAGTACCAGTGTAAACTAGTGCATGCATTAATTAGAAAAGCCGTATTTTCTTAATCTTACATCTGCAGTCCTAGCATGAGCTTCCATTCCTTCAGCTCTTCCTAAACGAGCAGCAGTAGCTCCGACTACTTCTGTAGCTTCTTTCGTCATTCTTTGGAAAGTAAGAGTTTTTATAAATTTTCCTACAAACAAACCGCCTGTATATCTTCCACCACCTTTTGTTGGTAAAATATGATTTGTTCCAGAACATTTATCACCATAGGCAACTGTTGTTTCTTCTCCTAAAAATAATGATCCATAATTTCTTAATCTCTGTAACCACCAATTTAAATTTTCTGCTTGTACCTCTAAATGTTCTGATGCATATTTATCACTTACCTCTGCCATTTCCTCTTTAGTATCACATAATATTACTTCACCATAATCTTTCCAAGCTGCAGTTGCATTTACTTTTGCTAATTCAGGTAATTCATTAATTAATTCTGGAACTCTTTTCATTGTAAAATCTGCCAATGATTTATCTGTTGTAAATAACCATCCTGGCGAGTTATATCCATGTTCTAACTGACCTACTAAATCTACTGCAACAATTTCTTTGTCTGCAGATTTGTCAGCAATAATTGCAATTTCTGTTGGTCCTGCAAATTGATCTATTCCAACTTTTCCATAAACAATTCTTTTAGCTTCAGCCACATATTGGTTTCCAGCTCCAACAAGAAAATCAACTGGAGGATTATTAAAACAACCATGTGCCATTGAACCTATGGCTGCAACACCACCTAAATTCATTATTACGTCAGCACCACAATGATTAGCAGCAAAGATTATTCCAGGATTTGCTCCATCTTTATCTTTAGGAGGGCTGGCACAAATTATAGTTTTAACGCCCGCTACTTTTGCAGGTGTTATTGCCATTACAGCTGAAGAAATATGAGCATATCTCCCCCCAGGAATGTAGCACCCAGCTGTATCCACTGGGATTAATCTTTGTCCGGCAAATAACCCTTTTGATAATTCAACTTCAAATCCATTATTCATACTTTTTAATTGATGTTCAGCAAATTTTTTAATTCTTTCATGAGCAAATTTCACATCATCTTTAGTTTTTTGGTCAACTTTTTTAATTGCTTCCTCGATTTTTTCCTTAGAAACAATTACTTCTCCTTCATACTTATCAAATTTTTTATTAAGTTCTTTTAGGGATTCTTCTTTTCTTTTTGCGATATCATTAAGAATATCTTGTACGGCTGCCTGAGTTTTATAATCGTCTGTCTCCGGAGTTTTAGCTGCTTTTTTTATATATTTAATTGCCATAAAGTACCGTTGGTAACCACAATGCTATTTGTGGAAAGATTACTATTAATATTAATCCTATAACTTGTAATACCATAAATTGCATCATTCCAATATAAATATCTTTTAAATCCCATTCAGGAACTACTCCTTTTAAAAAATAAGCTGAAAGTGCTACTGGAGGAGACAGCCAGGCGGTTTGAAGATTTACTGCGACTAAAATAGCAAACCAAGTTAAATTAAAACCTAATTCTTCTATTAAAGGCAAAATAATTGGAATTATGATTAGTACTATTGGAACCCATTCTAAAGGCCACCCTAAAAGAAATATCATAGCAAGAACAATTCCCAAAATAATATACCTATTCATTTCTAATTGTAATAAAAATTCAGTTAAAACCATTGGAGTTCCCAGTCTAGAAAATACCGATCCAAAGAAATTTGAAGCTGCTACAAGCACCATAATTAAAGCTGAAATCTCTAAAGTTTTTACTAATGCTTCCTGTAATTTTGGTAGTGTTAATTTCCTATAAGCTAATGCTAAAAGTAGAGAGCCGACTGCACCACATCCTGCAGCTTCTGTGGGTGTTGCATATCCAAATAAAATACTTCCAAGTGCTGCAAAAACTAAAAGTGCTGGTGGTAATAGACCTATTAAAAATTCTTTAAAGACTTCTAGCATGCTTGTTGCTCTATCTTCTACTGGAAGAACAGGGCCTAATTTTGGATTTAAAGCACATCTAATGGTTACGTAGGCAGCGTACAAAAGTGCCAACATTATTCCTGGTATAATTGCAGCAGCAAATAAATCAGTTACAGGTATTTCCATTATTGGACCCATAACAACTAACATGATGCTTGGTGGGATTAATATTCCTAAAGTACCACCAGCTGTAATTGTTCCTGCAGCTAATCTTACGTCATATCCAGATTTATTCATTGATTTAGCTGCCATAATTCCAAGAATAGTTACTGACGCTCCTACTATACCTGTTGCAGCCGCAAATATTACTGAAACGAAAAGTACTGCATAAAATAAAGCTCCTCTTACTCTAGATAGCATTAATTGAACAGATGAGAATAATCTTTCCATCAAACCTGCGTTTTCCATCATAATACCCATAAAGACGAACAGCGGGACCGCCGCCAGTGCTTGTTCGGTCATGACCATAGAAAACTGTAAGGTCATTAAATAAAAAACTAGCTTACCGAAACCTAAATAACCAAATACAAACCCTAAAAAAATTAAAGTAAATGAAATTGGAAAACCAATAAAAATTGCAAATAACATTACTGCAATTAAAACAAAACCTAGTGTAGCTGGATTTATGAATTCTGCTATCATGCGTCAGGCCATTTACCTTTTTTTGCTGCATAATAACTTTTTAAAACTTCTGAAATTCCTTGAATTAATAAAAATAAAATTCCAAACCATAAACAAGCTTTGATAGGCCACATATAAGGCATCCAAGCTGTATCCATTCCTCTTTCTCCTCTTTTAATAGACTCCAGAACAAATCCTGTTGTCATGTAAAAAAAGAAAAGTAGTCCTGGAAAATAAAATAATAAATACAACCAAAAATCTATAAGACCCTGTGTTCTTACTTTAAAATTTCTGTATAAAAAATCTGCTCTAATATGAACTCCTCTAGAGAGAGCATATCCTGCGCCTAACATAAATAAAGCGCCATAAAGAAATCTGCTCATATCATAGGCCCACATTGTTGGAGCTAAAAATAATTTTCTTGCTAAAACTTCGTAAACCATTGCGATCATCAAAGGCATCGTAATCCAACAAACTACATTACCAATCTGTTTGCTCCATTTATCAATATTTGTAATCGTAGATGACATCCATTTAGGCATGTCACTTGGCATTTTGCCGGTGCCCTGACGTCTCTCGGCAATCATTTCATCTGATTTATCTAACTTCGTTCTTGAAGGCATCTATTCCTTTTTTAATTAAAAAAATAAAGCGGATCAATTAAATGATCCGCTTTATTATAATCTATATTTATGACTACTTTAATGTCGCTGCGTGAGCCATTCCTAGCTTAGCATTAGACATTTGAGCTCCACTCCAGAAAGGTACTGCGATATCAGCAAATTTCTTTTGAGAGTTCCAAACTTTTGCAAAGAATTTATTTTTCGCTGCATTAGTTTCTAAACTTTTCTTAGCTGCTGCCATATAAGCTGGGAAATAATCAGCAGGAGTATCATGTAAGATTACACCGTGATTCTGAGTTAAATCCGCTAGCGCTTTACCATTTTCGTAAATTCTATAACTCATAGCTTTACTTAATGATGCATTCGCTGCAACTTCCATAGCTTTTTTCTCAAGCTTAGTCATTTTTTTGTAAACGTCTCCATTTACATAAAGGTCAGCATTTACTACTACTTGGTGTAAGCCTTGTAGGTAGTAGTGCTTAAGAACTTTTTGAAAACCAAATACACTGTCCGGTTTTGGACAACACCATTCAGCTGCATCGATAGTTCCTTTTTCAAGAGCTGGTAAAATATCTCCACCACCCATTGCAACAGAAGCTACACCGATATCTTTATAAGTTTGACCTGGAATTCCTGGAGGAGTTCTAAATCTATACTTTCTAAAGTCAGCCATGCTGTTAATAGGCTCTTTGAACCAACCTAAAGCCTCTGGGCCTACTGGTTGAAGCATAAAACCTTTTATGTTTCTTCCCATTTCTTTCCATAGTTGGTCGTATAATTGTTTACCACCACCATATTGGAACCAAGATAGGAACGCGATATTATCTATACCTACACCTGCACCTGCTACTGGCGAACCAAATAACATAGCTGCTGGATGTTCACCAGACCAGTAATGCGTCCAAGCAAATCCACAATCGATCAGTCCTTTATCTACTGCATCTAATGTTTCTTTAACTCCAACAACAGTTCCTGCTGGCATAATTTCAAACTTAATTGAACCACCTGTTAAAGCCGTTACATCAGCTCCGAAGTCTTTTAACATTTTTACTTCGTCAGCCTTAGCACTAATAACAGTTTGGCATTTTAATGTTTTTGCGTTTGCTGAAGATATTGAAAATCCAATAAATGCAACTAAACTAAAAACAACAGTTAATAATTTTTTCATTATTCCCCCGTTTGTTTAATAAAAAAAAGAATTAAACCTGTTATAAAAATAAAAGTCCATAAACCACAGGTTGTATTATACTGGTGGCAATTAATAAGTTTCTCACCTATAAGAGATATTTAAGCATGGAAGAATTTGATTACATAATTATTGGAGCAGGGTCAGCTGGCTGTGTTTTAGCTAATCGATTGACTGCGGATAAGAATAATAAAGTTCTCTTACTAGAAGCTGGAGGCAAAGATACTTATCCCTGGATACATATTCCAGTTGGGTATTATAAAACTATGCATAATCCCAAAGTGGACTGGTGTTTTCATACCGAAAAAGATGAAAGCATGAATAATAGATCTATTCGTTATCCTAGAGGAAAAACTCTAGGCGGGAGTTCTTCTATAAATGGATTGCTTTGGATTAGAGGTCAAAGCAATGATTATGACAACTGGAGACAACAAGGAAATACTGGTTGGGGTTGGGATGACGTTCTTCCATATTTCTTAAAGTCAGAAAATAATGAATTAGGAAAAAGTGAATTTCACAATGATCAAGGACCAATAAGTGTCACAAATAAAAAAATTAATTTAAGAATGTTAGAAGAATTTCAAAATGCTGCTGAAGAATTTGGTATTCCTAGAACAAATGATTTTAATAAAGGTGATAACTTTGGAATAGGTTATTTCCAGTTCACTACAACACGTCAAAAATTATTAAAACTACGATGTAGTGCTGCTAAAGGATATTTAAATCCTGTGAAGAAAAGAACAAACCTAAAGATAACAGTTAATGCACATGTTCAAAAAATTAATTTCTTAGGAAAAAAAGCTATAAGCGTAAGTTTTTATGACAATGGAAAATTAACAACTATTA
>JACWDC010000008.1 GCA_014654415.1 Pelagibacterales bacterium SAG-MED05 | reverse complement strand
TACAAGGGTCTCAGTAATCCCGGGAAAAAATACCGTAGGTATTGAAATTCCAAATGAAGTTAGAGATGGTGTTTCTTTAAGAGAAATAATATCCAATGATAAATTTCAGAAAAAGGAAATAAAACTTCCAATCGCACTTGGAAAAAGCATATCTGGAGCGTCAATAGTGGGCGATCTAACCAACATGCCTCATTTACTTATTGCTGGAACAACGGGATCTGGAAAATCTGTATGTATAAATACAATTATTGTATCTTTGCTTTATAAATTAAATCCGAATTTGTGTAAGTTTATTTTAATCGATCCTAAAATGCTTGAGCTCTCTACTTACGAAGGTATACCTCACTTGCTTACGCCAGTAATTACAGATGCGAAAAAAGCAACCTCGGCATTGGCCTGGACGGTTAAGGAAATGAATAATCGATACAAACTAATGAGTAAAGTTGGTGTGAGAAACATCGATGGCTACAACGCTAAACATAAACTTAAAATGCCTTATATTGTTGTTGTCGTTGATGAAATGTCAGATTTGATGTTAGTTGCTGGCAAAGAAATTGAAAATTATATTCAAAAACTATCTCAAATGGCTAGAGCGGCAGGTATTCATATTATTATGGCAACCCAAAGACCAAGTGTGGATGTGATTACTGGTACTATTAAGGCTAATTTTCCAACACGTATATCTTTTCAAGTAAGTTCTAAAATAGACAGCAGAACTATATTAGGAGAGCAGGGTGCGGAACAATTGCTTGGTAAAGGTGATATGCTTTTTATGTCATCCGCAAATCGTATTATTAGAATACACGGCCCTTATGTTTCAGAACAAGAAATTGAAAAAATCGCCAATACATTAAGAGCTCAGGGCGAGCCTGACTACATAGAAGAAATCACAACTCAAGAAAATAAAGAAAACGCAACAATGTCAAGCGAAGATGGTGATGAAGACGAGCTTTACAATCAAGCTTTAGAAATTATTAAATCAGAAGGAAAAGCATCAACTAGTTTTCTACAAAGAAAACTACAAATTGGCTATAATAGAGCTGCCAGAATCATTGATATGATGGAAGAAAAAGGCATCGTAAGTAAAGCAAATCATGTTGGAAAACGTGAGGTTCTTTAATTTTTTTTTAAGGAAAGTTTTTTTAACTCTACTATTCATTTTATTTTCTTTTAATTTATCTGCAAGTGAAAAAGATCAAATCTTAACTCAATTAAAAAACTTAAATTCTCTAGAGTTTACTTTTGATCAACTTGTTAATGAAAAATTAGAAAAGGGTAGTTGTCTTTTAGAGTTTCCCGGAAAATTAAAATGCGAATATTTCGATAATAAACAAAAAAAACTTGTTATCAATAATAAAAGACTAGCGATAACACAGAAAAAATATAATAAAACTTATCACTACCCTATATCAAAATCTCCTTTTTTAAATATTTTGTACAAAGATAAACTTTTAAAAATAGTAAGATCTGGAAAATTAGGATCAAATGAACAACTTATAAAACTTATTTATTTAAGTGAGAATGAAATAACTATTTTTTTTGATAAACAAACATTAAATTTAAAAGGTTGGAAAATAGTAGATCAATACAACAATAAGATAAGTTTTTCTTTGAATATTATCTCAAAAAATGATGTGTACAAGAAAGGTACTTTTAAAATTCCAGATATAAATTAGGCAACAAAATCTATTTCTTCCTCTTTAAATATTTCAAAACCTTTTGACTTATAGTTTTGCAATGCATGCTTATGGTCTAAGCTACAAGTATGTACCCACATTCTATCTGGATTTTTTCTAGATGCACTAGCTATAGCGTGATTTAAAAGTATGGATCCTAGTTTTAAACCTCTAAACTCTTTTAAAATTCCCATATTTATCAATTCTACTTCGTTGGGTGTCGAATGATATTCTTGTTCATAAAATCCAACTAAATCCTCTCCTTTTTTTAAAATATGTGTTTCAAGATTTTTATTTTCAGCGTACTTTAGCCACTCTTTATCAGACCAAATCAATCTATCTCTCCAATAGTGATCGACTCCAATTTGTTTGTAGAAAAATTTATTTAGTTCAAAATTTCTTTTATCATCTAGGATAATTTGATAATTTTCTGGTATATTTAATTCAATGGGGTTTGAAAAATCTTTTATCTCTAAAAAATATCTTTTTACTCTAGAAATCATTAGCTAACCATTTTGCCTATCTTTTCGCCTGCAAATATATGAAAATGTAAATGAGGAACCTCTTGCCCTCCATCGCTTCCAATATTTGTTAAAGCTCGATAACCTTTATCTTTTGCTCCTAATAAATTTGAAACATGCGTGATAGCTTTATTAAGCTCAACTATTTCTTTATCAGATGCTTTGTGGTTAAAATCATCTAAGTCTACATATTCACCTTTTGGAATAACTAAAACATGAACTTTCTTTTGGGGACTAATATCGTGAAATGCTAACACGTGATCATTCTCATAAATTTTTTTACAAGGTATTTCTCCTCTAAGAATTTTAGCAAATATATTGTTCTTGTCGTAACTCATTTTTGTCTTTTCTTTAACTCGCTCATTACATCTTCGATCTTTATATCATTAGCCTCCAAGTAAACCATCAAATGATAAATTACATCGGCAGCCTCGTGAATTTTATTTGAATTTTTATCAACAGATTCTATCAATTCTGCAATTTCTTCTTTTACTTTGGAAACACTTAGATTTTTGTCATTTAACAATTTATTCGTGTATGACTTATCTGGTGAAGAATTCTTTCTTTCTCTGATCGTTTTGATTAGCTGTTCTAAATTTTCAAACATATTATAATCTTACTGGAACATTCTTCGATTTTAAATATTCTTTTGTTTCTTTGATTGTAAATTCACCATAGTGAAAGATAGATGCTGCCAAAACTGCGCTTGCTCCTCCAGTTTTTATTGCCTCATATAAATGTTCTAAATTACCTGCTCCCCCTGAGGCTATTACTGGAATACTAACAGACTTAGTAATTATATTGAGTAATTCTAAATCATAACCAGTTTTAGTTCCATCTTTATCCATGGAAGTAAGAAGAATTTCGCCAGCTCCATTGGCTTCTGCCTTTTTAGAAAACTCAATTGCATCAATTCCAGTTTTTTCTCTTCCTCCATGAGTAAATATTTCCCATTTTCCATCTGAAACTTTCTTAGCATCAACAGCCACTACCATACATTGAGTTCCGAATTTCTTTGATGCCTCTTTAACAAAATTAATATCTTTAACAGCAGCAGTATTAATAGAAACCTTATCTGCTCCTGCTAACAATAAATCTCTTATGTTATCTATTGTTCTAATTCCTCCTCCTACAGTTAAAGGAACGAAACATTTTTCAGCTGTTTTGTTGACTACATCTATAATTGTATTTCTATTTTCATTGCTTGCAGTGATATCAAGAAAACATATTTCATCTGCTCCGCCTTTATCGTAAATACTTGCTTGCTCGACTGGATCACCAGCATCTTTTAAATCTACAAAATTTATACCCTTAACAACTCTTCCATTTTTTACATCTAAACAAGGTATTATCCTATTTTTAAGCATCTAATTCCTTTGCAAGTTCTTCTAATTTTATATCACCATCGTATATAGCTTTACCAACTATTATACCTTCAATATTTTTATTATTTAACTCTTTTGCTTTTTTAATATCGTTAATCGAAGAAACACCTCCAGAAATAATTACAGGACATTTAGACATCCTTGCAATTTTAACTGTTTCATTGAAGTTAGGACTTGCTTTAGTTCCATCTTTATTAATATCGGTATAGATTAATCTACTTACACCGAAATCGTTTACTTCTTTTAAAAAATCTGAAGTTTTAATATTTAAATTCTCTTTCCAACCTGAAGCAAAGAGATTTCCATCTTTGGCGTCTAATCCTAAAGCAATTTTGTTTTTAAATTTAGTGCATGCTTCTTTTAAAAATTCTTTCTTTTTTATTGCAGCACTTCCTAAAATTACTTTTTCTACACCTGAATCAACATACTTCTTAATACTATCTATAGATCGAACGCCTCCTCCAACTTCAATCTTTAAATCATATTTACTAACTATTTCTTGGATAATATTTAGATTAACTGTACTGCCAGTTAAAGCACCATCCAAATCAACAATGTGTAGATTTTTAAAGCCGTGATCTTTATATTTTCCAGCTTGATCGCTTGGTGAAGTTTCATATTCAGTTTTATTATTAAAGTCTCCTTTAACCAACCTCACGCACTTTTTATCTTTAATATCTATTGCTGGGAATATTTTCATGTTTTTTATTTTTCCTTTTTTCAATTCTCCAAAGAATGAAAAATAATATAATTAAAGCAGGTTGAAGAATTACAAATATAAATATATTAGCTAAATAATATCCAAATCCATATTCACCTGGTGAGCTTCCAACTACTTGGAGTATATAAACACACCACATGAAAAAATCTGTAATAATTGTCTCAAACATTTTATAAATTTAAGAAGTTAGTTAAAATTTTAATTCCAGTATTTTGACTTTTTTCTGGATGGAATTGTGCTCCATAAATATTTTTAAAAGAAACTGCAGCAACTACATCTTTTCCATAATTTGTTGTTAATGATACTATCTTCTTATCTTTAGGTATAAATTCATAACTATGAATAAAATAAGCATGATTATTATCAGCTAAATTTTTAAATACTGATGAGGAATTTTCTATTTTTATCTCATTCCATCCCATGTGAGGAACCTTCAAATCTGACTCGCCAAGATCTAATTTAACAACTTCTCCTGGTATCCAATTTAATCCCTCTGTTTTCTTTTCTTCGTAACCTGTTGTTGCAAATAACTGCATTCCGGCACAAATACCAAATATTGGTTTATTTTTATTCAATACACTTTCGTTTAATTCATTATTTAATCCACTAACATTATCAATTCCTTCTCTGCATGCTTTGAAAGAACCTTGTCCAGGTAAAACTATTTTATCTGATTTCTTTACATCGTTAACGTCTGAACTAACTTTAACCGAGTAATTCAAATTATTATCAGAGTTTGCTTTTTCAATAGATTTAGCAATTGACCTTAAATTGCCAACTCCATAATCAACAACGGTTAATAACATTTATAATTAAAGTTTACCTTTTGTAGACGGTATTGAATTCTTAATTCTTGCGTCAATTGCCAAGGCATCTTTTAAAGATCTGGCTAATCCTTTATAACAAGACTCAACTTTGTGATGGCTGTTCTCACCATAAATATTTTCTACGTGTAAAGTAATTCCTGCAGATTGGGAAAATGCCTGAAACCATTCCTTAAAAAGTTCTGTGTCCATCTCACCTAACTTCTCTACTTTTAAATCTACTTTCCAGATTAAATAAGGTCTGTTAGATACATCAACTGAAACTCTACTTAATGTTTCATCCATTGGTATCATTGTAGAGGCATATCTTGTAATACCTTTTCGATTGCCTGCAGCTTTTTTAATAGCTTCGCCGATAGCTATACCTGTATCCTCCGTTGTGTGATGTAAATCAATATGCGTGTCACCTTTAGCTTTAACTTCTAAATCAATTAATGAGTGCTTAGCTACTTGCTCAAGCATGTGATCAAGAAAACCGATCCCGGTTTTAATTTTATATTTTCCTTTTCCGTCTAAATTAACTACGACAGAAATATTAGTTTCTTTGGTTTTTCTGTTTATTTTAGCTTTTCTTTTCATAATCTAAGACAATTTATCTTTGATATATATACAAATGACCATTTTATCAATAAATCAGATTTCGCTATTGAAGATCTAGAATTAATCTCCACATATAACATCATGAATACAGCTGAAAAGTGGCATGGCACTACAATTGTCTTGTTGAGAAAAAATAATGAAACAGTCGTTGCTGGAGATGGGCAGGTTAGTCTTGGTAATACTGTTTTAAAAAGTAAAGCCAAAAAAGTTAGAAAGATAGAAAGCAGAGGTGTGATAGCTGGTTTCGCTGGATCTACTGCCGATGCATTAACCTTATTCGAAAGACTAGAAGCAAAACTTGAAAAGCATGCAGGAAATTTACAAAGAGCAGCAGTTGAATTAGCTAAAGATTGGAGAAGCGATAAATTTTTAAGAAGATTAGAAGCTTTAATGGCTGTAGCAGACAAAAAACATAGTTTTATTATTTCTGGTACCGGAGATGTATTGGAACCAGAGGATGGTATTATAGGTATTGGATCTGGTGGGAACTATGCGCTCGCTGCTGCAAAAGTTTTAATAGAAACAGATTTAAAAGCTGAAGAAATTGCAAGAAAATCTATCAAAGTTGCTTCTGATATCTGTGTCTTTACTAATAATAATGTTACAGTGGAGAAAGTTTAGTAATGGTTGGTTCTAAAAATGTCACAAATTTAAATTTAGTGAAAAAAACTAAAAAGGAAAGTTCTAAAGTTAGTGCACTATCCCCAAGAGAAATAGTTTCAGAATTAGATAGATATGTAATTGGACAAAAAGAAGCTAAAAAAGCTGTTGCAGTTGCATTAAGGAATAGATGGAGAAGACAGGCTCTGTCTGAAGAAATGAGAGACGAAGTGCTCCCAAAAAATATTTTAATGATTGGACCAACTGGTGTTGGTAAAACTGAGATTTCAAGAAGATTGTCAAAATTAGCTGAAGCTCCATTTATTAAAGTTGAAGCTACGAGATTTACTGAAGTAGGTTATGTGGGTAGAGACGTAGAACAAATAGTTAGAGATTTAATTGAGATAGCTATAGCTATGGAAAGAGTAAAGAAAAGAAAAGAAGTTAAAGCAAAAGCTGAACTTAAAGCTGAAGAAAAAGTCTTAGATGCTTTGGTAGGCAATAAAGCTAGTGTTGCAACAAGAGAAAGCTTTAGAAAGAGATTAAGAAATGGTGACCTTGATAACAATGAAATAGAGATTGAAGTTCAAGATACAGCGTCAGGTTTACAAAGCTTTGAAATACCTGGTATGCCAGGGGGAAATGTTGGAATGGTAAATCTTGGAGATATTCTTGGTAAATCAATGGGAAATAAAAAAGGTAAAAAGAAAAAAATGTTTGTAAAAGAGTCTCATGACATTTTAGTTGCTCAAGAGTCTGACAAAATGATTGAAGAAGACAAGATTATTAAAGAGGCAAAAAAAACTACTGAAGAAAATGGAATAGTATTTTTAGATGAAATAGATAAAGTTTCAGCAAGAAGTGACCGGGTAGGCGGCGATGTATCTAGAGAAGGAGTACAAAGAGATCTATTGCCTTTAATTGAAGGTACAACTGTGAGTACAAAGCATGGACCAATTAAAACAGATCACATACTTTTTATTGCATCAGGCGCTTTTCAATTAGCAAAGCCATCTGATCTTCTTCCAGAATTACAAGGTAGATTGCCTATTAGAGTAGAATTAAATGCTTTGAATGAAGATGATTTTAAAAGAATATTAAAAGAACCTGATAATAGTTTAATTAAACAATACAAAGAATTATTAAAAACAGAAAATGTAAATCTTGTATTTACAGATGATGGGATAGATATGTTAGCAAAAATTTCTGCAGAAGTTAACTCATCAGTTGAAAATATTGGAGCTAGAAGACTTCATACGATAATAGAAAAAGTATTAGATGATATAAGTTTCAATGCTACAGATCGAGCAGGGGAAACTGTCACTATAGACAAAAAATATGTTAATGAAAATTTAGGTAATCTAGTTAAAGATACCGATTTATCAAAATTTATTCTATAATTTTTTAAGCTTAATTATAATAGCCCCATCACCGCCATCTATTTCAGACGCATTTGAAATTGATACTATATTTTTTGATAAGTCTGAATGTGATTTGATATACTCTGGTACAGAATATCTTAACTTACTTAAATCTTTAGAGGCATAAACATTTTTTTCAATGTTCGAATGAATACCTTTGCCTGTTATTAATAAAATTTCTTTATAATTTTTTTTTACACATAATAAAATTATTTCTTTTACCTTCTCTTGTGCTTCAAGCAAAGTAAAACCATGTAAATCAAACTTAAACCTATTGTGATTGAATCTATTTTTGTTTTCAATATTATCTTTATCAATAATATCGGTTGGACTATTTGTATAATTTTTCCAGGTATTAATGTCTTCTTGAGAAATATTTTTTTTTTTTATCACTTACTGACAATTTCAGATAAATACCAATTAGGACCTTTTTTTAATATGTTTCTTGAAAACTTCCAATAATCTATGACCTGTTTTATCTTATTTGGATTTCCTTCGATGATTTTATCGTCTTTGTCTTTTTTTACTGAGATAACTTCTGAAACAAATTTTACCGAAGCAAAAAGTTCGTTTTTAATTTTTTCATATTTCTCAACACTAGACTCTTTCACTCCAATAAATGTAAACTCAGATTTTATATTTTCTTTATTTCTTTGCTGTATAGCATGTTCAAAATTTGTAGCCATATCAGAAGTTAGTAAGCTTTTTAATTTTTTAGTATCACCATTTGCAAAAGATGTAAGGATTGTTTCATAAGCAATTTCTGCACCTTTTAGAAATTCTTTTTTTTCCTGTCCTTCTAGAACATCATGATTTTTTTTAAAATCTTTAATATTATTATTTGGTACATTAAATTTTTTCTCTGCAAAACCTTGATGGATTTTAGGTTCATGACCAGTCTTTCTTCCTAATATATTTCTCAACCGCAGAATTATAAACCCAGCGATCATTCCTAGCAAAATAATGTCTATATACCCGAAATTGTTACTCATAATTTGATAAATATACATTAATAATATAATTTTGTATCAGACAAATGAACTCATTTTTTCTACTATTTATTGGCGTGCCTGCATTAGAAATTTTTCTAATGATTAAGATCGGAGGAAAAATAGGAGCTTTAAACACAGTATCATTAATTTTTTTGACAGCTGTTATAGGGCTTTATTTTGCAAAATTAGAGGGAATTAAAACCATGAGGTCAGGTGTAATGAATATATACCAAAATAAAGTACCAATTTATGAAATGATTACTGGAGCCTCTATTGCCTTAGCGGCTTTATTTCTAATTATTCCTGGTTTTTTTACAGATACAATAGGTTTCTTACTATTAATACCTTTTACAAGAAAAATTTTAATTAGTTCTTTTATAAAAAAAGATGCCACCTCAAAAAATGAAAAAGATATAAATACTTTAGATGGTGAAATTATAGAAGATAAAAATAAAAAAGATGAGCTATAAAATAATTAGTAAATATATTAAAGATTTAAAATTTAAAATACCTAATCCAAAACTTTTTTCCACATTATCTAAAAATATTTCAAATTATAAAATAAACATTGATATAAGAAGTAATCAAATAAGAGAAAGAATTATTCAAGTTGAAACGACTTTAAATCTCACGCCTATAAAAGATGATATAGAAAAAATTATTACAGAAATAGTATATGCTTCGATTATTGAATTAAACGATGAAATAACAGATAAAAAAGAGATAGAGAAAATAATCTTAATTAATGTTCCATCTGAAATTTATCCTGAACTAAGAAAAATATTTATCTTTGTATTTGAAAGTTCAGGATTTAAAGATATTAAAATTAGTGATAACGTTAATTTTCAGAAGCTTTATAATATTAAAAAAACTCAATAAAAATTTTTTTTTATCTCTGATTTTAAAAATTGTTTATGATTATTTAATTCTTCTTCAGATATTTTTACTATTCTCTTGTTATACGATTTCTCTCTAGTAAAAGATTTTTCTTCATTATAACCAGCAGAAGAAAGATTAAATTTAGGTTCTTTTACATCTAAAAGATTAATATAAACTTCTCTTAATAGCTCACAATCTAATAAAGCATTATGTTTGATCCTTTTTGATAAATCAATATTAAATCTTCTACATAATGCGTCTAAAGAGTTTGAAATTCCTGGGAACTTATTTCTTGCAACTTCAAGGGAGTCGATAACATCTACTTTATTGATTGTTTCTTTTTTAATTTTTCTTAACTCATTATTTAAAAAACCTAAATCAAAATTTGCATTATGAATTATAATTTTTTTTCCTTTAATAAAATTAAGAAAATCATCGACAATTTGATTAAAAGTTTTTTTTGTACTTAAAAACTCTTTTGAAAAACCATGAATTTTAAATGCCTCTTGTGGCATATCTCTCTCAGGATTAATTAATTCATGAAATATTTTATTCGTAGGAATTAAATCTTTAGTTTCGATACATGCTATTTCAACAATTTTGTGACCATCTTGAAATGAAAGTCCTGTTGTCTCTGTATCTAAAAATATTTCACTCATGTAGTTTTATTATATTTAAAAGATTTTTTTTTAAAACAGTTAAAGATTTATTATTAACAACTATGTGATTACACAATTTCATTTTTTTGGTGTCTTTAAGCTGATGTTTATCTAATAAAGAAAATAATTTAACATTACCTTTCCTTAATTTATATCTTTTTAATCTTAGATTTTTTTTTGATTTTATAAAAATTATAACATCGAAAAAATTCATAAGTTTACTCTCAACCAATAAAGGAATTTCGAAGAATAATAATTTTTTATTTTTGTTTTTTCTTAAAAAAATAAACATCTCTCTCCTGACTATCGGATGTATTATTTTTTCTAATTTCTTTAAAGTTTCTTTACTTTTTAAAATCTTATTTTTTATTATCTTTTTAAATTCTGAATTAAATTTAAATTTAAGTTTTCTAGCAACAAATTTCTTAAAACTTTTTTTTCTATATAATTTGTCTACAACCTTATCCGCACTAAAAAGAGGGCCTCTTTTGCGAGAAATAATTTTTCCAGCTGTCGTTTTCCCTGACGCTATAGAGCCTGTCAGACCTATTTTGATCATTGTAGTTTTGAAATTAATAAAGCAATTAATTCATCATCTATTTCAGGATTAATTTTATTCCATAAATAAAAAGATTTTTGCCCTTGATGAATAAACATCTCTAAACCATTAAATGTTTTAATTTTATTTTCTTTTAAATATTTTAAAGTTTTTGTTTCAAGTGGATTATAAATTGTATCTATATAAATTAAATTATCCTTTACATTTTCAAAATTAAAATCAAAATCATTACCTTCTTTTAATCCCAGACTTGTTGCATTAATTATTATATCAAATTTACTAATTTCTTCCTTTAAAAACTTCCATTCTAAAACATTCAGAAAATTAAATTTTTTCTTTAAAAAAAGAGATTTTTCATAAGTTCGATTTATAATTGATATATTTTTAATCTTTGACTTTTCTAAAGAAAAAATAACAGACGAAGAAACTCCTCCAGCTCCTATCACTAAGGCTTTTTTATTTTCAGCATTAATAATCCCTTTTAAATAAGCTGCTTGTAGTCCAAAAACATCAGTATTTTCTCCTATAACAACATTGTCATTATTCAAGAAAATTGTATTAACTGAATTTGTGTGTTGAGCATCATTGACTAACTTGCCAATTAATGGAATTATTTTTTGTTTATACGGCAAAGTTACATTTATTCCGTTCAACTCTTTGTCTTTAATTTTATTAATTACGCTTTTTAAATTTTCTTCAGTAACATTTAATAAAGAATAATTTGCTTCAATATTATATTTTTTAAACCAATAATTATGTAAAATTGGTGAAAGTGAATGAGCAATAGGATTTCCAATAATTCCGAATGATTTTTTTTTCATTTATTATAATTTTTAATATAATTCATTATTTGTTTGATAGGCAAACCCATAATCGAGTCCCGGTCTCCTTTAATATATTCAAAAAGATCCTGCCCTTCTGCCTCTACTTGATATACTCCATAAGCAAGTAAAATTTCAGTTTTAATTTTTTCAAGATATTTTACTAATTCTTCGTTTTTAAAATTTTTCATTTTTAGTTCTGATTGGTCTGAGTGATTCCAAATCATAGAACCATTTTTGGAAATGCAAGCAGAACTGATAAGATAGTGTTTTGAATTATTCAGTTTTTTTAAAATTGTTAAAGCTTCTTCTCTAGATTTAGGTTTATTAATTAATTGGTCATTTAATGAAACTACGCTATCGGCGCCTAACACAAGGCGATCTGGATTTTTACTGCTTACTTTTATAGATTTAAGTTCAGCTAAATTCTTAGATATAAGTAGTGGGCTAGCTCCTTCAGCTAATAAAGATTTTTTAACTTCATCTTCGTCAACGTTCGAAACAATGACCTCTAGATTAATATTATTTTTTTCCAATATATCTTTTCTTACGTTGCTTTTAGAAGCTAAGATAATTTTCATTTACTTTTTTGTATCTCATAGATTTTTAGAATTGAGGCAGCGCTTTCTTCAACTGATTTTCTAGTCACATCAATAATTGGCCAATTGTTCTTTTTAAAAAGATTTTTCGATTTTTTGATTTCTTCTTTTATAAAATTAAGATCAGTATATTCTTTAATATTGTTTTCTTTCATCATTGTAACCCTGTTTCTTCTGACATCAGCTAGTCTTTCTGGATCAGTTACAAGACCAACAACACATATTTTGTTGCTTTTAGATTTTAATTCTTCCGGAATGTTTTGATCCATAACGAGAGGAATGTTGGCAGTTTTGAATCCCCTGTTGGCTAAATACATTGAGGTTGGAGTTTTGCTAGTTCTGCTCACACCCAATAAAACAATATCAGCCTTTTTAATGTCTTCTAGCTTTTTTCCATCATCATGTGACATAGTAAACTGAATAGCTTCAATTCTTTTATAATATTCCTCGTCTAAAACGTGTTGTGCACTAGGTTTGTGAATTGCTTTTTGGTTTAAAAGCTTTGAAAAAGTTAAAATTAGATTTCCTAAAATCCCAAAACAGGGAACTTTATTTTTTTCACCAGACTCTGAGAGATACTTTGCTAGCTTTACTTCGACGATTGTAAATAGAATTATTGAATTTTCTAATTTGGAACATTCGTTAAGTATCTTGTCAATCTGCTGCTCGGTTCTTACAAAAACAAATTCTTTTTTTTCATATTCAAAATTGGAAAATTGAGATTTTAAAGATAAAAAAATTCTATTTAATGTCTCTCCAGTTGAGTCAGATATAAGATATACATTGTATTTTTCGTTCATATCCCTGTTAACAATTATTTAATAAGTTAATTTTTTTCATATTTTAAAAATTTTTAAAAAATTTATTAACAATAATTAACATTATTTTAACATTTTGTTAGATGTTGATATTCTTAATTCATAACTGTTTATAATTTTAGTAAAATATGAAATTTATAGCATTAATTAAACAATTTATTAAAAATGGATTGTATAAAATATGTATAAAAAGTTATATTAATAACTCACAATACCTACTACAAAACCTATATTTATAAACCTTAATTATATATATATGAGCACTCTTAAAAAAGTTTTAGTTGATAAAAATAAATCTTGTAAGTCAATATGGTTTATGAGACAAGCCGGTAGATATTTACCTGAATTTAAAAAAATTAGATCTGAAAATCAAAATTTCATTAAACTCTGCCTAGATAGTAAATTAAGTTCAGAAATAACCCTACAACCTATAAAAAGATTTAATTTAGATTCTGCAATTATTTTTTCGGACATTCTAATGACTCCCTACGCATTGGGGCAAGAAGTAAAATTTATTAAAAATCAAGGGCCAGAGCTTAGCAAGTTTAATTTAGAAAAATTTTTAGATAATAACGAAAGAAGATTTTCTGAAAAATTAAATCCAGTTTATAAATCAATAGAAGTAACAAGAAAAAACTTAAGCAGAGATAAATCTTTAATAGCTTTTGTAGGAGCTCCTTGGACATTATTAGTTTATATGCTTAATTTTAAAAAAAATAAAAATGATTTAGATTTAAATAAATTATATAAAAACAATATTCATATAAAAAAAATTTTAGATAAATTAATTAAATTTTTATATATACACATCAAAAATCAGATAAGTGCAGGCGCAGACGTTGTTCAAATTTTCGATTCTTGGGCTGGCCTCATACCACATAAAAACATTAAAGATTATTGTTTTATACCAAATGCAAAATTAATTGAGCTTTGTAAAAAAGAAAAAATTCCAAATATTTGTTTTCCCAAAGGCATCAAAAAAAAATATCAAGAATTTAATAGAATAGTAAAATCAGACGGAATAAATTTAGATTATGAGATCGATCCCACTTGGGCAAAAAACAATTTAAAAAATGTAGTGATACAAGGAGGGCTAGATCCTAAAGTTTTATTAAAGTCTGAGAAAGAAATGTTTAAAGGGGCGACGAAATACATAGAGGCGTTTAAAGATATTCCTTATATCTTTAATCTGGGTCATGGTTTACTTCCAGAAACAGATCCTGATAGAGTAAGAAAATTAATAGAGTTTTATAGGAATTACTAATGAACAAAGATCACCCAGAAGTAAAATTTGGTAAAACTGGAATTTTATTAATCAACCTAGGTACACCGGACTCCACAAGCTGGTGGGATATAAGAAAATATTTAAAAGAATTTCTTTCTGATAGAAGAGTAATAGAATTAAACCCTTTTATTTGGCAAATAATCTTAAACTTATTTATTTTAACTTTTAGACCTTCCAAGACGGCTCATGCTTATAAAAAGATTTGGAGAAGAGAAAGCAATGAATCCCCCTTATTATTTTTTACAAGAAATCAGGCAGATAAATTTAGAAATAAGATTGAAAATAAAAAAATAATTATTGATTTTGCTATGAGATATGGGAACCCAAGTATAAAATCTAAATTAAATAATCTTAAAGAAGAAGGTTGTGAAAACATCGTTATTTTACCTTTATACCCTCAATACGCCGCTGCTACGACAGCTACAGTTTGCGATGAAGTTTATAGATCTTTGATGAAGATGAGGTGGCAACCTAGTCTACAAATTATTCCACACTATGAAAGTGAACCCCAGTATATCAGTGCATTAATAAATAGTATTGAAAAAAAAATTAAAGAAATAAATTGGAAACCCGACTTAATAATATCTTCATATCACGGAATTCCTAAATCTTATTTTGATAAAGGTGACCCCTATCATTGTTATTGTCAGAAAACGACTAGGCTTATGAAAGAGAAATTTAGTAAAGTTGAAATTCAAACAACATTTCAATCAAGATTTGGACCACAAGAATGGTTAACCCCATATACCGATAAAACATTAGAAAGTTTACCCAGCAAAGGAGTTAAAAATTTACTAGTTATATGCCCTGGTTTTGCATCAGATTGCGTTGAAACTTTAGAGGAAATAAATATTCAAGGAAGAGAAAGTTTTTTAAAAAATGGTGGAATAAATTTTGATTTAATTCCTTGCTTAAATGACAGCTCAGATCATATTGAATTATTTGAGAAATTAGTTAGGAAATATATTTAAAATGAATTTATACTTATTATTTAAATCATTGCATTTAATTGCTGTTATCTCTTGGATGGCAGGCCTTTTATATTTACCAAGAATATTTGTTTATCACTCCGAGTCAGATGACATGTCGCAAAAAAAAGTCTTTAAAACCATGGAAAGAAAACTTTATAATTACATAATGATGCCCGCCATGATACTTTCATGGCTTTTTGGAATTTTATTAATACACAGTCTTGGCTTTTCAGTTTTTTCTGAATTATGGATGCAGATAAAAATTATAGCAGTTATTATTTTGACTTATTATCACTTCACTTGTGGTAAGTATCTTAATGATTTTGCAATAGATAATAACCAAAAAACCTCAAAATTCTTTAGAATATACAATGAAATACCCACGCTTATACTAATTGTAGTAATATTTGTCGTAATATTTAAACCCTTATAATTAAGGGTTGAATTTTTTATAAAAATCCCTATATTTTAGTCACATTCCTTATCAACAAAAATCACATGAATTTACAAGAACTAAAGCAAAAAAACCCTGCAGAGCTTATTAGCGAGGCCGAAAAACTTGGTATTGAAAATCCAAGCACTCTTAGAAAACAAGAGATATTATTTGCAATATTAAAAAAACTTGCAGAAAAAAATGAACAAATAACAGCAACAGGTGTTTTGGAGGTTTTACAAGATGGATTTGGATTCTTAAGAGCTATCGAGTCAAATTATTTACCTGGCCCAGATGATATATATGTTAGTCCTAGTCAAATAAGAAAGTTTGGTTTGAGAACAGGCGATTCAGTAGAAGGTGAAATTAGAGGCCCCAAAGACGCTGAAAGATATTTTGCTTTGTTAAAAGTAAATAAGATTAATTTTGACGAACCAGACAAAGGAAAAAACAAAATTGCTTTTGACAATTTAACCCCTTTGTATCCAAATGAAAGAATTAAGCTAGAAGTTGAGTCTACAAAAGTTGAAAAAAAACCAGATAATACAGCTCGTCTAATTGATTTAGTAAGCCCAATTGGAAAGGGACAAAGATCATTGATTGTTTCTCCGCCTAGAGCAGGTAAAACAATTATTCTACAAAATATAGCTCAATCTATAACTGCTAATCATCCAGAATGTTATTTGATGGTTTTGTTAATCGACGAAAGACCCGAAGAAGTAACAGACATGCAGCGATCAGTTAAAGGAGAAGTTGTTGCATCTACATTTGATGAACCAGCATCAAGACACGTTGCGGTTGCTGAAATGGTTATCGAGAAAGCAAAAAGATTAGTAGAACATAAAAAGGATGTTGTCATTTTACTAGACTCAATCACAAGATTGGGACGAGCTTACAACGCAGTGATACCTAGTTCAGGTAAAGTTCTAACTGGAGGGGTTGATGCTAATGCACTACAAAGGCCTAAAAGATTTTTTGGTGCAGCGAGAAACGTTGAAGAAGGTGGGTCGTTAACAATTATTTCAACCGCATTAATAGATACTGGAAGTCGAATGGACGAAGTTATTTTTGAAGAATTCAAAGGTACCGGTAATTCAGAGCTTATACTTGATAGAAAGGTTGCTGACAAAAGAATCTACCCAGCTTTAGACATAACAAGATCTGGAACAAGAAGAGAAGAATTGCTTTTTGAAAAAGATGATTTGTCAAAAATGAATGTTCTTAGAAGAATTATCAGTCCAATGGGAACAATGGATGGAATAGAATTTTTAATTTCAAAATTAAAAAATACCAAAAATAATTCCGATTTTTTCGACTCAATGAACAAGTCTTCTAACTAATAATTTACTGTAATGTTTGATTGTTAAAATCTACTTCGTGCAGATAAAAGTTTACTATATTTATCAAAACTTTAACTTTTTCCTCCAAAGAAATTGATTCTAAAAGCTTTTGCTTTTCTTCATTTGTTATAGGAGCGATCATAGCTAAAGTATTTATTTTTTGTACTTCATCTAATTTTGAAAATTCTTTCCAATTAAGTAAAAGACCACTTTTTTTAAAAAAAATTTTTACTTTATCCATGAGCGGCTCGATATTAATTTCTTCTTTTATAGGTTTTAGATCCATAATAAATTTTTTGTAATTAACTTTAAACTCTCGGTATAATTTAGAATTCTTTTTCTCTTCTAAAACTTCAAATCTAGTAAGACCAGTAAGATTAATTAAAACTCTTCCATCTTTATTTTTTTGAAAGTCACTTATTTTTCCTAAACATCCTATTTTATAAACTTCATTATTACTTTTTCTCGATTGGATCATTCCCATCAATTTATCTTTTTTAATCGCATCATTTACTAAATCTAGATATCTTTTTTCAAAAATGTTTAAAGGTAAATTTGTTTTAGGAAAATAAATAACACCTGAAAGAGGAAATATAGGTATTTGATCTGGAAATTTTTCGTTCATTTTAAAAATATTCTATTTTAATTATCATATAAAAGCTCTTTTAATTTTTCTTTATTATCATAAATATATTTCGGAAAAGAATTATCAACTTTTAATACTTTATAATTATAATTTCTGTCAAACAAATCTTTTTTTTGGTCTATTTTTCTTTTAATTATTTCCATATTTTTAAATTTTTCATTATTCCACTGTTGTTCAGAGTAAGAATTGAGTTTTCTGTATATTCCTTCAGCATTTTTTACCGAACTAAAGTGCCATCCACCATCTTCAATAAATTTATCGAACTTGGGTTTATAAAATTTATAAAATGGGATTTTTTTTGTTTTTATTTCTCTAAGCCACTGAGGTGATTTTAGATCTTTTTTTCTACACATTCTTGTTCCATACCATTTGGGCTCGGTTATGTTTAATAAGTTAAATTTAAGTAAAAAATTATCTTGCACAAAACAAACATATTTATCTTCCTTTCTAAAATCAGAAATTTTTTCTGGATTAGGAATTTCATCAACATCAGATATCATAATCAGATCATCCGGGTCGCAATTTGATAGTCCTCTAGTCAATGAATTCCTCTGAAATTGATCTCTAGCATGAGCAGTATGCCAATGTTTTTTAAATTTTTTTACTACTTTAGGTAAATCATCTACGACAATGTATTTTATTTTCTCTTCATATTTCTTAAATTTTTTGATATTGAAATTTAATTTTTTTTCGTTACCAGCATGGTCTAATGTTGCTTCACAAATTATAAATTTATCTACATAATCAAATAAAGTAGCTAGTCTAATTTCTAAAATTAGATCTTCATCAAAATAGTTAAAACAATCAATAATTTTCATAATTTGATATTGCTTGTTTTTAAAAAATTGTCTAGTTATAATCTTTTAATTTGCGGGCATAGCTCAGTGGTAGAGCGTCTCGTTGCCAACGAGAAGGTCGAGGGTTCAAGTCCCTTTGCCCGCTCCAAAATATGTTTATATTTTCTTCTTTGTTTTTATATAAATTTTTCCAATTATTTTTTTGTACTCAAGATTTCCATCAACATCGTCTGAGGAAGGTCTCTTTCTAAAAATAGTTGAATGTAAACCTAGTTTTCTTTCTGAGCTTGGTCGACCATTTGAATAATAATATAATGCTATAGATTTTCTAGAATTATCCTCATTAACTATGACTTCATTTGGGTTTCCATGATAGGAAAAGTCAGTAGTGCTAAAAACTACCATTCTATTAAAGATGGGCAATATTTTTTTTTCACATTTTTTCATTTCTTTATCCCACAGTTCTAAATGACCCCCATTATTCTCTTCCCACTTATGATTAAGGTAGATGAGTATATTTAACCTTCTATCTAATTTCATTTTGGGATGTTGATTGAAATCTGCATGGATATTTAGATATCCACCATTCTTCAATTCATGGAGACCTCCACCAATTAAATAGGGGTCAGTAATTAAAGTTTCTTTTATTCCAGTAAGTTTATTAAGAAACTTTACAAATGGTTCTGAATTTAAAAAATTAATAAAATTGTTTGTTGAAGCTGATAGTTTTTCTGCTGAATTTAAGCTTAGTTTTTTTTCTGCCTTGTTATTAAATTCATTTCCTATATCCTTAATATTATTAGGAAACTCGTTTAAAATTTTGTTTAAAACTTCCTCATCAAAAAAGTTATCAAAAACTATGTTGGGAAAGGGTTTTGCATGCAAATAAGTAGAGCTATATTCGTCTGCGACTTTTTTTAAATTTAAATAATTTTTGTTTATAAACATTAATTTAATTGTTAGTTTATATTAATATAAATTAAAATTAAACTTTATATTTAAATATGAGTGAATTACATAACAAAAAATGTGTGGCATGTGATGGTTCAATACCAGCTTTTGAAGTTGAAGAAATACACAAATATCTGAAAAAAGTTGATGGATGGGACGTGCTTCAAGATAAAGAAAAAAATTATTATATAGAAAAACAATTTAAGTTTGGCAATTATATCGATAGCGAAAAATTCATTATGAGTGTAGGTAAAATTGCTGAAACCGAAGGTCACCATCCAGATATTACTTTTGGTTGGGGATATGCAAATATTAAAATCTCAACACATGCAATTAAAGGTTTGGCAGAGAGTGACTTTGTTTTAGCTGCTAAAATTGATAAAATTTAGTTAATGATTAAAATGCCTAGTACTAGTAAAAACCATTTTAATATTAGCTTTATCAGCTGCTGTGATTACTTCTTTATCTCTAATTGAACCACCAGGTTGAATAATAATTTTTACACCGGCACTTATTAATGTTTTTATTCCATCCGCAAAAGGAAAAAAAGCATCTGAAGCTGCGATTGAATTATAAAGTTTATTTGGTTGAAACTTTCGTGCTTTTTGCGCTGCTATTTTACAGCTATCGAGCCTGTTTTGTTGCCCCGCTCCAATGCCTATAGTTGCATTATCTTTTGTAATAACAATTGCATTAGATTTTACATATTTGCAAATTCTAAATGCAAACTCCATATCTTTTATCTCACTCTTTGTTGGTTTAATTTTTGTGACAAACTTTAATTTTTTCTTGTCAAAAACTGTTTTGTCTTTCTCTTGCAGAAGAAATGAATTATCAAAAATTTTAGTTGTGGTATCAGATTTATAGTTTATTTTAGTTATATCAATAATTCTCATATTTTTCTTCTTTTTCAATATCTTTAAGGCTTTTGTATCAAACCCTTTTGCTAATATTACTTCAAAAAAAGTTTTATTAATTTCTAAAGCAATTCCACTGTTAATTTTATAATTACACGCAACTACTCCTCCAAAAGCACTTATTGGATCACTAGCCTGAGCATTTATAAAAGATTTAAATGAAGATTTATTTGAAGAAACTCCACATGGATTTGCGTGTTTAACTATAACAGTTGATGATAATTTTTTTTCAGAAAAAAGTATATCTAGGCCAGCAAAAATGTCATTGTAATTGTTATAACTTAAATCTTTACCACTTAATTGTTCTAGATTATTTTTGTCATAATTTAAATCACTTAAATAAATTGAACTTTTTTGATGAGGATTTTCCCCATAACGTAATTGATTAATTTTTTTTCCAAAAAAAGTTTTTCTTTCTGGAAATTTAATCCCAAGTTTTTGGTTGTACCATTCAGCAATAATCGAGTCGTAAAATGCAGTTAATCCAAAGGCTTTACCTGCCAATCTTTCTCTAAAGTTAAGACTGGTTTTACCTTTATGTTTTTTTATTTCTTTAATAAAATCTAAATAGTCTTCTTTGTCTGTTATTATGACTACATCGTTGCAATTTTTTGCAGCTGCTCTTACCATACTTGGGCCGCCAACATCAATATTTTCTACTATTTTATTACTCTTAGTGGTTTTTTTCAGAATTTCTTTAAAAGGATAAAAGTTAACCACAACCAAATCAATTGCTTCAAATTTATTTTTTTTCATTTGTTTTTTGTGGGCACCTTTTTTTCTATTAAAGAGAATCCCAGAATGAATTTTGGGATGTAAAGTTTTTACTCTTCCATCTAACATTTCATCAAAGCCAGTGTATTCAGAAATTTCCTTACATTTAAAACCCATTTTTTTAATTGAACGATAGGTTCCTCCAGAACTAATGATGTTAATCTTATATTTTCTAAGAGTTTTTAAGAGATTATTTAAGTTTTCTTTATTCGAAACAGATATAAGTGCGTTTTTAATTTTTTGGCTCATAGCTAAATATTCTTTTTAATTTTCCAATGGATAGTTTTGCTTTTGTTAACTAAATTACCAGATATTGTTATACAAGCACTATCTAATATTTTATTCCCTCCAAGAAATATACTTTTTTCTACTAATATAGACTCATCTTCTATGGTGAATATCAACGATCTATTTTTAGACAACTGAATTAACACACTGTTACCTCCCATTGTTTTTACAGCCGTAAGCCCAGGATATAGATGAAATCTAAAGCTATAGTTAATTGGTTTTCCATTTTTTCTCTTTATTAACTCATCACAGCCTGACAGATTGCTTGTATTCTTATTTATAGAAATCTCTCTTTTAAAAATACAGCCAAAATTTTTTTCATAGCCATTATGTGATGCAACAGATCGTATCAGCTTTGTATTTTCAATAAATTCTAGTTTAGAAATTTTAAAAGTGTTTTTTATAGAGTTTCCATAAATTTTATTTATTAATTTACTTCTTTCAAACCTTGTTACAGAAGTATCATTTAAAGTTAGAGTGGATTGTGCCGAAGTTAGACGACTCAAAAGCTCAGCCTTGGAAGATATATTAGAACCAAAACCACAATTAGTAATAATTTTCTTTCCTTCAAAATAATACTCAAAGGATAAAGGTCCAGACTGATAACTTCTTGAAAAACTTTTGCTAGGAGGGCTCCCCACATCAAAAAAGACAGAACTATTTTTAAATTTAAATATTTGAATACCACCTATTATATTTTTTCTATATTTTGATTTATAATCTAAATCATTAATAAACTTATTGAATTGTTGTAAATCATCTTCTGTACCACCGTTAAAAAGAGGAACTTGTTCATCAGGAGTTATAATATTTTTTATAGAGACAAGATTTTTATCAATTATAATTTCTAAAAATTCCGGAAGGTATTGTTGAGCATCTTGAATACATTCTTTACAAAGAATAAGGTATTTTGAAAAAAATACTAAATCACTAGGATTTCTAGTTAATGGAAAACCAGCTTCGTCAAAATAATCTTTAACTAGTTTTTCTAATTCTTTTATTGCAATATCATAATTTTCTTTATATTCCTTGAAGACTAACCCAGATAAAAGTAGTGCAGTTAAAATTTCTATTCTCTTAGAATAATTTTTTTCAAATTTAATATTTTTTTTTAAATGATTAGATTGTGAAATTATACTATCTAGAAACTTTTTTTTAAATTCAAACAATCCATTATTAAGAATAATATCTACATTTAATAACCAACTAATAATTCTTTTACTAAGAACGGAACTATCCCATATGTTTTTTTTGTATTTTGAATGTTTTGTCATCCAAATATTGATTATTTTTTGTAAAGACTTTCCATCATTTTTTCTATCCAATAGATTAAGCCATAAAAAACTATTTCGTTCTTTTTCTCCTTTAAGATTTTTTTGATCTACCCAGAAAATATTCGGATCAATTTCACTAATTTTAAATGAATATTTTTTATAGTTTGTTATAGAAGAAAGTAAAAATGGATTTGGATGGAAATAAAATTGTTGAGGTGTTTTAGATTTTAATGATTTATTATAATAATTTGTTGAGAAATAAATCTTTTTTATAAATTTTATTAAACTTATTTGAAGAGCTAAAAAGTAAAAAAAAATACTTTTTAAATTAAACATCTATTAGTTTGTTCTAAGAATTCCTATATTCTTTTTTAGATCACCTTGATTTTCTCTAAAGATAGTAGAGCCAGAAACAATTACATTTGCTCCAGCTTTTTTTGCTTCAGTACAATTTTCAAAATTAATTCCGCCATCTATTTCTATTTCAGTTTTTAATTTTTTTCTATTCACTAATTCTTTAATTTTTTTTGTTTTATTTAAAACTTCTGGCATAAATTTTTGACCCCCAAAACCTGGTTCAACACTCATAATCAGAATTAGATCAACCTGTTCTATATATTTTTCAATTAATTCTATCTTTGATTTAGGTTTTAAAGATATGCCAACTTTTTTTCCCTCTTTTTTAATTAAATTAATTGTATTTGATATATTTGGAGTAGCTTCTGGATGAAAAGTGATAATATCAGCACCAGCATTTGAAAAATCTTTAATAAAATTATCTACTGGAGCTATCATCAAGTGAACGTCAAAAACTTTTTTTGTTAGCGGTCTTAATTTTTTAATTACTTCTGGTCCAATTGTTAAGTTTGGAACGAAATGGCCATCCATAACATCAATATGTATATAATCAGCACCAGCTTTTTCTAACGCTACAACTTCTTCACCTAATTTACTAAAATCTGCTGAAAGTATTGAAGGTGATATTTTGATTAGATTGCTCATTCTTTGTTTATATTTTAATCAATGAATTTGTCAAAAAAATAAACTGTTAATTAAAAAGTTGGTAAAGTTGTTTTGAAAAATCACTTTCTAATGGAAAAGCTAACATTCCCCACACATCGTAGCCAAGTAAGTAGGGCATAGCATAAAATCTAAATAGATAAAAGAACCAAGCAACGTAAAGTGCAATAAATCCACCAAATAAAAAACTGGGAGTAATAGGTTTAAATAATTTAATTACAGGATTAGTATATTTCACAAAAACTCTCATAAAAAAAAAGGTAGAGTCCTCTCTTTGAAAAATGTTCATCGCTGCTCTTCCAATTAAAGTCCACATAATCATTCCAAGTATATAATCTATAACAATTATCCAAGTAGGTATCATATTCATAAGATATCATGATTTAGGTAAAAAAAAAGGGGCGATAAACTCGCCCCTTTTAATTTTTAAAAGTTTATTTAACTAGTGTTGTTTACCTAGAACAGCTTTACCTGTTGGTATTCTAGTGTCGTCAACCATTTTTTGTGTAGCTGCATCTGGTTCTTTAGTCATTAAACTAACTACAACCATTGTAACTAAACAAACTGGAGCACCGATCATTCCAAATCTTAAATGATCTATACCCAACCAAGGTTCATGAGCAACACCCCAAATAGCAACAGAGAATTTAGGATACACATACAATAAGTATGCCCATCCAGAAAGTATTCCTGCTAATATTCCGGCAATTGCACCTTGTCTAGTAGCTCTCTTCCACCATACACCAAGTACAAGTGGGAAGAATAGGCCTGACATTGCAAAGTCAAACGCCCAAGCAACAGAACCTAAGATACTTGTTAGCCTAAATGAAGCTATGTAAGCACCTGCAGCACCGATTATTACTAGAAGTACACGAGCAACGATTAGTCTTTTTGCTGTATCTGCTTTTGGATTTACTATTTTGTAGTAAATGTCGTGTGATAAAGCATTTGATATCGCAAGAACTAATCCATCTGCAGTTGACATGGCAGCAGCCATACCACCAGCAAACACAAGTCCTGAGATTACGAACGGTAGTCCCGCTACTTCTGGAGTAGCTAATACTACAACGTCACCTCTCATAAACCATTCGTTTAACTGAAGTATACCGTCACCATTAAAGTCTGCGATGAACACTTGTTTAACTGCTGACCAGTTTTGTACCCACGCTATACTCTGAACATCAGAAATAGATTTTCCGATAATTCCAGTAGGTAAATTAGGGTCCATTAAAGCAAGTTTAGACAGAGTTGCTAACATTGGTGCTGAAGAATAAAGCAAGAAGATAAAGAATAGCGACCAAGCTACCGATTTTCTCGCTGCCTTAACAGAAGGAGTTGTAAAGTATCTCATAAGAATATGAGGTAACGATGCAGTTCCTACCATCATACAAATCGCTAATGATAAGTATTTCCATACAGCCATTCCACCATCAGGTACTCCAGAGTGAGGTCCAGAGATATATTTCAATCCTCCTGGTACTCCCGCTGCTTTCATATCTGCGGCACTGTTTTTAACTAGTCCAAATTGTTGTTCAAGTTCACCCAATCTCGCAACTTCATCACCTAGCATTAAGTGAGGGAATACTCCGCCACCAATTTTATTACTAATCCAGAAAACTGGCAGTAAGTAAGCAATGATTAATACGATGTATTGAGCTACCTGCGTCCATGTTACGGCTCTCATTCCACCTAACATAGAACAGATTAAGATACTAATTAGTCCTACCCAAACACCTAGTTCGAATGGAATACCTAGCGCTCTTGAAGCAATTGTTCCCGTAGCGTTAATTTGAGCAGTCACGTAAGTAAATGAAGCTATAAAAAGCACAAATACAGAGCAAGCTCTTACAAGATTACCACCGTATCGTGTTCCTATAAAATCAGGAACTGTGTAACATCCAAATTTTCTTAGGTACGGAGCTAATAGAGTTGCGACAAGCACATAACCACCTGTCCAACCAACTAAGAAAGCCATATACGTATAGCCCCCAAAGTAAACTCCACCCGCTAAGGCTACGAATGATGCACCTGACATCCAGTCAGCTGCAGTTGCCATTCCGTTAAATACGGTTGGCACTTGTCTTCCAGCAACATAATAAGCATCTACTTGAACTGTTCTTGATAAATAACCAATAAAGGCATAAATCAAAACGGTAAAAGCAACGAACATCACTCCGATGTTTTTTGCAGATACACCCGCTTGTTCAGCAATAGCCATTATCAAAATGAATACTGCGAAACCTCCAGTGTAGAGACCATATACTTTTGGAAGATTCTTTATAAATCCACCTTTCATGTCCATCATTTAGTCCTCCTCTCTTTCAGAGTAACCATGTTCTTCGTCAATCTTTTCCTGTTTATTGGCAGTCCAGAATAACATTACAACAAACGCAAGAAGTGATCCTTGTGCTGTCATATAATATGCTAATGGGTACCCAAGAAAAGACATCGTGTTTAGTTCAGAACCAAACATGAAAATAACTAATGAGAAGAAAGCCCAAAGAACCAATGTTACGATCATATGGTTTTTGGTTTTCGCCCAATATGCGTCTTTGTTTGACATTTTTCCCCCTTTTGTAACTTTTTACGTAAAAAGTATTAATTAATGAAAGGATCATACTCATATGGAGTCTAATTAAAAGCGAAAAAAGCCCTCCTAAATCTATAATGAAATGCTACAAGATAGTAAATACAAGGGTTTTTATAATACAACGTGAAATTGAATTTAGAAAATATAGTAAATACCTTAAAAGCCATGGGAGAATATCTTTTTCCTGTGAAAAAATTTACCAATAAATTTAGATCAATTAATTCAGAGGAGGATTTACAAAACTTTGTTCAAGAAAGATCTGCTCATGTAACACAAACCACTCTTTATGGTTATTTAAAAACCAGGATTGGAACAAGATACGCACTTATGCTTCAGGATGAAAAGTTTGTAGAGTCAATAAATATTGCAAAATGGAATATATATGTTGCCGCAATATCAGATCTAACACTTTATGTATTTTCTTATTTAATTGATAAGAAAAATCTAAAGCAAATTGATGCTGAAAAAATATTTATCAATATAATTAATAACGAACTCAAAAATGGATTAGATAAAAAAATTCATGAAAAAGCAAAAAGAGAATTTATTTCAAAAGTAAAAGTTGTAGATTGGAAAAAATTTCATGAGGAAAGTCCATTTCAAGAAAGTGGATTGGCTCTTTACAATTGGTCCCCCATTGCAGATGAATTGAAAGTTCTAGATAAAGAAATAGTTTTAAATTCAATTAAACTTAAATGGAATCTTGTAGAAAATGAATTTCAAGATTTAATCAAAAATCTTAAATTTAATAGTTAACCTTTATTTTGTCTATTCTGGACTAAAGACTCGACAACACTTGGATCAGCTAATGTAGTCGTATCTCCTAAATTATCAGGGTCGTTAGCTGCAATCTTTCTTAAAATTCTTCTCATAATTTTTCCAGATCGTGTCTTAGGCAAACCAGGAGCAAATTGAACTACATCCGGTGTTGCTATTGGTCCGATTTGTTTTCTTACCCAGAGCTTAAGATCTCTTTCTAAGTCACCCGTGGCTTGTTCACCTACGTTTAGAGTAACATAACAATATAAACCATTTCCTTTAATACTATGTGGAAAACCAACTACAGCCGCTTCAGCAACTTTTGGATGCGCAACAAAAGCACTTTCAATTTCTGCTGTTCCAAGATTATGACCTGATACAATAATTACATCATCTACTCTTCCTGTAATCCAGTAATATCCATCTTTATCTCTTCTACATCCATCTCCTGTAAAATATTTTCCGTCAACTTGAGAAAAATAAGTATCAATAAATCTTTGATGGTCACCATATACTGTTCGCATTTGACCAGGCCAAGATTGGGCCATACACAATCTTCCTTTTCCCTCACCTTTTATAACTTTACCATCTTTGTCCACTATTACAGGCTTAATCCCATAAAATGGTTTAGTTGCTGAACCAGGTTTTAAATCTATAGCTCCGGGTTGAGGAGAAATTAATATTCCTCCCGTTTCAGTTTGCCACCAAGTATCAACTATTGGACATCTAGAATCCCCAACTGTTTTGTAATACCACATCCAAGCCTCTGGATTGATGGGCTCTCCCACAGTACCTAATAATTTTAATGACTTCCTGCTTGTTTTTTTAACTGGTTTGTCTCCTTCTCTCATCAAAGCTCTAATTGCGGTTGGAGCTGTATAAAAAATGTTAACCTTATATTTATCTACGATCTGCCACCAACGCGAACTATCAGGGTAATTTGGAATTCCTTCAAACATAATAGTAGTTGCTCCATTAGCTAGAGGACCATAAATAATATAACTGTGCCCTGTTACCCAACCAATGTCCGCAGTACACCAATAAACATCATTACTTTTATAATCAAAAATATATTGATGAGTCATTGATGCATAAACCATATAACCACCTGTTGTATGTAGAACTCCTTTAGGTTTTCCAGTAGAGCCAGAAGTATAAAGTATAAACAATGGATCTTCAGCGCTCATCTCTTCAGGATCACATTTATTTGATGCAGAAGAAATCATTTCTTTATAAGAAATATCTCTTTCATTATTCCAGTCTACTTGATTACCTGTTCTCTGAATTACCACACATTTTTTAACGTCTGGACATTGTGATAAAGCATCATCAGCTATCTTTTTTAGTGGAACAATTTTACCCCCTCTAACACCTTCATCTGCAGTTATTAAATAATCAGATTCACAATCATTTATTCTTGTTGCTATTGAGTCAGGAGAAAAACCACCAAATATAATTGAATGTACAGCTCCAATTCTTGCACAAGCCAACATCACATAAGCTAACTCAGGTATCATTGTAAGATAAATTGTCACTCTGTCACCTTTTTGAACGCCAATACTTTTTAATCCATTTGCAGCTTTACAAACATTTTGGTGTAATTCCTTATATGAAATCTTTTTCGAGTCAGAAGGATCATCACCTACCCAAATGATAGCTGTTTTTTTTGGGTTTTTCTTTAAATGACGATCAATGCAATTTGCAGAAGCATTTAATGTGCCATCATAGTACCATTTAATTTTAACTTCCTCTTTACTATATTTAACGTCTTTAATTTTAGTATATTTTTTTATCCAGGAAATTCTTTTTCCCTCTTTGCCCCAGAATTTTTCATTTTCTTTAATAGAAAGCTTATATTTTTTTTTATACTTAGACTCATTAACGTATGCGTGGTGAGCCCAACTATCAGAGACTTTAATTAAGGTATTACCTTCACTATCTTTGGATTGATATGGTGCTTTAAAAGTTTGTCGTTTTTTTGAAACTTTTCTTTTTCTAGATTTTTTTACTCTTCTAGTTTTTTTTCTAGATTTTTTTACTCTTCTAGTTTTTTTTCTAGATTTTTTTACTCTTCTAGTTTTTTTTCTAGATTTTTTTACTCTTCTAGTTTTTTTTCTAGATTTTTTTACTCTTCTCTTTTTCTTCTTCTTAGCCACGGAATTCCCCTGATTAAATTTCTTTGATCTTACCCATCTTATATAAAATTTTCCAGCTTTTATAGTCTATAGGCATGACTGACAGTCTACTTTGCTTAATAAGAGGTAGATGGGAAATAGTCTTGGTTTTTTTAATTTTTTCTAAGGAAATTGGTGAATTAAATTCTTCCACAAACCTAACCTGAACAGCTACAAACCTCTTTTTTTTGTCAGTTTTATCAGGAAAAGCTTTTTTTATTACCTTAACAACACCAACAATTTCTTTACCAATGTTTGAATGATAAAAAAAACAAAGATCTCCTACTTTCATTTTCTTTAAATTATTTCTAGCTTGATAATTTCTAACCCCATCCCACGTAGTTCCTTTTGAACCTGCTTTTTTTTGTTGTGATATTGACCAGACATCAGGCTCAGATTTCATTAACCAGCACTGCATTAAAGTTTTAAACCAGGGCCTTTCATGTATGGAGCATTACTATCAAGCGGCCATCTAGATTTTGCTGAAATATCAATATTATCAATTAAATTTTTTTTAAACCTTTTTATTCCTGCCCAAGCTATCATCGCTGCGTTATCACCGCAGAATTTTAAATCAGGATAAATAGTTTTACAATTTATCTCTTTTGATAGTGCTGTTAAATTTTCTCTAATTGACTTGTTTGCCGCTACACCTCCAGCCACAATCAATTGCACTTTTTTTTCTTTAGTTTTGTTTTTAAATTCTTGAATTGCTATTTTGGTTTTTTTATATAAAATTTTATTAATCGTATTTTGAAAAGATGCGGCTAGATTATATTTTAATTTTTCATCATTATTTATTTTTTTGGACTCTCTTAAGACTGCTGTTTTTAAGCCAGCAAAAGATAGATTACATCCAGCTTTATTAATTATCGGCTCAGGCAATTTAAAATAATCTTTTTCACCTAACTTAGAAAATTTTTCTACAGCAGGCCCACCTGGATATCCTAAATCTAACATCTTTGCTGTTTTATCAAAAGCTTCTCCAAGCGCGTCATCTATTGTTGTGCCTAATTGTTCATAATGATTTACATCTCTAACAATTAGATATTGTGTATGACCGCCTGATATTAGAAGAAGTAAATAAGGAAACTTAATTTTATTTTCTAACCCAGGACTGAGCGCATGACCTTCTAAATGATTTACACCGACAAATGGTTTGTTAGAAAATGCTGCTATTGATTTTCCAATATTGAGTCCAACTGTAAGACAAACAATTAACCCTGGCCCAGCAGTTGCTGCAACTCCATCAATTTCTTTTAAGGAAATCTTGCTATCTTTTAAAGCCTTATCAATAATGAATTCTATATTTTCTAGATGAGCTCTTGCAGCCAATTCAGGAACAACTCCACCAAATTCTTTATGTTCCTCTATTTGACTAGACACCACATTTGATAATATGTCTGCGGTGCCTTTTTCATTTTCTCTAATTACTGCGGCGGCTGTTTCATCACAACTTGTTTCAATTCCTAAAAAAGTAATTTTTTTATTCATTATTTATACGTTAAAATTTAAAATAGTATAAAATACATTCATCAAATATATAAACTAATAATGAAAAAAATTACAATCGGTGCCAGAGGGAGCAAATTATCCTTAGCTTACGTAGAAAAAGTTAAGAATATCATTTTAGAAAAATCAAAAGATCTTAATGATGCTGATTTTGTTATAAAAACTATTAAAACTTCTGGTGATATACATTCAGATGTAAAATTGTCAGAGATAGGTGGAAAAAACTTATTTTGTAAAGAGATCGAAGAAAACTTATTAGAAAATAATATTGATATTGCTGTTCACTCTTTAAAAGACATGGAAACCGAACAAAACGAAAGATTAATTATTGGGGCATACATAGAAAGAAATGATCCATCTGATGTCCTTATTTGCAATAGAATTAGAAATTTTAAAGAACTGGTTGATGGAGCAAAAATTGGATCAAGTTCAAGAAGAAGAGAACTTCAATTAAAAAAAATTAATAAAAATATTTCAGTATTAAATATCAGAGGAAATATTGACACCAGGATTCAAAAACTTAAAAATCAAAAATTTGATGCAATTGTTTTAGCTGCTGCAGGAGTAAAAAGTTTAAACTTAGAAAGTAAAATTGGTTTAGTCTTTGATACAAATGAAATTATCCCCGCAGTTGGACAAGGTATTATTGCTGCTCAATGCAGAAAAGATGACAGAAAAATTAAAGATTTATTAAAAAAAATTAATGACACAGAAACTAATCTTTGTGCCATAGCAGAGAGAAAAATGCTTGAAACAATAGGTGGTGATTGCGAAACAGCGGTTGGTGGTTTAGCAGAAATTACCAATAATAATCTTATACTAAAAGCACAGCTATTTTCAGATGAAGGTGATGAAAGTTTTGATTATAGGTTTACTGGTCGTGACGTAGATGCTGTTAATATCGGTAAAGCTGTTGGTGAAAAATTGTTAAACTTAGCTGGTAAGAAATTTAAAAGAAGATGAATATTTTAATAACAAGGCCATTAATTGACTCGGAGGACTTAATGGGAAAACTTTTTTCTTTGGGTCACAAAATAATCCATATCCCAACTTTAAAGATATCAGCCGTTAAACTAGAGCCAGTAGATATAAATCAATATGATGCTCTTATTTTTACTAGCGCAAATGCAATTAGGAATCTGCAAGTTGTAAGTGAAGTAAAAAGTAAATTATGTTTTTGCGTTGGTTCTATTACAGAAAAAATAGCAAGACAATCAGGTTATCACAATACTCTTTCAGCTGGTGGCACAGTAAACGCATTAAAAAATTTAATTATCAATTCTAATCAAATTAATGAAAAATCTAAGATAGCCTATTTTTGCGGAGATAACTTAGCCTACGATCTAGATTTAGAGCTTAAAAAAGAAGGCTTAAAAATCAGCAAGATTATTAATTATACATCTGAAAAAATTACTGATTTAAATGATCAAAATAAAAAAATAATTGCCAATCATTCTCCTGACATAATATTCGTTTATTCCCTGCGTAGTGGAGAGAGCTTTATAGAAATAACAAGAAATCATTCTCTTTATCCATTAATGACAGGGTCCAAAGTTATGTGTATAAGCGACAAGATAGCTAGTTTATTTAAATCTGATGGATGGAAAAAAGTAGAAGTTTTTAATCCTGGAGAAGAGATATTTAAGTTATAGGAATTTAAAAAATGAATATATTAGAAAACTTTAAAGATTTATTTTTAGAAATTTGGCAACAAGGTATTGCTGGAGTGAATTTTACTCAAATTGCATTGGCAATTGCAATATTCTTATTTTTTTTACTTTTACGTGGTTTAATTGCAAAATTTATTCTTCAAAGATTAAAAAATTATGTTGCTAAGACTTCCAATAAATTTGATGATGCTTTAGTGGAAGCATCGGCAGGCCCAATAAAATTTATCCCAATAGTACTCGGTATATTTATGGCGACATCCTATATGGATTTCGATGGGAAAATGTCTGTCTTTGTAGATAATATAAATCGTTCTCTAATTACTATCTTGATATTCTGGTTAATCCATCAAATTGTTGAGCCTATAACTTTTTTAATTAAAAGAGTAGAAGAGCTATTATCTAAAGATCTGCTTAACTGGGTTATTAAAGCAAATAAAATTTTAATTATTTTTTTTGGTTTTGCTGCCACGCTAGATATTTGGGGAATAAAAATTGCCCCTATAATTGCAGGTCTTGGTTTATTTGGTGTCGCTGTTGCTTTAGGAGCGCAAGATTTATTTAAAAATTTAATTTCAGGTATTTTGGTTTTAGTAGAAAAAAGATTTAAAATTGGAGACTGGGTATATGTAGAAGGAATTATCGAAGGAGTTGTTGAAAGAATAGGATTTAGATCAACAGTAATAAGAAAATTTGATAAATCAATTGCGACCATCCCCAATGCATCATTTGCAGAGAATGCAGTAGTTAACATTACTGAGACAACAAATTGGAGGATTAGTTGGGTTATAACTTTGCAGTATAGCTCCACAGTTGATCAATTGAAAAACATAAGAGATCAAATAGAAAAATTTATCACTACAAGTAAAGATTTTAAAATTGGAGAAGATACAGAACACGCTATTCGAATAGATAAATTTTCTGATAGTTCAATAGATATGTATGTAAGGTGTTTTACAGTAACGGATGATTGGGGAGAGTGGCTTAAAGTTAAAGAAAGATTAGCTGTTAAAATAAAAGAAATTGTAGAGAGCAACGGCGCTTCATTTGCTTTCCCAAGTACATCTATTTATGTGGAGAAGAAATAATGAAATCAATTTTTATATTATTTGATAATATTATAAACCTTTATATCTGGATATTAATTATAAATGTGATAATGAGCTGGTTAGTTGCATTTAATGTTGTAAATACAAGTAATCGATTTGTTTATTCTGTTTTGGATGTTTCGCATAAGTTAACGGATCCTCCTTTAAATTTTATTAGAAGATATCTTCCTAACCTGGGTTCGATAGACATCTCTCCAATTATACTTATTTTAGGACTAATGTTTCTAAGAAACTTAGTGTTTGAAATGTTTGCACCTTCGTTATTTTAATTATGATTATTGATGGAAAAAAAGAATCAGCAGTTTTAAGAGAAGAAATTAAAAAAGAAATTATATCTATTAAAAATAAAACTAATAAAATTCCAGGACTAACAGTGATTTTGATTGGTGATTTTGCCCCAAGCCAAATATACGTCAGAAATAAAGAAAAAAATTCAAAAGAAGTTGGAATTAATTCAAATGTGATTAAATATTCAAAAGATGTAACGGAGGAAGAGGTTTTAAAAAAAATAGAAGAATTAAATAACGATAAAGATGTATCAGGAATCTTGGTGCAACTTCCTCTACCGGATCAAATTAGCAAAGAGAAAATTATTCATTCAATTGATCCATCAAAAGATGTAGATGGATTTCACCCAGTTAATGTAGGAAATTTAGCCTCAGGATATCATGCAATTGTTCCATGTACACCTTTGGGATGTTTATTATTGTTAAAAAAAATTGAAAAAAATTTATCAGGTAAACATGCTGTAATTATTGGTAGATCCAATTTAAATGGTAAGCCAATGGCACAACTTTTATTGAAAGAAAATTGTACAGTTGTAATTACTCATTCAAAAACAAAAAATTTAAAAGAGGAATGTTCAAAGGCAGATATTTTAATTGCTGCAGTTGGAGTAGCAAATTTAGTAAAAAAGGATTGGGTAAAAGATGGTTCCATCATTATTGATGTTGGCATAAACAAACATGGAGATAAAATTGTTGGCGATGTTAGCTTTGAAGAAGTTAAAAATAAAGTGAAGGCGATCACACCAGTTCCGGGAGGAGTAGGGCCAATGACTATAGCTTGTTTATTAAAAAATACTTTAGAGTGTTTTAAAGCTCGTTTGACTTAGAATTATCAATCTTTAAATATTTACTATTTCTGAATCTAATTACTACTGTAGCCACCGCTACTATTAATATAGCAATTGAAATATAAATCAGGTTTGATGGATCACTTTCTTTATCTTGCAAAATAATAAATCTAGCAAGAGCAGTTATCGCTATTACCAAAGGATAAGTAATTCTTACAGATCTTGTCTCCCAGTATGATTTCACCAGACCAATAACTTCAATATAGATGAACATTAGAAGTAAGTCTGCCAACTCAATATTTTTGTTCTCATACATTTCAGCGACTTCAAGCAAAAATGCAATTATGGTTGATATCAAAACAAAAAGGACTGCAGTTAATTGAATATTTCGAATCGTATTATTCATTATCTAATTACTATCAGAATTTTAAGATTTGTATAACTGTTTAGAGTGGTATTTGATAAATTTTTCAACTTTAGACTTTCTAAAAGATTTATTTTCCTCGAAAGAAACTTTTTTCATAGAATAAGCTTTATTTTTTGTTCTTCTGGATAAGATTGTCACGTTACCTTTGTACAAACTTAAAACAACATCACCAGAAACTTGATTTCTATTTTTATCAACTATTTTTTGCAGGTTAATTCTTCTTTTGGAGAACCAGTAACCATTATAAACTAGTTCAGCATATTCAGCCATTATTCTCTCTTTTGCATGGACTGTATCTTTATTTAAAGTAACAGACTCTATAGTTCTATGTGCTATATATAAAATTGTCCCACCTGGCGTTTCGTACACTCCTCTTGATTTAATTCCAATAAATCTGTTCTCTACTAAATCAACTCTTCCGATACCATTTTTTCCAGCTAATAAATTTAACTTTTCTAAAAGTTTTTCTGGGCTTAATTTTATTCCATTAACAGCAGTTGGGTCACCATTTTTAAAAGTAATTTTAACTTTTGTTTTTTTATTTGGTGCTCTCTCAGGAGAAATAGTTCTTTGATATATAAACTCTGGCGCAGAGTTTTTTGGATTTTCTAAAACTTTACCCTCGGTAGAAGTATGAAAGATGTTATCGTCCACAGAAAAAGGGGGAGCTCCCTTTTTATCTTTTGGAATAGGTATGTTGTTTTTTTTAGCATAATTAATTAGGTCAGTTCTAGACTGCAATTTCCATTCTCTCCATGGCGCTATAACTTTAATTTTTTTTCCTCCAAAGAAAGCATATCCCAACTCAAATCTTACTTGATCATTTCCTTTACCAGTTGCCCCATGAGAAACTGCAAAGGCATTAAATTTTTTTGCTACAGCTATCTGTCTTTTTGCAATTAACGGTCTAGCTATAGATGTTCCCAACAAATAAACTCCTTCATATACTGCATGAGCTCTAATCATTGGAAACACATAGTCTTTAACAAATGTATTTTTTAGATTCTCTATAATAATTTTTTTAACGCCCAGCCTTTTTGCATTTCTAATAATTTTTTGCTTATTCATTTCTTGACCAATATCTGATGTGTAAGCAATGATTTCAGCTTTATAGTTTTCTTGAAGCCATTTTAGAATTATCGAAGTATCAAGGCCACCTGAATAGGCTAAAACGATTTTTTTCATTTAACCGCAAGTTTTTTTTGCTGTGTTGTATGCTTTAGTAAATCCCATCATTGAATAATGATCAGTTGTTTCGGCACCTTTAGTTGTTCTTGCCTTTACAATGACATTGGTTGCTCTTTTCATTAGTTTAATAAAATTTCTTTCTTCTTGATCATCAAGCAACCAAGCAAAATTTTTCTGTGAAAAAAAAGAATATCTTTTTTTTCCAGAGCTAATAGTAACCGTTGATGATTTATAATCATGTCCACTTGTTAAACTAACTTCATCTTTTATGCTTTCTGATGGTCTGAAAGTTACAAATAATTTTGATTTTTCTCTTTTAATTGAAGCAGGAGCTCTTTTCGTTGGTATAGTTTGAGCAAAGCAAATTTTTCCCTTATCAGTTTGAGCTGTAAAGCTCTCCCAATTTTTGTATTTTCCAGTTGATTTTGGAGTATTAGCAGTTGCGCTAAAAGAAAATAAGACAAGTAAAATCAAAATAAAAAATTTTTTAAATAACATAAATTTATTTTTATACTAAAAATAAGCTATTTCAATGGTTTGAATTAAGGAGCAGGATTAGGATTGTTATTATGTATAATATTGATCTTTTCTAACATCTCTTCATTCAATTTGATATTCATGCTTCCAATATTTTCTTTGAGCTGATCCATTGTTGTTGCTCCAATAATATTGCTTGTTACAAAAGGCCTAGAATTAACAAATGCCTGCGCAAGTTGGGTCATCGTAATATTATTTTCCTTAGCTAATTTATAGTATTCATCATATGCTTTCATGGCTAAAGGATTAATCATTCTTTCCCAACCTTTAAACAAAGTCATCCTTGCATTTTTGGGCATTTGACCACCTCTATATTTTCCAGACAAAGCCCCTGAAGCTAAAGGATAGTAAACTAATAAACCACATTTTTCTCTAATAGAAATTTCTGACATACCTATTTCATAAGTTCTATTTACTAAACTGTAAGGATTTTGTACTGACATCATCCTAGGTAGATTTTTATTTTTAGATATTTCTAAATATTTAGATAGACCATAAGGAGTTTCATTTGAGATTCCTATGTATCTAATTTTTCCACTTTTTATAAATTTATCTAGCGCTTGAAGAACACTTTCAAAATCACTCCATTCTTTTTCATTTTTATTGATAACGTATTCTCTTCTACCAAAAGTATTTGTTGACCTTTCAGGCCAATGTAATTGATATAAATCTATATAATCTGTTTTTAATCTTTTAAGACTTCCTTCAATAGCTTCACCGATCCCTTTTTCATTAAAGCAGTTTTTGCCACCTCTAATCCAATCTAAACCAGGTCCAGCAATTTTTGATGCTAAAATAATCTTGTTTCTATTTTTTCTTTTTTCAAACCAGTTTCCAATCATTACCTCTGTTTTTCCGTATGATTCTGCTGTTGGAGGAACTGAATAGAGTTCGGCAGTATCAAAAAAATTGACTTCCTGATCTAGTGAATAATCCATTTGTTCAAAAGCATCTTTTTCAGAATTCTGAGTTCCCCAAGTCATAGTTCCGAGACAAATTGAACTAACATTTAGATTTGTATTGCCTAATTTTTTGAATTTCATAAAAATGTAATATTAGAGGTTTTTTAAAGCAATTATTGTCTATTGAAAAGTTAATAAAAATTCATATATTAAGTCTATGGAATTTAATAAACAAACCTCTACAGCAAGATCTTCAGCATCAGAAGCTATTATTGATCAGGGCTTGAGAGCCTACATGCTTAAAGTTTATAATTATATGGCTTCAGGAGTTCTATTAACCGGTGTAGTTGCTCTCTTATTTTTCAAAATGGCTGTAGTGACTTCAGATGGCGGGCAGATAATTGGCTTGACTAATTTTGGAAATACAATTTATGCTTCGGGCTTAAAATGGGTAATAATGTTAGCTCCGTTGGCTATAGTTTTTTATATGAGTTTTGGAATTGCTAAAATGTCAGCCACTAAAGCTCAGACAACTTTTTGGATTTTTGCAGCTTTAATGGGAGCCTCTCTTTCTTCAATCTTTTTAATTTATACAGGAGCAAGCATAACTAGAGTTTTCTTTATTACCGCAGGAACATTTGGAGCAATGAGCATTTATGGTTACACAACTAAAAAAGACTTAACGAAACTAGGCTCTTTTTTAATGATGGGTCTTTTTGGAATAATAATTGCATCAATCGTTAACATTTTTATGAAATCTTCTATGATGTATTTTGTAATTTCTATTATTGGTGTTTTAGTTTTTGTTGGCTTGACTGCTTATGACACTCAAAAAATTAAAAACATGTATTTAGCAAGTGATAGTGGTGAGCTAATCGGAAAAAAAGCAGTAATGGGTGCTTTAACATTGTACTTAGATTTCATTAATCTATTTATTATGCTTTTAAGACTTTTTGGTCAAAGAAGATAATTATTTTACTAATCTTAAATTATTCCAGCTAGTTTTATTGATCAATTGATTTAAATTTTCTGACTTTTTAAGAATATTGCCGTTATTATCTTTTATTAAGAATTTTTCATTGTAATATTTAGGTTTGAGATTTTTTAATATTCTTAGAACCGGTCGATCGGAAGCTCTTTGATAAACATCAAATGATATCTCTTTGAGACCAGATGAAAAAGAATAATCTTTCCAAGTCCCATTCGAAACCATTTTTGCATATAGATTTAAAATACATTGAAGTTCTTTTTTTATAAAAAATTTTTCTTTTTCTTTTTTTAAATCATTATTTACAACTAATTTTATATTTTTCATATCTTGTGTTTATTTATCATTGGCAGTTGCATAGCAGTAAATATAAAAGTTAAAGGCAATATACCCCAAACTTTAAAGTTTACCCATGTAGTCTCTGGTTGCGTTCTCCAAACAAGTTCATTTAATATTGCTAAAAAAATAAAAAAATAAGCCCATCTATTGTTTAATTTATTCCATCCAAATTCGTCTAGCTGAAAGGCTGTTTTGAAAAAAAACTTTAGAAAATTTTTATTAAATAGAGTTTTTCCAACAATTAATGTGATTGCAAAAATGATATTAATTATTGTTGGCTTCATGTACAAAAAAACTGGATTATTAAAATATAAGGTTAATCCCCCGAACAAAGAGATAATGATACCTCCCATGAGTGGAATATAAGGTATTTTTTTTTCTACAAAATAAATCACTGTAACTGCAATTATTGTTGAAATAATTAGTGGCGGTATTGCAACACTAAGATTATTTCCACTTTTGTAATAGATAGTAAAAAAAATTAATAAAGGACCAAAATCAGTAATAAATTTTAAAAATGACTTATTCACATTTAATATCTAACATATAATAAATTTTTAATAAATTAGATATTGATTTTAATACAAAAGTTATTAATTATTAGATATGGCTTCAAGCAATAATGCAAAATTCTCAATAGGTGAAGTGGTTAAACACAGACACTTTAATTTTAGAGGCGTTATTTACGATGTAGATTTTGAATTTAATAATTCAGAAGAATGGTATCAATCTATACCTAAAGATGTCAGACCACGAAAAGATCAACCTTTCTATCATCTCTTAGCTGAAAGTAATGATGTGACTTATGAGGCTTATGTTTCGGAGCAAAATTTATTGTTAGACAAATCTAAAGAGCCCGTTAAACATCCACTGATAGAAGAAATTTTTTCTGGGAAAAAGGGTTCAAACTATTTTAAGCTTTCAAATTAGATAAATTTGATATTGCCTCAAATTTAACATCATTCATTCAAATCTAGGACACAGATTTATATTAATTTAAGGCGTTCTTGCCTAATTGGGAATTAACTCATACTTCTTAACTCCCTCTCAATTCTCAGTTAGGCGCATATTAACTCTTCACATAAAAATAATATTATAGTAGTCAGAAGATATGTTTGACTTGATAAATCCAAGTAGAATATTTTATTGGATTGAAAAATTAATTAATTTTATTAATTCAATTTTTTTTATCCTTTTAATTATTGCTTTGACATTTGCTTTAGTATTATCTCCACCAGACTATTTACAGGGTGATAGTGTAAGAATAATGTATGTTCATGTGCCATCTGCATGGATAGGTTTAGCCTCATTCACTGTTATAGCTTTGTTATCGATGCTAAGTTTTATCTTTAAGATAAAAAATTTAAATATAATTACAAAAAGTATTGCACCTATAGGATTATTGTTTACTTGTTTAGCAATTATTACTGGATCAATATGGGGTAAACCTACTTGGGGTACTTGGTGGGCTTGGGACGCAAGAATAACTTCAATGCTGGTACTTTCAATTTTTTATGTTTTATTTATCCTTGCTCATAAGCTAATCGAAAAAGAAGACAAAGCTATCAAGGTTTCAAATATTATTGCAGTCATAGGATTAATAAATATTCCAGTTATTAGATACTCGGTTGATTGGTGGAATACTCTTCACCAACCTTCAAGTATTAAGATTGACGGAACTACCTCAATACACCCCTCTATGTTAATGCCTTTAATGTTGATGTTGTTAGTTTTATTATTATACTGTGCGTTAATTTTGCTAATGAAATACAAGACAGAAATCATTAGAATAAAGAAAAAAAATATTAAAAGAATATGATTCAAAATTTTATTTCAATGAATGGGTATGGTTTTTTTGTTTGGCTATCCTTTGCTATTACTTTTTTAGCTTGTGGAGTAGTTTACTACAAGACTTATAGAACTTTGAAAAAATACGAAAAAGATTTTGCTAAAGAGTTAAGCCAACTTTCAGAGGCAGAAAAAAAACTAGTTTTAGAAAAATCTAAGGTTGCTTCCCAGTTTTTAGCTTCGTACAACAAATCGATCTAAAGCATTTTAATGCTTACAAAAAAAGTTAAAAAGAGAGTATCTTTTCTTAGCTTATTGCTTATTTCTTTAGTTGTAGCAGTTTTTTTTATTTTAACATCTTTAACTAACAATATTCTTTATTTTAAATCTCCTACTGACATTCAATTAAGTCAGGATATCATTTTTAACAAAAAGATGAGAGTAGGCGGTATGGTAAAAAAAGACTCTATTGATATAAATAATCAAGAAATAAAATTTATAATTACTGATTTAAAAAATGAAATTTTTGTAAGCTATAAGGGCACTGTGCCAAACTTATTTTCTGAGGGCAAAGGTGTAGTTGCAGAAGGCACTTTGAAAGACAAAAGTTTTTTTATTGCAGATAGAATATTAGCTAAACATGATGAAAAATATATGCCACCCGAATTAAAAGATTTAATGAAAAAAGATGTTAAGTGATATAGGCAATACATTACTAATTATAAATATATTGTTAGGAATATCAATAATATATTTTTCTTTTCAAAATTTAAAAAGTAATGAGATCTTAATAAGTGAAAAGATTTATCATATTTGCTTGTTTCAAAGTACATTTATAATAATTTGTTTTTTAACTCTAATAACTGCTTTTATTGTTTCAGATTTTTCAATAATTAATGTGTATCAAAATTCTCATTCACTAAAGCCTTTTTTCTATAAAGTTTCTGGCACTTGGGGCAATCACGAAGGCAGTCTATTGTTATGGGTAATTATTTTAACTATTTTTTCCTTCCTTTTTCTTTTGTACAACAAACATCATCAAAAAAATTATAGAATTTATAGTCTTATTATTCAAAATATTTTAATTCTTGGTTTTTTATTTTTTCTTTTGTTTAATTCAAATCCTTTTAGTAAAGTTTTGCCAATACCCAAAGAAGGCTTGGGCTTAAATCCTATTTTACAAGATCCAGCTTTAGCTATACATCCGCCATTGCTTTACATTGGTTTTGTAGGTTCATCTATCTATTTTTCTGCTGCGATAGGTTCTTTACTAACAAATTATTCAGGAAAATTATTTGCACGATCAATTAAAAATTGGGTTTTAATTTCATGGTCGTTTCAAACACTTGGAATTTTAGCAGGTTCTGTGTGGGCTTATTATGAATTAGGTTGGGGAGGTTTTTGGTTTTGGGATCCTGTTGAAAATGCCTCTCTTTTACCTTGGTTTGCAATGTCAGCATTATTACATTCATTAATCGTACTTGAGAAAAGAAACTTGCTATATTTTTGGGTAATTATTCTTTGTCTTTTAACTTTTATTTTAAGCGTAACCGGAACTTTTTTGGTTAGATCAGGAATTTTAAATTCAGTACATACATTTGCCAATGATCCATCGCGAGGTATATATATTTTGATTTTTTTAAGTTTAATGATTTTTGCTTCAGTTTTACTTTTTTTTAATAAATTTAAAGAAACAAATTATAATTTAAATTCTAATAGCAAAGAGACTTTTATTTTAATCAACAATTGGTTTATGATTTTTTATTTAATCACAGTATTATTAGGAACAGTCTATCCCATTTTTACAGAAGTACTAACAGATCATAAAGTTTCAGTAGGCCCACCTTTTTATAATACTGTAATTATACCTATTGTTATATTATTTCTATTATTTATGTCTGTAGGTCCGCAGACACAATGGATTAAGAATAAGTTTTATAACATAAATTTATTACTTAAGATTTTAATGGGGTCAATTTTAATCAACTTTTCTATAATATATCTATTTAAAGGATATAGTCTGTTATCAAATTTTATTGTTATTTCTGCAGTGTTTCTTGTGATCTCTTCTTTAATAGATTTATATAAATCATTTAATAAATTAAAAAAGGACTCCCCTAGAATATTATCACATCTTGCTTTTGGATTTTTAATATTATTTATAGGACTAAACTACAATTTCTCTTTAGAAAAAGATTTTAATTTGAAATTAGGTGAGAAAAAAAGTTTTGAAAATTATTCTATAGAATTTAAAGATATTAGATTGCAAGATTTTGAGAATTACAAGGCCGTTATTGGAGAATTTAAAATAAATAATTTTAAAAAAAATCTAGATCAGTCTCTTTATCCAGAAATAAGAATTTATGAAAATCCAAGCACTATAACTTATGAAGCTTCAATTAGATCTGGGATATTAAAAGATTATTATATCACGATGAGTAATATTGATAGATCGGATTATTATAATATTAAATTTCAAAAAAAGCCTTTTATGATATGGATTTGGATATCTGTAATTTTTATTTCATTAGGTGGTTTTTTAAGACTCTATCAAAATGCAAAAAAAAATTATTAAATTATCTATAATTTTATTAATTATATTTATTATTGGAGTGTTTTTTATTGGTTTAAATAAAAACTCAATCTATGATACTAAAAATTTAGTTGGTCAGAAAATAACTAAAATAGAATTAGAACACTTTAGTGATAATAGAATAATTACTGCAGGGGATTTAAGAAAAAATAATTTTACTTTAATTAATTTCTGGGCATCTTGGTGTGGACCTTGTAGGGCTGAACATCCTATTTTGTTAAAATTAAATGAAGAAAAAAATCTTGAGTTATTAGGAGTAAATTTTAAAGATAAAAAAAATAACGCTTTAGAATTTTTAAAAGATCTTGGTGATCCATATGATGATTTAGCAAGAGATGAATTGGGTAAGCATTCAATAAACTTTGGGATTTATGGCATCCCAGAAAGTATATTAATAAATAAAGACCTGGTAATTATAAAAAAATTTATCGGACCTATTTCTAAAAATGACTATAATTATATCAAGAATATCGTAAGACAATAATGAAAACAAAAGTAATAATTTTTTTTATCATACTAAATTTTAATGTTGTTAATGCTATAACTTTTTCAGTAGATTCGAATAAGATTTTAAAAAATTTACGTTGTTTAATTTGCCAAGGTCAATCTGTAGCTGACTCAAATTCAGAATTTGCTCAAACGATTAAAATAGTAGTTAAAGATCAAATCAATGATGGTAAATCAGAAAAAGAAATTTATGACTTTTTGATTGAGAAATATGGTGAATGGATTGTTTATAAACCCCCGTTAAATAAAGTTAATTTTGTATTATGGATATTTCCCTATTTAGCTTTAATATCTGGAGGAGTGATAATTTTTTTATTTTTAAAAAAAAGAGACAATCACTAGTTGAAAGATATCTACACATGTGAGATATTTAATTTAATTTTTAATTATGAAATTAAAGCATTTAATATTTTTAGCTCTGTTTAGCTTTATCCTGAATCCTGCTTTAGCAGAAGAAGGTAATAAAGAAATATTGGTCTACACTGGTACTTTCGATGTCATTGATAAAGAAGGGGATGATCAAACAAGTTTATTTGGTATAGAGCATAAAAATCCTAATCTATTTCGGAATACTTTTTTAGGAAAATTTTCTCCAGTTTCAGGAGGTTTTATGACCGGAGATAGTTCGGTTTATTTGTATACAGGTGTTGAAGGCCAATATGGAATTGGAAGATTAAAAATTTTACCAAGTTTTACTCCTGGTGTTTATGAAAAAGGAAATGGGAAAGATCTAGGAAGCACTTTAGAATTTAAAAGTGAGATTAAACTAGGCTTTGATATCTTTGAAAATTCAAAAATTGGATACAGTTATAGCCACATTTCAAATAATGATTGGGGTGAAACAAATCCCGGGACAGACAATCAACAAATTACATTTTCTAAAAACTTTTAATAGAAATGAATTTAAAGGACTGTCATAACTATAAAGATTTTAGAAAACTAGCAAAAAAGAAATTACCTTCTCCTATATTTCATTACATTGATGGTGCAGCAGATGATGAAGTTACATATGCTAGGAACACAAGTGCTTTTGATGATGTGGATTTAGTTCCAAACGTTTTAAGAGGAGTAGAGAGCGTTGATTTATCCACTACCATATTTGGAAAAAAACTTGATCTACCTTTTTATCTGGCACCCACTGCACTACAAAGACTTTTTCACTATGATGGTGAAAGAGCGGTAGGAAAAGCAGCTCAGAAATTTAATACTATGTTCGGGGTTTCGGCTTTAGCAACTGTGAGCGTAGAGGAAATATCATCAATGATTGATACGCCAAAGATGTTTCAATTTTATTTTCATAAAGACAGAGGTTTAAATGATTCATGTTTAGAACGAGCAAAAGCTGCTAAATTTGACGTAATGGCTTTAACTGTAGACACGATTACTGGAGGAAATCGAGAAAGAGATTTAAGAACAGGTTTTACTTCTCCCCCTAAATTAACTTTAGCCAGTTTGTTTAGTTTTGCCACAAAACCAATGTGGGGAATAAATTATTTAACAAAAGGCAAATTTGAATTACCCCATCTTCAAGACTTCGTGAAAGAAGGCACAAGCACAAACTCTTCTATTGGGAGCTATTTTTCTACTATGCTGGATCAGTCTATGAATTGGAAAGATGCTGAAAAACTTTGTTCTAAATGGGGTGGTCATTTTGCTCTTAAAGGAGTGATGAGCGTTGAGGATGCTAAGAAAGCAGTTGATATTGGATGTACAGGAATAATGGTATCAAATCACGGTGGAAGACAGTTAGATGGGTCTAGATCTCCTTTTGATCAACTTGCGGAAATCGTTGATGCAGTAGGGGATAAACTTGATGTAATTTGTGAAGGTGGAATTCATAGAGGAACTCATATGCTAAAGGCACTATCATTAGGAGCTAAAGCTTGTTCCGGTGGAAGATTATACCTATATGCCTTAGCTGCTGCTGGTCAAGCAGGCGTTGAAAGAGCGTTAGGTTTATATAAGTCAGAACTAGAAAGAGATATGAAACTAATGGGATGCAAAACTATAAAAGATTTGAATAGAAATAATTTAAGATTTAGACGTTAATGAATTTAAATGATTGTTATAACTACAATGATTTTAGAAAATTAGCAAAAAAAAATTTACCAGCACCAATTTTTCATTATATAGATGGTGGTTCAGACGATGAAACTACTCTTAAAAGAAACACAGAATCATTTCTGAAGTGTGATCTTGTACCCAATATTCTAGCTAGTGTAGGTGAACCTGATTTATCAACAAATGTGTTTGGAAAAAAAATCGATATGCCCATATTTTTATCTCCAGTAGCAATGCAAAGACTTTTTCATCATGAAGGAGACAAAGCAAGCGCTAGAGCTGCAGAAAAATTCGGTACTTTTTATAGCATGTCAACTATGGCCAATTCTTCTATAGAAGAGATATCTAATATATCAAGTGGACCAAAAATGTTTCAAATATATATACATAAGATTAAAGGTTTGACGGATAACTTAATTGATAGGTGTAAAAGCTCTGGATTTAATGCAATGTGTTTAACAGTAGATACTGTAACAGCAGGCAATCGGGAAAGAGATCATCGATGGGGATTTACAACACCACCAAAAATGACACTTAAAAGTATTTTAAGTTTTATGAAGCGTCCCAAATGGACATTTAATTATTTAAGCCATGAAAAATTTCAGCTATCTAATGTAGTGCATTTTACAAAAAAAGGATCAAGTATAGCTAAGGGTGTAATGGAATATATTAATGAACAATACGATCCAGCAATGAGTTGGAGGGATGCAGAATATTGTATAAAAAGATGGGGAGGCCCTTTTGCAATTAAAGGAGTTATGTCAGTGAAAGATGCAAAGCGTGCTGTAGATATTGGAGCTTCTGCAATATTACTTTCAAATCATGGAGGAAGACAACTAGATGGATCCAGAGCACCTTTTGATCAACTTCCTGCTATTGCTGAAGCTGTGGCTGGAAAATTAGAAATCATTTTAGATGGGGGAATTAGAAGAGGCACGCACGTTTTAAAAGCACTTTCCTTGGGGGCTACTGCTTGTAGTTTTGGCAAAGGATTTCTTTTCGCCTTAGGAGCTGGTGGACAAAAAGGGGTTGAGGCTATATTGCAAATAATGCATGATGAAATAAGACGAGACATGATATTATTAGGGTGTAAAAATATAAAAGAATTAAGTAAAAGTAATATAGTTTTTAGATAAATTATGAAATTAGCAAAAAGCTTAGAAAGACTAGGAACAGAATCTGCGTTTTCTATTTTAGCTGAAGCTAAAAAACTCGAAGCACAAGGAAAACCCATGATTCACCTAGGCTTGGGTCAACCTGATTTTAAGACTCCAAAACATGTAGTAGATGCTGCAAAAAAAGCAATTGATGATGGTCATCATGGATATGTTTTAGCTAACGGAACTTTAGAGTGCAGGCAATCTGTAACAAGAAAAATAAAAAAATTATATAACAAAGATATAAGTCCCGAAAGAGTAATGATAATGCCAGGCGGAAAGCCAACAATGTTTTTTGCTATTTCGATGTTAGGAGAAGCAGGAGCAGAAATAATACATCCTACACCTGGTTTTCCAATTTATGAGTCTATGATTAATTACTCAGGATCGAAAGCAGTTCCGTACGATCTCACTAAAGATAAAGATTTAAAATTTGATCCAGAAGAAATTCTATCTTTGATTACCGAAAAGACAAGATTATTAGTATTAATTAATCCAAACAATCCCACTGGTAGTTTTGTCGATAAACCTGCGATAGATTTTTTAGCAGAGGGTTTAAAAAAACATCCTCATGTTGGAATTTTAAGCGATGAAATTTACAGCAGACAAATTTACGATGGCAAAGAAATGCCAACTTTCTTTAATTACCCAGAGCTTCAAGATAGATTAATTGTCTTAGATGGTTGGAGCAAAGCTTATGCAATGACTGGATGGAGAATGGGATGGAGCGTCTGGCCAGAAAAACTAATTCCTCATATTACTAAACTAGCCATTAATAGTTTTTCTTGTGTTAATGTCCCCTCACAATTTGCTGGAATAGCTGCGTTAGATGGTTCCGATGAACCAATAAATGAAATGATGAAAAAATTTGATCAAAGAAGAAAATTAATACACAAATTGTTAAATGAGTTACCAGGTGTAGAATGTAGTATGCCTGGCGGAGCTTTTTATGCTTTTCCAAAAGTTATTGGAACTGGAATGAATGGATCAGAATTTTCAAAAAAATGTATGCATGAAGCAGGTGTTGCTATAGTTCCTGGCACTGCGTTTGGAGCAACTAGTAAGGATTATGTAAGGTTTAGCTTTGCTGCATCCCAAGATAATATTTCTCAAGCCTTAGAAAACATAAAAAAAATGTTAGCTAAATAACTGTATTTTTCCTAAATTTTAACTAAAATCAATTAAATGAATGAACAAGTTCAATCAGAACTAAAGAAACTTTTTAATGGTAGATTTTCGACTTCTGTATCTACCAGAACAAATTATTCTAGAGGAGAAGATACCTATGACCCGGTATTATCAAAAGCTGTAGTCTTTCCTGAAACTAATACGGAAGTTTCAAAAATTTTAAAGCTTTGTAACGACCACAAGATACCTGTTGTTCCATTTGGAACTGGAACTTCATTGGAGGGAAACGTTGTGGGTAATGAAAGCGGAATAACAATTTCTTTAGAAAAAATGAACAAAATTCTAAGCGTTAATGTGGAAGACTTTGATTGTAGAGTACAAGCTTGTGTGACTAAAGAGCAACTGAATGACTATTTAAGAGAAGATGGGGTTTTCTTTCCAATTGATCCGGGAGCAAATGCCGCTATTGGAGGCATGGCATCAACTTCAGCTTCTGGAACGATGGCTGTCAAATATGGAACCATGAAGACGGTGATAACTGGTCTTACAGTAGTTCTTCCTAATGGGGATATTATAAATACCGGCAGCAGAACCAAAAAAACTTCTGCAGGTTATAACTTAACTAATTTATTTATAGGCTCCGAAGGGACACTGGGAATAATAACAGAAATACAATTAAAATTATCACCTATCCCAGAAAGTATTATGAGTGCAGTTTGTCACTTTCCCTCTCTAGAAGATGCTGTTCAAACAGCACAACAAATAATTCAATATGGAGTTCCGATAGCTCGTATTGAAATGTTAAACAAAGATCAGATGGATATAAGCATTAATTACTCAAAGTTAAAAAATCTAGAAATTTTACCTACATTGTTTTTTGAATTTCATGGTTCAGAATTATCTAATAAAGAAAATATTAAAATAGTTGAAGAAATATCCAATGAAAATAAAGGAAGTGCTTTTAAATGGGCAAAAGATTTAGAAGAGAGAAATAAACTGTGGAAGGCCCGTTGGGATGTCTATTATTCTGTAAAAGCCTTAATTAAGAATGGAAGAGTTTACTCTACAGATGTTTGTCTTCCGATATCAAAAATAACTGAATGTGTAAATTTTGCCGAGGAAGAAACAAAAAAACTAGGTCTAAGGGCACCTATGGTAGGCCATTTAGGTGATGGAAATTTTCACGTGATTTTACCATACGATCCTGAAAAAAAAGAAACATATAAAAAGATAAGAGAATTTAGTGATTCACTTATTAAAAAAACATTAGATTTAAATGGTACAATTACAGGTGAACATGGGATCGGGCTTCATAAAAAAGAATATCTTATAAAAGAACACGGTGATAATATTCCAGTAATGAAATCTATAAAAAGAACTCTTGATCCCAACAACATCATGAATCCTGGAAAAATTTTTGATTTAAACTAATCTTCTATTTTTATGAAAAAAATATTGGTAACTAGAAGACTTTTACAATCCAATGAGGACCGCTTAAAAGACCTATACGATGTAAAACTTAATTCCAATGATGAACTTTACTCTCAACAAAAATTAATTGAAATGAGCGAAGGCTGTGACGGCATATTGTCAGCACTTACAGATAATTTAGATGAGCAAACAATTAATAAATTACCTGACTCTATAAAAATTTTATCAAATTTTGCCGTTGGCTTTGGAAATATAGATTTAAATGCTGCTAAAAAAAGAAATATTATTGTTACAAACACTCCAGAAGTTCTTACAGACGCCACAGCAGAAATAGGAATTCTTTTAATCTTAGGAGCTTGTCGTAGAGCATCAGAAGGAATTGAAGATGCTAAAGCATCAAACTGGAAATGGTCTGCCGATTATTTAATAGGCAAACAATTAACAGGAACGAGGTTAGGTATCTTAGGAATGGGAAGAATTGGGAAAAAAATTGCGAAAATTGCAAGATCTCTGGGAATGATAATCCATTATCATAATCGTTCAAAACTTAGCTCTGATAAAGAAGAAGGTGCTATTTATCACAAAGAATTAAAGAGTTTGTTATCTGTTTCAGATGTATTATCTGTTTGTTGTCCAGCTTCAAAAGAAACAATAAACTTAATTAATAAAGAGACATTAGAATATCTACCAAAGGGAGCAGTTGTTACAAATGTTGCTAGAGGAGATATTGTTGAGGACGAAGCCTTGATCGACGCCCTTAATAGAAGGAAAGTATATGCAGTAGGTTTAGATGTGTATAAAGGGGAGCCAAATTTAAATCCTGGTTACTTAAAGCACAAAAGTGCATTCATTCTTCCTCATTTAGGAAGCGCTACAAAAGAAACAAGAACTGCAATGGCGAATCTAGCTATTGATAATCTTGAAGAATTTCTCAAAACTGGAAATTGTAAAAACAAAGTAAATTAAATATTTTTAACACCACCTAAGGTTGTGTACGACTAAAATTTGTTCAATTTGGGTGGGACTCTCTTAAAATTATATGTTTAAATATTTGTAATTATTAATAATTAAAGGGGACATATGTCAAAAAAAACAATCAAAGGAGTCAAAACTCCTTCAAGACGTAAGTTCTTTAAAGCAGCTGCAGTAACAGGAGCAGCAGCGGCAGCAACAGTTGCAATGCCAAACATTGCATTCGGTGCTCCGAAAACTTTAAAGATGCAAGCAGCTTGGCCTTCAGGAGCGAATATATTCTTCGAAATGGCTGGCGACTATGCAAAAATGGTTAGCGACATGTCAGGTGGCGAGTTGAAGATAGATCTTCAACCAGTTGGTTCAGTTGTTAAAACTGGAGAGATTGGCCAAGCGGTAAGTTCAGGAGTTCTAGACATGGGACACTGGGTTACAGCTTACTGGTATGGTAAAAATGCTGCCGCTTCATTATTTGGTACAGGTCCGTCATACGGAATGTCATCTCAAGAAGTAATGGGATGGATGGAGTATGGTGGAGGTAGAAAACTATATGAAGAAACACTTTCAAAAGTTGGTTTCGATTATGTAGGGTTCTTCCATATGCCTATGCCTGCGCAGCCTTTTGGTTGGTTCAAAAAGAACGTAACTAAAGTGTCTGATGTTAAAGGCATGAAGTACAGAACAGTTGGTTTAGCGACTAACGTATTAACAGCAATGGGAATGGTAGTTAGACAATTACCTGGTGGTGAAATTCAACCTGCAATGAAAACAGGGTTGATTGAAGCTGCTGAGTTTAACAACCCTACTTCAGACTCTCAGTTTGGTATGCAAGACGTTTCTAAGCACTATCACTTAGGAAGCTTCCACCAATCTCAAGAGATGTTTGAAATTCCAGTAAATAAGAAAACATTTAATGGTTTATCGCCTGCACACCAAGCGATACTAAAAAATGCTGCTTATGCTGCGAATACAGACAACTACTTTAAAGCGTTAGTTAGATACTCAGCTGATTTATCTAAATTGATGAATCAACACAAAGTTAATGTGTATCAAACATCTGATGAAATCTTAGCTCAACAATTAAAAGGTTGGGACAAAGTTATAGGTGACTTTGTGAAAAAAGATGCTTTCTTTAAAAAGATTGTAGATTCTCAGAAGAAATACGCTAAGAGAGTTATGAAATACTTACTCATGAATCAACCAAATTACAAATTGGCTTATGAAAATGAGTTTGGAAACATTGCTAAAGTTAAAATTTAGTAAGTTTTAAAAATTTAAAAAGGGGAGACATTTGTTCTCCCCTTTTTTTATGGAAAAAATCAAAAATTTAGAATAGTTTATTTTTATGAGAGGATTTATCAGTTTCGCAGACAATCTAAGCACTTCAGTTGGAAAAGCATTTTCTTGGTGCATTGTAATATTAATGGGTGGAACCTGTTACGAAGTGGTAATGGCGTATGCATTTAATGCTCCAACTTTGTGGAACTTTGACTTTAGTTTACAAATGTACGGAGCAATTTTTATGATGGCTGGCGCCTATACTCTTTCAACAGAGGCTCATGTAAGAGGCGATGTAATTTACAGACTATTTAAACCTAGAACACAGGGTTACATAGATTTAGTTCTATATTTTATATTTTTTTTTCCTGGTGTGTTAGCTTTAGCATTTTATGGATATGAATATGCTGCTTTGGCTTGGAAAATTAAAGAAACAAGTTGGAATAGCCCTGCTCAAATTCAAATTTATATGGCAAAAGCATTAATACCTTCAGCTGGAGTTCTTCTAGTTATTCAGGGTATTAGTGAAGTTTTCAGATCAATTATTTGTATTCAAACTGGCCACTGGCCAGCAAGAATGGTAGTGGCCGAAGAAACAGAAAAAATGTTAATGAGAACTTCTCAAGATGAGGATCAAAAAGATGTTATTTAGTTTAACAAATCCAGAAGTTGCAATTTTCATGATGGGTCTTTTTTTATTTGCGGTGCTTCTTGGGTTTCCTATTGCATTTACTTTAATGGCAATGGGAGTTGGCTTTGGTTATTACGCTTATTTTGATCCAACTCGAATGGAACACTTATTCGATAATAGAATTTTTCAATTATTTGTACAAAACACATATACTGTGATGGACAATACCGTCCTTACCGCAGTCCCCTTATTTTTATTTATGGGTTATCTTGTAGAAAGAGCGGGTATAGTTTCAAGATTATTTTTTGCAATAAGATTAGCTTCACACAGATTGCCAGCCTCAATGGCAGTAGCAGCACTAATAACTTGTGCGTTATTCTCTACTGCAACAGGAATAATTGGAGCAGTAGTAACTTTGATGGGATTATTAGCTTGGCCAGCAATGATTAAAGCTGGATACGATAAAAAATTTGCATCGGGAGTAATATGCTCTGGAGGTTGTTTAGGAATATTAATTCCCCCAAGCATCATGTTAATTGTATATTCTGTTATTGCCCAGTTATCTCCTCTAAGATTATTTGCAGCAGCAATTTTTCCGGGATTATTACTTGCTGGTTTATATATTGGCTATGCCATTACCAGAGCTTATTTAAACCCTTCTATAGCACCCAGACCGCCAGCAGAGGAAATACCCCCGAGGTCAGTAATTTTAAAGGAAGTTTTAGTTTCTTTTCTTCCATTATTTTCTCTTATTATTTTAGTATTAGGAACAATTTTAGGAGGCCTGGCAACCCCAGCAGAAGCAGCCGGTGTTGGCGCTTTTGGAGCAATTATTCTCTCTTATTTTTACAAAACTTTGAAATGGAAAAATTTTAAAGAATCTGTCTTTCTTACAGCTAAAACAACAGCAATGATAATGTGGTTATTTATAGGATCATGGACTTTCGCATCAGTCTTTTCTTACCTAGGAGGCCATGAAGTATTTGAACATTTTTTTAAATCTATGGATCTTGCTCCTTGGCAGTTTTTGGTAATAACTCAAATTATTATTTTTTTACTTGGATGGCCTCTAGAATGGACAGAAATATTGATTATATTTGTGCCAATATTTTTACCGCTAGTTGCTTTTTTTGAAGTTAACCCTTATTTCTTTGCAATGTTAATTGCTTTAAATTTACAAACTTCATTTTTGACACCTCCAATGGCTATGTCAGCCTATTATCTTAAAGGAGTTCAATCAAAAAATGTAGAACTTATGGAAATATTCAGAGGAATAATGCCTTTCTTAGGAATAGTAATTTTTGCAATGGTTTTAATGTACCTATTCCCAGGTATCGCGCTTTGGTTGCCCGATGCTTTATTTGCTAATTAAAAATTTATAATGATAGATATAGCTTCTTTAAGTGCCAATGAACTGGTTACAAAACTAAAATCTGGTGATCTATCTTCTGTTGAACTTTGTAAATTATATATAAAAAGAATAAATGAATTTGAAAAAGATGTCCAAGCCTGGTCTTTTTTAGATAAAAAAATTCTTTTAGAAAAAGCAGAAGAGGCTGATGAATATAGAAAGTCTGGTAAACCTCTTGGTGCCCTACACGGGTTGCCCATTGCAATTAAAGACATAATTGGAACATATGATATGCCAACTGAGTGTGGAACTATTTTTAGAAAAAAAATGTCTAGCTCTCAAGACTCAGAAATAGTTAATTTATTAAAGACGGCAGGAGCAATTATTATGGGAAAAACAGTAACTTGTGAACTTGCTTATATTCACCCTAGTAAAACAAAAAATCCTCATGATTATTCAAGAACTCCTGGCGGATCTTCTAGTGGATCTGCAGCAGTCATAGCATCTCATATGGCTCATTTATCAATTGGTTCTCAGACAGGTGGATCAATTATTAGACCCGCTTCTTATTGTGGAGTTGTTGGTTACAAACCTTCCTATGGATTGATTTCAAGAAATGGAGTTTTAAAAACTTCAGATAAACTTGATACTATGGGAGTATTTGGAAAAACTGTGAAAGATGTAGCTTTACTTGCAAAATCATTAATAAAAAAAGATTTATATGATCCTGCTACAGTTCATTTTGCAGCTGATGATATGATAAAAGTTTGTGAAGAAGGGCCAGTTTTTGAGCCAAAGTTCATTTTTTATAAAACAGATAATTGGAAAAATATTGACAAAGAGTCCCAAAAAGCATTTGAGTTTTTAATTAAAAATTTTAAGAAGAACATCGAAGTTTTTGACATGCCCTCATATTTTACAGAAATACCTAAACATCATCAGGTCATCCATGAAACAGATTTGGCAAATAATTTTCAAGTTTACTACAAAAAAGATAAAAAAAAACTTTCTAAAGAAATGAGAGACGCAATTGAAAGAGGGATGAAGTATTCTGCAAAAGAATACACGGATGCAATAGATTTTATGAAACAAAGTTATGAGTCCTACAAAGAAGTTTTTGAAGACTATCATGGCATTATAACTCCATCTTCAAGCGGTGTAGCTGATAAAGGTCTTAAATCTACAGGAAGTGCAGATTTTCAAAAATGTTGGACATATTTAGGATTACCAACTATTTCACTCCCTTTACTAACTGGAGAAAATAACTTACCATTAGGTGTTCAACTAGTTGGAAATAAACTTGATGATTTAAGATTTTTAGGAACAGCTAACTGGATAGAAAAAAATTGTAAAGATGAATAAAATTACTTCAATAATTGGTTGTGCTTTTTGTATTGCTTTTCTGATTGGCTTGGCAACTACATTGACTAGATCAATGATGATTGGTTTTAAAGATGTTTTGCCAGTTTATATCCTAATGGGCTTAGTAATAGTAATGATGTTATATGAAGCCTTCGGCGACAAGAAAAAATAATTTTTATCCTTATTTACTTTTATTTATTCAGCCGATTTTTATGGCTTCTAACATTATTGTTGCAAGAGGAGGCGTTGAATATGTCCCGCCGGTTTCATTAGCATTTTGGAGATGGCTAACTGTATTCGTAATTTTGATGCCATTCTTTTTTGATGAAATCATCAAAAAAAAAAGACAATTTAAAAATGAGTCTTTTAAGTTATTTTTTTTAGGACTCATGGGCTGTGGAATTTGTGGTGCATTTCCTTTTATAGCAGGTATGTCGACCACAATGGCAAATATGGGAATTATCTACACTTCTTCTCCAATATTTATAATTGTATTGTCAGTTTTATTTTTTGGAGATAAAATTAACTTATCTAGGATTATAGGTTTAATTTTGTGCCTTTCAGGTGTTCTAATAATAATTTGTAAAGGTGATTTAACTTATCTAATAAATTTCAAGTTTACTTCTGGAGACTTATGGATGTTAGGAGCTGCTTTTGGTTGGGCAGTTTATTCTATTTTTCTTATTAATTGGAAAAGCAGCTTTAGTCTTATGGCTAGATTTACACTTATAGCTTTTTTTGGAGTGATTTCTCTGTTTCCCTTTTATCTAATTGAAGAGTGGTATTTTTTTAATACTGCTTTTAACAATAATTTTATATTTTGGGTTTTGTTTGCAGCTATTTCTCCAGGTATTATTGCTTTTACTTTATATACTAAAGTTCAAAAATATGTTGGAGCTTCCTTGGCAGGGTTCACTCTTTACATATTTTCAATATATTCTGCTATTTATGGAATAATCTTGTTTGATGAGGCTATTTTGAGTTTTCATTATTATGGAGCAGCTCTCGTGTTTATTGGTGTTTATTTAGCTAGAAAGATTTTTAAATGAAATATTTATACTTAACTTTATCATCTTTAGTAATTGTCTATATAGTATTGATAATTTTTATATATTTTTATCAAAGGAATTTATTATATCATCCTTCAGATAACAACTATCAAAATGATAAGATTCAATTTGATTATGATGAAATTTTTATTCAAGTTGATGAAAAAATTCAATTAAAATCATGGATAATAAAAAAAGATTTTAAGAAATTTAAAACAATTGTTATTTTTCATGGAAATGCAGGCCATCTTTCAAATAGAATTTATAAACTAAATGAACTTTATAAATTAGATATTAATGTTTTATTGATATCTTGGAGAGGATTTAGTGGCAACAAAGGATCGCCAACAGAAAATAATTTATATGCAGATGCAGAAGCATCAATAAAATGGTTAAATGAAGAAGGCGTCCATAATAATCAGATTATTTTATATGGAGAGTCCTTAGGAAGTGGAGTAGCGGTAGAATTAGGAAAAGAAAAAAATTTTAATAGCATAATATTAGAGTCTCCATTTTCATCAATAGAGAACGCTGCAAAAATCTATTATCCTTATTTGCCTGTAAGATTCCTTTTAAAAGATAAATACGACTCAATTAGCAAAATTCAAATGATCAACACTCCAATTTTAATAATGCATGGAAAAAAAGATGATGTCATTCCTTTTTCAATGGGTAAAGAATTATTTGAAAAAGCTAATAGCCCAAAACACTCATATTTTACACTTGATGATGATCACATGATGGAATTCAATTCTAGTTTATTGGAAAAGATTAAAGATTTTATAGAAAAATACTAAGAGTTTAATCCCAAAAGTGCTTTAGCAAAAAACTCGGCTTTAAATGGATGCAGGTCAGTATCTTTTTCTCCCATTCCTACAGCTACTATAGGCAAATTGTATTTTTTACAAATAGCTAAAATAATTCCACCTTTAGCAGTGCTATCTAATTTAGTAACAATTAACCCTGTAATATTATGTATTTTACTAAATTCTTCAACCTGATTTAAAGCATTTTGTCCAGTAGTTGCATCCAAAACTAAGATTACTTCATTAGGAAATTTTTCATCAATTTTTTTAAGAACATTTATAATTTTTTTATACTCATCCATTAAATTTTTTTTATTTTGTAATCTTCCTGCAGTATCAATTAAAGCAATATCTATTTGATTTTTCTTAGCAAATTCTGCTGTTTTAAAAGCTACTGACGCTGGATCACTATTGATCTCAGATTTAATTATATCCACTTTGACTTTTGCAGCCCAAACTTGTAATTGATCAATAGCCGCTGCCCTAAAAGTATCTGCTGCTCCGAAAACAACTGATCTATTATTATCTTTAAAGTATTTTCCCAGTTTTCCAATTGTAGTTGTCTTTCCTACCCCATTAACTCCCGAAACAACTATTACAGAAGAGTTAGCGTTGCCCATTAAACTGAGATCTTTTTCATATTTTAAAAGTTTTATTGCCATTTTATCAGCCAATAATTTTAAAATTTCTTTGTGGTCATCTAATTTTTTGTCAATCTTAAAATTTTCGAAATCTTTTCTAAGTTCCCGAGCAACATCTGCACCTGCATCTGAAGAAATTATTAATTCTTCAAATTCATTTAAAACATTTTCGTCTACAATTTTTTTTGAAAAAATATTTTTGAAACCTTTTGAAAGACTAGAAGAACTTTTTCCAAGTCCTAATTTAAATTTATCAAGTAATCCCATATTAGATATTTATTTTTATATTTTTTATCTCAGAAACAGGTCCAGTCATAAATATATTATTTGATTTATCTATCTCTATATTCAAAAGACCCTCTTTAAATTTTATATCAACTTTATTGTTTACTAATTTGTTTTTTAAAGCAGCAGCAGCTGTTGCGCAAGCGGCTGTTCCACAAGCCTTAGTAAGTCCAGCACCTCTTTCCCAGACATTTACTTTTATATTTTTTTTATCAATCACTTGAGCAAATGTAACATTGGTTTTTTCTGGAAAAAGGTTATGGTTTTCAATCTTAGGACCAATAATTTTTAAATCATGATCGAAACAATCTTTAACAAAGAAAATTATATGTGGATTCCCAACATTTACACAAAACCCACCAGCAAATGTTTTATTATCAATGTTTAAAGTTATGTTGCCTGAATCTATTGTTTTAGATAATGGAATATCTTCAGAATCAAATAAAGGTTTTCCCATTTCAAGTTCGACATAAAAATTTTTAATTATTTTAGCATTAAGTATTCTATTGTTTGTTTGTAATTTAATTTCCTTAATATTTAAATTTTTAGCCAAAAGATAGGCCACGCACCTAGCTCCATTTCCACAAGCACTTACTTCGCCTCCGTCAGAGTTAAAAATTGTTATAGGGTAAGAATTTTCTTTTTCTTTTTCTATAAAGATTATTTGATCAAAACCAATATTAGTTCTACCTCCCAATTCAATAATTTTTTCTTTTGTTAAATTAATAGAGCTTCCCCTTCTATCGATGATGATAAAATCATTTCCTAATCCATCCATTTTGTAAGCGTTAATAGTTGCCATAATTGATTAGTATAATTATTCATTGACTTTTAAAACCCCAAATTGTAGTTTCTCCAAACTTTCCGCAAATACCTAAGTTTTTGCGTTGCTCTTAAAATCAAGAGTGTCGACACTAGTCAGCGAAGGTTCGCCCACTAGTGCGATAGGTGTTGGATGTTATTAAAATGTTTGAAAACTTAACAAATAAATTAGAAAATATTTTTTCTAAACTTAAAAGCGCCCCCTCTTTAACAGTGGAGCAGGTTGAATCTGGTTTAAAAGAAATACGAATAGCTTTATTAGAGGCAGATGTAGCTCTTTCTGTCACTAAAGAATTTATTTCAAATGTGAAACCAAAAGCTATCGGTCAAGAGATTATTAAATCAACTTCTGCTGGTCAGATGATAGTTAAAATTGTTTATGACGAATTACTAAATATTTTAGGTTCTAAAAATGAAAAATTAAATTTTAATGCTGTTCCGCCAGTATCTTTATTATTAGTTGGCTTACAAGGTTCAGGAAAAACAACCTCAGCAGCGAAACTAGCAAAAAACATTGAGAGAAATAATAAAAAAAAAGTAATGCTAGTTAGTTTGGACGTTTATAGACCAGCGGCTCAAGAGCAGCTTAAAATACTTGCAGAAGCAAATGAGATTCAATGTTTACCAATAGTTGAAAAGCAACAACCAATCGATATTACCAAAAGAGCTTTGAATGCTGCCAATCTAAATGGTTCGGATATTATAATTTTTGATACAGCAGGTAGAACTCAAATAGATCTACCTATGATGTCTGAAATAAAACAAATTAAAGACATTACAAACCCAGCTGAAACCATCTTAGTCGCAGACTCTTTAACAGGACAAATAGCTGTAAATGTAGCTAAAGAATTTGATACTGCAGTTAATCTTTCAGGAATCATTCTTACAAGAGTTGATGGTGATGCGAGAGGTGGAGCAGCGTTGAGCATGAAACACGTTACAGGTAAACCGATAAAATTTATTGGAGTAGGAGAAAAAATTACAGATCTCGAAATATTTCACCCTGATAGACTAGCAAATAGAATTTTAGGCATGGGGGATGTTGTTTCTTTAGTAGAAAAAGCGCAACAAGATTTAAGTGAAGAAAAAATTAAGGAAACAGAGGATGAATTTAAAAAAGGAATATTTACAATGGACTCTTACCTTTCCCAGATAAGACAGATGAAGAAGATGGGTGGCATGGAAGGCGTTATGTCAATGTTACCAGGAGTGAATAAAATGAAAGCAAAAATGAATCAAGCAAACATAGATGAAAAAATGTTAATAGAAAATGAATCTATAATTTTATCAATGACTAAAAAAGAAAAAGAAAATCCAAAAATTATTAGTGGATCTAGAAGAAAAAGAATATCAATAGGATCAGGTGTAGATGTTTCTAAGATTAATAAATTACTTAAACAATTTAAAATGATGTCAGAGATGATGAAAAAAATGTCACAAGGAAAAAAAATTCCATCAGGAGTAATTCCAGATGAAATGCTTAATCAACTAAAATGAAAGGTAAAATATGTTAAGAATAAGATTATCAATGGGCGGTGTAAGAAAAAGACCTGTTTATAAAATAGTAGTAGCCGACGGAAGATACCCAAGAGATGGTAAATTTATAGAAAAAATAGGATCTTACAATCCTCTTTTACCAAAAGATAAAAAAGATAGAATTAAGATTGAATTCGAGAGAGTAAAGTATTGGATGAGTAAAGGTGCTCAGCCAACTTTAAGAGTGTCTCGAATATTGGGTGAAATGCAATTAATGCCAATGCCCAAACCTAGCAACAATCCTTTAAAAGCTATACCGAAGAAAGATAGAAAAAAAGAAGGCAAGGAAGAACCTAAAGCAGAAGCTAAAAAGGAAGAACCTAAAGCAGAAGCTAAAAAGGAAGAACCTAAAGCAGAAGCTAAAAAGGAAGAACCTAAAGCAGAAGCTAAAAAGGAAGAACCTAAAGCAGAAGCTAAAAAGGAAGAACCTA
>JACWDC010000007.1 GCA_014654415.1 Pelagibacterales bacterium SAG-MED05 | reverse complement strand
AAAAAAAATTTTATCTTATTTGAAGAAAATAACATTACAAATAAGTATAAAATTAGCTTAATTGAAAAATCAATAAATATTTTTTTTAGATTTTTTTATGAGTTTAAAGTATTTAATGTAAAAAATATTTTTAATGTTATTAAAAAAAGAATATCTAATATCTTAATAAATAAGAAAAAAAAGAATCTTGCAATCATTGGCCAAGCTTGTGATTTAAATTATATGAAACGAAATATTTTCAATTTTTTTTATTATGACATCGACTTATTGTCTAAATTTTTACTCAGAAAATACTCAATAACAAATGTAAATATCTCAAAATTTGATAATTTAAACAATATTGATGATATTTTTCTTTTTTTATTTGAGAGAACAAAATCTAAAGATGGAAAGATATTTTACAGAAATTATATCAATAACTCACAATTATTTTAAAAAGAATAAAGCTAAAAAAATATTTTGGGGTTTACCTCCAAGTCCTTTAATTAGGAATATTATTTTGTATTTAAAAAAATACTTTACAATAGTAGGGACTCAACATGGTGGAAAATATTTTATAATGGAAGATGATATAATCCATAGAGACTCGGATTATATATTTTGTGATGAATTTTATTCTTATGGTTTAAGTAAATCTTTTAATAAAAAAAAATTTGCTCCAAATACTAAAATTATTAATACTGGTTGTTTCAAAGATAAATATATTACAAACAAGTTATCAAAAAATAGTAAAAAAAATTCTTTGAATAACATTCTTTTTATCCCTGCTGGCTTAAATCTTCTCACGAATCCAACTCCAGAGACCAACCAAACAACAAGATTTAGTTTACAAAAGGAAATTTGTCAAAGTTTGGATAAAGTGAGATCGGAAGAAGTACAAAAGTATGTGAAAGTGATGCCGCAAACTTACTATGGAAAATTTAATTTAAATTATGAACATCTTGAATCAAATCCTATTTACTTAGAACTACAAAATTATAAATCAATTAAGGTAAATCAAGATAGTATAATAAAAGCTTTTCAAAAAATTAATCCCAAAATAATTATATTCGATTATATAAGCACCCCTTTTTATGAATTAATTAATTCAGATTCAGAAATTATCGTATTTTTGGATAAATATAATTATCCAAAGAAAGATGTCCTTATATCTCTAAAAAAAAGAGTTCACATTGTTAATTCTGTAAAAGAAATGAATTTTTTTATTAATAAAATATTAAATAGTAAAATTTCAAAAAATGTAAATCAGGAATTTTATAATTTATTTTTTAAAAGCAAAATAAACCAATCTAAAATTTTTAAAAATGCTTAAGTATTTAATTATTTTTTTAAAAGCCAGTTATACTATCATACCCCCAAAAAAAAATAAAATTTTAATTTATGATCGTTTAAGTATTAAATTCGCTAAAGTTTTATTTAAAAAAAACTCTTTCATAACTTATGATGTTAGGTATGAAAGTATAAATTTATTTATACTTTTTAGTACAATAATAAAATATGGATTTAAAAATTTTCGTGTTTTTAAAAAGAACTATAAATATGAATATTTCGAAAGCGTTAAGCCAAAAATCATATACACATCAATAGATAATAACATAGGTTTTTTTAAACTTAAGCATTTATATCCCAAAGCATTATACGTAGCAGATCAGAATGGTATCAGAGATAATAAATTTTTTAATGAATGCAAAAAATATAATAGAACTAATAAATCAAAGAAATTATATACTGATATTTTTTTTTGTTTTGGAAACAACGAAAAAGACAGGTTGAACAAAGTATTGAAAGGATCAATTCTACCGCTTGGAAATACCTTAAATAATTCAATTAACGTAAAAAAAAAGTTCTCAAAAATTAGCAGCTTATTTTTTATTTCAAGCACTTCTAATATCAAAACTTTTCTAGACAGAGACATAAAAATATTTAAATTTTTAAAAAGTTTTTGTGAAAATAAAAAAATTAAACTCACCTTTTTAGAAAAACCTAAACGTGGAAATCGTTATTTATTTTTAAAAAATATATTAAAAGAAGATTTTAATTATATAATTTTGGATAACAAAAAAACTAAGGAAAAAATAATAAAAAAAAATGCGTTATTTGTTTTTATCATTTCTACTTTAGGATATGAAATCTTATCCAAAGGAGTTAAATGCGTGTCACTGAATCACAATCAATTCAATCATGCTTTTAAAAAATATAGAAAAAAAGGCCCTTTTTGGGTTGATGCACCGAGCTATGATTACAATCATAAACTTATATCAACAGCTTTAAATAAAGTTATTAATTACAATAAGCTCAATTGGGAAAAAATTTATAAACATTATTCAAAGCAAATTATGGTATATGACAAAGGAAATGTGATTAAGTTAAAAAATATTAAATCAAGATTAGGAAAATGAGAAAAAAAACTATACAGGAGATAGTATCTTTAAAAATAATTCTGATTGGAGTTTTGGTGGAAATGTTTTTAAAAATTTTGAAAAGCACATAGATAAGTCAGTTCCTCTTTATAGCAAAACTCATGAGCTATATTTAAATTTTTCAGACTTTTTTTTACAAAATAATAGTACAGTTTTAGACATTGGTTGTTCAACAGGAAACTTTCTAAACTCAGTTTATAGAAGACATAACTTAAATGGAAAAAAAATTAAACTCATAGGTGTAGATAACACTAAAGAAATGGTACAATTTTGTAAAAAAAAATATAAAAAAAATAAAATTAATTTTTTATTAAAAGATATAGATAAATTTAAAATTTCTAATTGTTGTATAATTTCTTCTTTTTATACAATACAATTTATTTCACCCAAAAAAAGACAGATGCTTATAAATAAAATTTTTAAGGGTCTAAATTGGGGTGGAGCTTTTTTTATGGTTGAAAAAGTGAGAGGGCCTGATGCAAGATTTCAAGATATGTTAAATCAGGTTTATATTGAATACAAACTTTCTCAAGGTTTTACCGAGTCCCAAATAATTAGTAAGAGCAAATCTCTTAAAGGTATTTTAGAACCTTTCTCTACAAAAGGAAATTTAGACCTCATCAAAAGAGCTGGTTTTAAAGATGTTATCACTGTATTCAAGTACGGATCCTTTGAGGGATTTTTAGCAATAAAATAATTTTATATATATGTGCGGTATCGCTGGATATTTTAGTGGTGAAAATTTTGTTTCAAGTAAACAAAAAATTCAATCAATTAAAAAGATTATGAGATATAGGGGTCCCGATGGTTATGGAGTTTATGACATTAAAAATAGTAAAAACTATTTTCTTAAAATTTTTCATTCTAGATTGTCTATTATTGATCCACACAGTAGATCTAATCAACCTTTTCAAGATGAAAAAGGTATAATTGTATTTAATGGAATGATCTATAACTTTAAAGAAATTAGAAATAGACTTAAGTTAAAAGGTGTAAAGTTTAAAACATATTCAGACACTGAAGTATTATTAAAATTTTTAAATCATGAAGGAATTGATAAAATAGATGAATTAGAGGGCATGTGGTCTTTTGCGTATTATGATTTTAAAAAGAAAAAACTTTATATTTCAAGAGACCGATTTGGAGAAAAACCTCTTTATTTCTTCAAAGATAAAACTAGTTTTGTTTTTGGATCTTCTATTGATTATATTTTGAAAATTACTAATTATAAATTTAAATTAGATAGAAGCCAGATAGAAATATATATTAAAAATGGATTTAGAAGTTTGTTTCACGATCCAAATTCAAAAAGTTTTTTTAAAAACATTTATTCTTTTCCATCTGGAAAATATCTTGAAATAAACCAAAAATTTAAAATTAGAAAAAAAAGCTATTGGAGTCCTGAAAAACTAAAAATCAACTCTAAAAAAAAGTTTGGTACAGAGGTAAATAATTTAAAAAAAACTTATTCTGAAGTAGTAAATGACAGAGTATACGCTGATTTTCCAGTAGCATGCTTATTAAGTGGAGGAATAGACTCTAGCTCGATAGCTTGCAATATTTCAAAGAATAAAAATAAGAATATACATTACTTTTCAGCCTATTCGAGTGACAAAAATTATGATGAGTCGGATTTAATTGATCAAATTGTAAGAAAAAAAAATTTATCACACTCTTACGTGAAAGTTAAAAAAAATAATATTAAAAATCTCAATTTGATTTCAGATATAATTAAAAAAACAGGAAATTTAGTGCCAACAGCATCTTGGCTTTTGTATAGTTACATCTGCAAAGAAATTAAAAAAAAAAAATTTAAAGTAGTTTTAACTGGTACTGGAGGCGATGAGATTTTTGCAGGTTATTATGCTCATCACTTGCATTTTTTACAAAGTATAAAGCTAAAAAGAAATACTAAAGATTTCAAAAAAAAGTACAATTCGTGGAAAAAAAATATTGTTCCTTTTTTAAGAAATGAAAGTTTGAAAAATTTTGATTTTTATACAAAAAATTACATGAAAATCGATCAGTCAAAATTTGAATATTTGAACATAAAAAAATATTTCAAAAAATATAAATTAAAAAAAATGATAACAAATAAATTTTTAAATGACTATTTTAAAAATGAATTATATAAAGAAATTTTCTTTTCTGCCTTGCCTCCACAAATCTATGCCACAGATGCAATTTCTATGTATCATAATCTTGAGAGTAGATTGCCTTTACTTTCAAAAGAATTATATAAATTATCTTTTTCATATCCTAATGATTTTTTAATAAGAAATGGTTTTAATAAAGCTATTTTTAGAAAAAGCTTGATGAATAAAGTTCCAAGTAAAGTTTTAAAGAAAAGAGAAAAAGTAGGATTTTATAAAGACATTGATGAGTTTTTTGACTTTAAAGACTCTAATATCAAAAGATTTCTTTTTTCAAACAATTTTGTTAACTCTTTCTTAAATTTAAAAATTTTTAAAAAAATGTTATTTAAAAAAAAGAAAAATAACCAAGAATCTCATTTAATTTTTAGTGTAATAAATGTAGTTTTGTATCTAAAAAAATATAAGAGATATGCCTTATGTTAAATAAATTCAAAAAATTTTTATTAGAAGATTATCATAGACCATCTTCGAAATTATTTCATTTTTATAACTTATTTTTGAAATTATTTTATAATAAAAATACTCAGATTTTTTCTGAAAGGGCAATGTTGTTAAAAAAACCACCACAAAATATGATTTTCTACAACTATTTAGGTAGATTTATTTTAATAATACTTAATTTTGTTTGGATAATTTTGTTTAATAAATATTTTGAAAAAGGAACTTACGTAGATAAATTAGAAAATAATGATTATTCGCCAGAAAAAAATGGCAGAGACTCTGAGCCTTGGCCAAGTCAAGCTGTTCATTTATTTGAGAAAAAACCAAGTCAATTAAGTCATGAATTTTTTATCAAAATTGAAAAAGATTATTTGAATTCGACATCATTATTATTAGATCAAAAAAATTTGAAGATTCCGAATGGTGGAAATCTTGTAGGCAAGAATTCAATGATATATTTTTTGCTAATGGCAAGATCAATATGGCAGCTCTTGAAAATTTTAGAAATTCTGTGAAAACAAAAGCAGAAATTCTTAATGATCAAAATTTTTTAAAGGCAGATACTGGTTCAAGATTAAATAAAATAAAAGCTATCTCTTTAATTAATCTTTACCATAAGCTTTCATCTCATGTATCGCTAGAAATTTTAAGAATGACTTCCGATAGTATAATTGGAAATAATTTTTGTTTAAATTACAGAGGCCAAAGAATTAATCAAAGAATATTAAGATATGCTTATTACCTTTCACAAATAAAAAGAAATACAAGTTTGCAGGATGAAAAAAGAAATATATTTCTTGATATTGGCGGAGGTTATGGAGGTCTCTCAAGATTGCTAAAAAACTACTATAATAACTCCACATTTGTCATTATAGAGTTGCCTGAGCTATGTTTATTATCTTCTTATTTCCTATACAGTAATTTTCCATCAAAAAAGATTGGGACTTTTTCTGATTTTAAAAATTTAGATAGATTAAATTCAGAGGATTTATTGAAATATGATTTTGTAATTTTGCCACAAAATTTTATGGAAAAATTTAATGATGAGATATTTGATCTTATCGTTAACACTACTTCTTTAGGAGAAATGTCGGATATTATGCAAGATTATTACTTGCAAAATTTAGAGAGATGTACCAAAAAATATTTTTATAGCGTTAACAGATCACAAAAAAGAGTGGAAAAATACAATTCAAGAGGCTTTTACGATTTTAAATTTAAAAAAAGGTGGAGGTCTCTTGTTTATAAATATTCACATACATACCACATAGAATTTTTAGGAAAAAAAATAAAATAATTAATTAATCTTGTTATGATATTAGGTCTTATACCCGCGAGACTCCACTCAAAAAGGTTAGAAAAAAAATCTTTAATAAAAATTGATGGAATTCCTATGATTGTTCATACTTTCAAAAGAGTCATGTTATCAAAAAAAATTGATAAGGTAATTGTATGCACAGATAGCACAAAGATTAAAAAGATTGTAGAGGAAAACGGTGGAACAGCAGTTTTAACTTCCAGCCAGCATAGTAATGGAACGGAGAGAATCTCGGAGGTATCAAAAAAATTTAAAAGCAAATTAGTTATAGATATTCAAGGAGATGAACCATTTGTATCACCTAAAGATATTGACAAATTGGTAACATTTCATTTGAAAAACAAAAATTTTGATATTGTTTTGCCTTCTCAAATTTCATCAAAAAAAGAAAACCAAAAAAAAAATATTGTTAAGGTAATAAAATCTAAAAAAAATAGAATTCTCTACCTTAGTCGTTCGAATATCCCCTATGAATACAGTAAAAAAAATAATCTTTTCTTAAAACATTATTCAATAATTTCTTTTAAACCTAAAAAACTAGGTGCATTCGCTAAATTAAAAAAGAGTAATTTAGAGAGCATAGAAGGAGTAGAATTGCTCAGAGCTCTAGAAAATGATTTTTCAATTGGTACTTTTATAATAAAAAGCAGAAGCTTTGCTGTAGATGTTAATGAAGATCTTAAAAAAGCTAAAAAATTAATGCCTAAAGATAACTTTAGACGGCTTTATTAATGAAAAAATATAAAGCAATAATTTTTGACTTAGATGGTGTTTTAATTGATTCCAAACAAAATATGTCTTTAGCTTGGTCTCAAGTAAAAAAAAAAACTGGGATTAAGAAATCTTTCAAAGAATACTTTAAATATATAGGATTACCTTTTACACAGATCTTGTTTAAACTTAAAATAAATAATAATCATAGAAAAATTCAGAATATTTATAGCTCTTCATCAATAAAAAATTTAAAGAAAATAGCTCTTTATAAAAATGTTTTAAAAACTTTAAATATCTTAAAAAATAAAAAAATTAAAATCTGCGTTGTTACATCTAAAGACAAATCAAGAACAAAAAAAATTATTAGATCTTTCAAATTACCAATAAAACATTCATTTTCTCCATCAAGCAGTTATAGAGGTAAGCCACATCCAGAACTTATTAATAGAGCATTAAAAAAACTATCTCTAACTAATAAAGAAACTTGTTATGTAGGAGATATGCTAGTAGATCAGAGGGCAGCAGTTAATGCTAAAATGGACTTTATATATACGAGTTATGGATATGGAAACTATAAAAAGAAATTTAAAAATAGTATAAAAAATCTTGAAGAAATTTTAAAATTGATTAAATAAAATATGATAAAAATTAAATCTGCTATTATTCTTTGCGGCGGAAGAGGTACTAGGTTAGGTAATCTCGGAAAAAAAATACCTAAGACTTTGGTAAAAATACATAATAAACCTATTCTTTGGTATATTGTTAAAGCACTTAAAAAAAATTCAATAAATCATTTTATCTTACCGTTAGGATATAAAGGTAATCAAATTAGAAAATATATTAAAAACGATAAAGATCTAAAAAAATTAAACTTTGATTTAATTAACACAGGTTTAAATTCAAGTATTTCTAAAAGAATATTTAATGTTAAAGAAAAAATTAAATCTAATCATATTACTCTATTAAATGGTGATGCTATTTTTGATTTTAATCTAAAGAAAATATTAACCAAACATTACAATAAAGACATTGATATTACTTTTCTAGGATGTGCTGCTCCTTTAAGCTATGGTGTAGTTGGTATTTTAAAAAAAAAGGTAGCGAGTTTTGAAAGAGATCTTGAGTTTAATTCTGTAAAAGCTAATAAAAGAAGAAATTTTTTAGGACATATTTTTTCTGGAATTTCTATAATAAAGGCCAATTTAATTGAAAAAAATTTTAGACTATATAATAATTTTGAAAAAGAGTTTTACCCAAAAATAATAAAAAAAAATAATACAAATTTTGAAGAAATAAATGGATTTTGGCATTCAGTAGACAATGAAAAAGACATAAAAAATTTGAATAAAAAAATAAAAAATAAAATTTATTCAAAAGTTAAAAAGATAAAAAAAAATTTATTACATTAATGAAAAATTTTTGGAAAAATAAAAAAGTATTAATAACTGGACATACTGGCTTTAAAGGAAGCTGGATGACTTTAATATTAAGTAAGTTTGGAGCAAGAATATACGGCTACGCTTTAAATCCTATTTCAAAACCTAATTTTTTTGACGGACTTAAACTTTCTAGTTTTCTTAAAAAAGATATACGAAATGATATTTTAAACTTAAATAAACTGACCAAATCAATAAATAAAATTAAACCTGAAGTTATATTTCACATGGCAGCCCAATCAAGTGTATTAGAAAGCTATAAAGATCCACTTGGCACGACTAAAGCTAACATTATAGGAACAGCAAATATTCTAGAAGCTATTAGAAGCTGTAAAAGTGTTAAAGCAGTTCTTATAGTGACTACTGATAAAGTTTATTTAAATTTGGAAAAAAGAAAAAAATTTAAAGAAGGAGATCATCTCGGGGGTTATGATATTTACAGTGGTAGCAAAGCATCTTGTGAAGTTATAACTCACAGTTTCATCAAATCATTTTACAGAAATAGCAATTGTAAAATAGCGACTGTACGATCAGGTAATTGTATTGGTGGAGGTGATTGGACAAAAGATAGGATAGTAAAGGACTGCGCAGAGTCATTTATATTCAATAAAAAAATATTTATAAGAAGCCCTGAAGCCTCAAGACCGTGGCAGCATGTTATCGAACCAATATTTGGCTATCTTAAATTAGCCCAAAAATTATATAAAAATAAAAGTTTCGTTGGAGCGTGGAACTTTGGACCAAATATTAAAAATAATATGAGGGTAATAGATGTGGCTAGATTTGGAAAAAAATATCTTAACTCGAAGTCAAAAATTGAATTTATTTCAAAAAGGCAATATGAGTCCGAACATTTATCATTAGATAGTTCTAAAGTGACCAAATTATTAAAATGGAAAACTCATTTAAAATCTAAAGAAGCTCTGGCTCTAAGTTTTGATTGGTATAAATTTTTTTATAAAAATAAAAACAAAAAAAAATTAATAGAGCTATCGTTTAAACAAATTAACAATTATCAAAAAAAATATTTTATATAATTAATGAAAAAAATAAGATTATTTAAACCTTGGGTTGGTAGAGAAGAATTAGATAATATCAAAAAAGTTTTTAATAAGTCGTGGATAGGGTATGGACCTCAAGTTCATAAATTTGAAAAAAGATTCTCTAGATTTATTGGTACAAAATATGCTGTTGCTGTAAATTCTGGAACAGCAGCTTTACATTTAGCTCTTTTATCTTGCAATTTTCCTAAAAATAAAAAAGTTCTAGTTCCAACAATTACATTTAGCGCCACAGCGGCTGCTGCATTATATTGTGGCCTAAAACCAAAGTTTGTTGATATTAGAAAAGAGGATTTAACTATCGACTTTGATGATCTTAAGAAAAAATATACTAAAGATTGTGTTGCATTGATTTGTGTTCATATGGGAGGTCACCCATCCCAAATGGAAAAAATAAAACCTTGGGCGAAAAAGAAAAAATTATTACTAATAGAAGATAGCGCAGAAAGCTGTGGTGGAATTTATAAAGGAAAAAAAATTGGCACCTGGTCAGATATTTCATGTTTCAGTTTTGAAGAAAAAAAAATTATTACAACTGGTGATGGTGGCATGATTTGCTTGAATGATAAAAAAAAATATGAAAAGTTAAAATCCTTAAGCTTTCATGGTTGGAATAAAGATCCTTGGGAGAGACATTTAATGTTTTTTAAAAAGAAAAAAAATTATTCTAAACATTGGAAGTATGAAATTGAAAACTTAGGATTTAAGTATAATATGAATGATCTAACGGCATCAGTGGGTTTAGCACAATTAAGTAAAATTAATTTATTTAATAAAAAGAGGAACTTAATACTTAAAAAATATTTAATAGGAATTAAAAATTTAAATTATATAAAACCTGTTTTTCCTTATAACACTAAAAATGGTTCTTATTGGCTTTTTTCAATAAAAACAAAATATAGAGATGAGTTAATAAATTTTTTAAAAGAAAAAAAAATAAGTACGGCAGTTCATTTTGTTCCGCTACCAATGAATAAACTTTATAAAGCATATGATGACAAAAGCTTGAAAAATACCAAGCATATTTGGAAGGAAATAGTTTCTCTTCCTTTTTTTCCAAACTTAGAAAATAAAAAAATAAACTATATTATAAACTGTTTAAAAAAATTTGATGAAAGTAAGAGTATCTAAATGAAAGAATTTAAACTAGCAGACAATACAATAGACAATAAAGACTATAAAAAAATGATAAACTTTCTTAAAGAAAGAAAATACCTTAATCAGTCAAAATTAACACATCAATTCCAAGAAAAATTCTCCAAATATTTAAATACAAAATTTTCAGTTTTTGTTAATTCAGGTTCATCAGCAAATTTATTAATTGCACAAGCTCTTTTAGAGGGTAATTATTTAAAAAATAAAGTAGTAGTTTTACCAGCGGTTTCGTGGGCAACAAGTGTTAGTCCATTTTTACAACTAGGATATAAAGTTATCCTATGTGATTGTGATGAAAACGATCTCGGCTTATCTGCACGAAACTTAGAAAAAATTTGTAAAAAATATAATCCGGGCCTAGCGGTCGTTGTCAATGTACTGGGCCATAGCAATAATTTTAAAAAAATTTTTAATCTTCAGAAAAAATATAATTTTAAATTAATAGAAGATAATTGTGAAAGTTTGGGGAGTAGATTTAAAAATAAAAATTTAGGAACATTTGGTATGGCAAGTTCACATTCTTTTTACTATGGCCACCATATATCTACAATTGAAGGAGGTATGGTTTCAACAAGTGATAGAAATTTTTATAATATTTTACTTGCCATAAGATCACATGGATGGGCGCGTGATGTACAAGAGCAATTTAAAAAAAAATTAGAAAAAAAATTTAAAGTTGATGAATTTAAATCTTTATATACTTTTTATTATTCAGGTTTAAATGTTAGATCTACAGATTTTAATGCAAATTTAGGAATAGAACAATTAAAAAAAATTAAGAAGATTTCCAAAATAAGGCACAAAAATTTTGAAAGGTATAAAAAAAACTTAAAAGATTTTTGGAAGCAAAATAGTAATTTAAAATTGATATCAAGTTTTGGTTTTGCTACTTTTGTTAAAAACAGGCTACAAGTATTTAGATATCTAAAATCAAAAAAAATTCAATCTAGACCATTAATTTGTGGAAATATGGGTCAGCAACCATTTTGGTCTAAAAAAATAAAAAATAAACCTTCATTACCTAATGCAGAGTTTATAGACAAATATGGAATATATTTACCAAATCACGCAAATTTATCATCAAAGGATATTGACTTTATTTGCAAAAATTTTAAAAAATACGCCAGACCAATTTATTTTAAATAAGTGTTAATTTCTATTTGCATACCAACTTACAATAGGCCGAGTACCTTAATTAATTGTTTGAATTCATTGTCACTTCAAACAGAAAAACAATTTGAAGTTTGTATATCTGATAATTGTTCCAAGGCAAATATTCAAAAATTAATTCACCCATTTAAAAAAAAGTTAAAAATAAGATTTAATAAAAATAAAAAAAATTTAGGCTTTGCTTTAAATTTATTAAAAGTTTCTAATATGGCTAAAGGAGATTTTATATGGTTTTTGGGTGATGATGATTTAATTGTGAGAGATGGGATTAAAACCCTTAAAAATATAATTAAAAAGAATAAAAAATGTGAATTTTTTTGGATCAACTCTTACTATTTAAATAAAAACTATTTGAAAAAATTTAATTATCCCTTCAATACAAAAAATCTTCCAAAAAAAATGAAAAGACATTCACCACAAAAAAAAAATAAAAAACTTAAATTTTTTGATTTAATAGATAGAAAAATTTCATTCGATTACTTGTTGGGTGTATTTGTTTGTGTTTTTCGTAGAGATCAATGGAATCGACATCAGAATGTAATAGACAAAAAATTGATTAAAGATGTTCGAACATGGTCAAACTTTGAAAATACTTGTTTTTTTATTAAAATATTTTGTGCTGCATTTTCTAAATCTGATGCATTTTTTTGCGCAAGACCACTTACCGTTAGTTTACATGGAGTTAGAGAGTGGAGTAATCTTTATCCAATGGTTGAAATTGTTAGAATACCAGAAGCCTTAGATTATTATAGAAGCAAAGGACTTAGTTTATTTAAATACATCAAAAACAAGAATTATGCTTTAAGAAATTTTTTTAATTATTTTTTTAAAATTTTTTTTTATGGAGAACAAATGGGCTTAAATTATATAAATTTTAGAAGGCACTTTTTTAACAACTTAATTTTTCCTAATGCTTGGTTATCTATAATTTATTTTATTAATAGAAAAATAAGGTTATTTTTAAAAATTTAAATTATGATACATGATGTAAAGATAACATCCCTTAAAATTTTGTCAGATAATCGAGGAAGCGTTATGCATATGTTGAGAAATGATAGTAAAATATTTAAGTCTTTCGGTGAGATCTATTTTTCTACTATTCATAAAGACTCTATTAAAGCTTGGCATTTACATAAGGAGGCCACATTAAATTATGCTTGTATAAAGGGTTCTGTAAAATTAGTTTTGTTTGATGAAAGATCTGAAAGTCCTACTAAAGGCAAATATCAAGAGATTAGTCTTTCACCAAAAAATTATTTCTTAGTCACCATCCCCCCTAATATATGGAATGGTTTTAAGGGATTTTATGAGCCTGAGTCTATCATAGCCAATTGTCTTAGTCTTCCACATAATGAAAAAGAGATGGTACGAAAAGATCACTCCGATCAAAAATTTAATTATAAATGGTAATAAAGTTTTATGGTTAAAATAATTTGTACATTAGGACCGCAAAGTCTAAATAAAAAATTTCTTAAATTTTCAAATAAAAAAATACATCTCCTCAGACTAAACATGTCTCATCTATCTTTAAGTAAATTGGAAAAATCAATTAATTTTATTAGAGAATATTCCACTGTTCCAATTTGTATTGATACAGAAGGTGCGCAAATAAGAATTAAAACTAAAAAGAAAAAATTTTTTAAAGAATATCAAAAATTTTATATCTTCGGCAAAAAAAAAAATATACAACTTTATCCTGCATATGTTCTAAACGATTTAAAGAAAGGGGATATTCTTAGTATAGGCTTTAGTAATCTTTCTGTAAAAATAATAGAGAAAAATGAACATGCTTTATGTAAAGTTATATCTTCTGGGTATTTAGAAAACAACAAAGGTGTGCACCTAGTAAATAGAAAGATTAAGTTAAACTATTTAACGGCAAAAGACCTTGAAGCAATTCAAATTGGAAAAAAACTAAAAATTAAAAATTATGCTTTATCATTTACAAATTCTGTTAAAGATATAATTCAATTCAATCATCTATTAAAAAATGAAAATAAAATTTTTAAAATTGAAACAAAAAATGCTATTAAATCTTTTAAAGAAATTTTGAAATATGGTGATCAATTTTTAATAGATAGAGGTGATTTATCAAAGGACGTCAACATAGAAAATATACCAATTGTTCAAAGAAGTTTATTTAAATTAAAAGAAAAATATAAAATTAAAAAAATTTATATAGCAACAAATTTGCTAGAAAGTATGCTGGAAAATAACTACCCGACTAGAGGAGAGGCAAATGATATATTTAATTCTTTAGAAATGGGAGCAGCAGGACTTGTATTAGCAGCAGAAACGGCTGTAGGAAAGCACCCAAAGGACTCAGTGAGATTTCTGCAAAAAATGATTAAAGCATTTAATAAATCAAATTTATAAATTCATTTCTTATCTATGAAAATTGTTTTACTGGTTGCAGGTGGAAGGGGTGGCTCAGATTTCTTTCAAGGTCTACTTGATGGTCACTCACAAGTATTAACATTTCCAGGTTATTTAAGAATTAACAAAAGCTTTCAGGAAATGTTGAACTTAAATTCTCCAGATCAGATTTCAAAAAGATTTATTAGCTTGTATCCTCATTACTTTAATTCCAAAGGTTTTTGGGGCAGGTTTGAAAGACAAGATCGTTTAGGTAAAAATAGAAATAAATTTTTTAAGGTAAATAAAAAAAAATTTATAAAAAATTTTTCAAAATTGATGAAAAAAAATCAAACAAGCAAAATTGATATTATAAAAAATTTACACATATCATATTCAATTGCGAAAGGAGATAAAAAATGTGAAAAGAAAATTCTTTTTATACATACTCATTTAGTGAGTTGGACAAAAGAATTTGTGCGTACTATAAAATCAAAGAATACATCAATTATTCATATTATTCGCCATCCTATGGCTTCAATTAATTCTCCGATTAAAACTTGGCTAACTTACCAAAATGGCAGTGGTTTTTTCCCCAGAGAATTATATTTTCAATTAGATTTAGTTTTAAATGGTATTTTTGATTTAATGAAATTAAAAAAAGTTTACGTACTTCAATATGAAAAATTACATTGGGAAAACGAATACGTGATGAGAAAGTTTTGCAAAATATTCAAAATAAAATATGAAAAATGCCTTAAATCATCGACCAAGCTTGGATTACAATGGTGGGGCGATAAAGCTAGTAAAAGGTGGATTTCTGGAGTGAATAAAAATTTTAAGATTAATATTGATAAAAATTTTTTTTTTAATAGGGATTTAGAATTTTTTCAATTTTTAACATCAAGAATGATTAAAAATTACAATTATGACTTTATGTTCTCAAGAAAAGAAATATATTTTAATTTTTTACCCATGAAATGTGAATTACTTGTTTGGAAAAATACTTTTAAGCATCTAAGATGGAAACAAATATTGTCAATTCCAATATTTTATTTTATGAGAATTTTTTTATTTAATAAATTTACAATACAAAATAAAAAACTCCCTTATTCAATAGGATCAAAAAAATAAATTTATGAAAGTAGTAATTTTGTGTGGAGGTTTGGGTTCTAGACTAGCTGAGGAAACAAAACTTATTCCAAAACCAATGATAAAAATTGGAAAAACACCAATGGTTCAACATATAATAAAATTTTATCAAAGTTATGGATTTAAAGATTTTATTCTTGCCACTGGTTATAAGAAAGAATTTTTAGAAAGATTTTATAAAAATAAAAAAAGAATCAAATGTGTTTATACAGGAAAAGAAACTTTAACAGGAGGAAGACTATTAAGGTTAAAAAAATATTTCAAAAAAAATGAAATTTTTTCTGTCACATATGGAGATGGCTTGACAAATCAAAATTTAAAAAAACTTTACCGTTTTCATAAAAAGCATAAAAAAATAGCCACTTTGACAGCAGTTAGGCCTCCAGCCAGATTTGGAGAGTTAGATATTTCAGGAAGCAGAGTAAAGAAATTTAAAGAAAAACCTCAATTAAAAAACAATTGGGTTAATGGAGGTTTTTTTATTTTTAATTATAAAATATTTAATTTTATCTCGGGTGATAAAATTATGCTTGAAAGAGAACCCTTCAATAGATTAACAAAAAAAAAACAATTAATGGCTTACAAACATTATGGATTTTGGCAATGCATGGATACCATGAGAGATAAAAAAGTCCTTTCTGATTTATGGAAAGAAAAAAAAGCCCCATGGAAAAAAAAGTAAAATCTAAGATTTTAATAATTGGTGGAACAGGGTTTATAGGCTATCACTTAGCAAAAAAATGTTTAAGTTTACGTTGGAATGTAACTTCATTTTCAACTAAAAAGCCAAAAAATTTACGAAAACTTAAAAAAGTTAAATATCTAACAGGAAATTTAAATTCAAAATCATCTTTAAAAAAAATAAATAAAGAATTTGATTATGTGGTTAATTTAGGAGGATACGTAGATCATAAAAATAAAGTAGGTAATTATAATACGCATTTTCTTGGTTGTAAAAATTTAGTTAAAATTTTTTCAGACAAAAAGATAAAATTATTTTTGCAAATAGGTAGCGGGGCTGAATATGAAAGCATTAAATCTCCACATAAAGAACATTTTCAATGTAATCCCAAGTCAATATATGGAAGACCAAAATACTTAGCAACTAATTACTTAATTAAGAAATTTAAAAAAAATAATTTCCCTTGTGCCGTAGTAAGGCTTTATCAAGTTTATGGAAAAGGGCAGGATTCAAATAGAATTATCCCATTTATAATTAAATCTTGTTTGGCAAACAAAATTTTTCCATGCTCAGATGGAAAGCAATTAAGAGATTTTATTGATATTGAGCAAGTGATTAATGCTATGGAAAAAATACTTAAATCTAAAAAAGTTTTGGGTGAAATTATTAATATTGGATCAGGCAAACCTATAAAAGTAAGATCGGTGATAGAAAGGATAAGTACACTAATTAAAAAAGGTAAACCAGAATTTGGAAAGATAGAAATGAGAAAAGAAGAGTTTATAAAATTTTATCCAGATATAAATAAGGCCAAAAAATTACTTGGGTGGAAACCAAAAAAAAACTTTATTAAATCTCTATCATCAACAATAAATTTTGAAATAAAATTACTAAAGAAAAAAGATAAATTGTATGAAAATTAAAAAAATCTTAATAATGGGTTTACCTGGATCAGGTAAAACTACTTTAGCTAAAAATTTAACAAAAAAATTAAGAGCCAAATGGCTTAATGCGGACAAAGTTCGAGGCAAGTACAATGATTGGGATTTCAGCAAAACAGGGATAATTAGACAAGTAAATAGAATGAAAGTATTAGCAAATAAATCTAAAAAAAAATTTGTTATTGCTGACTTTGTATGCCCGCATCACGAACAGAGAAAAATTTTTAAACCACACTTAATCATTTGGATGGATACAATTAAAAAAAGCCGATACCCTAGAATGAATAGAATTTTTAAAAAACCTAAAAAATATAACTTAAGAGTAACTTCAAAAAACTATAAATTGTGGGCTAAAATATTTTTAGAAAAATTTATTTAAAATCATTAATGAAAAAAAAGCTTCCTCTTGTAAGCATTATTATGAACTGTCATAATGGTGAAAAGTATTTGATCAATAGTTTGAATAGTATTTTTGCACAAGACTATCATAATTGGGAACTTATATTTTGGGATAACAAATCTGATGATAATAGCAAAAAAATTATAAAAAAATATCAGGATAAAAGAATTAGATATTTTTATTCAAAAAGATTGTTTCCACTTTATCATGCAAGAAACAAAGCAATTAAAAAAACAAGGGGAAATTTTATATGTTTTTTAGATACCGATGACTATTGGAATAAAAACTTCTTATCTAAATTTATTGCAAAATTTAATAAGGAAAATTCAGATGTAGTTTTTTCTAAATATTATATTTACAATCAAAAAACAAAAAAGAAAAAGGTTAACGAAAAAAAAAATTTTTTTAAAAGTATTTCAACTCAACAATTGCTTGACAAATATATAGTAGGTATAAGCGCAATAATGCTTAAAAAACATATTTTCAAGAAGTATAGATTTAACAATAAATTTCAAATAATTGGAGATTTTGATTTGTTCATTAAGCTTAGTCATTTCCATAAATTTTATATGATTAATGAGCCTTTGCTTACCTACAGAACACATGAGAACAATTTTTCGAAAAAAAATCTTAAGCTTTATCTTAATGAATACAACTATTGGTTAAGAAGAAATAAATTAACATTTATTAAAAATTTTCAAACTAGACGATTAAAATTTTTCATATTTAAATTGAAATTAAAACTTATATTGAAAAATTTAATTTTTTAAAAATTTAAATTGTAATATCTTTTCACAACTCATTTTTGGGCGTGTAGTTCAGTGGTAGAACGCTTCGTTGACATCGAAGAGGTCATAAGTTCAATTCTTATCACGCCCACCAAAATAAGTTAAAAACTTTTAGTATCTTTTTTTATTAAATTCGTAAATAAGTCTATTTCAAATAACTTTTAGATACGTATATTTGTTTAAATAAAGTAATTTTAGGCTATTTACATAATTAAAAAATAATAATATAAACTTTTTGCCTGGTAATTATTGCGAAGGGGCAACACCCGATCCCATTCCGAACTCGGAAGTTAAGTTCTTCAGCGCCGATGGTACTTTGTCTTAAGATATGGGAGAGTAGGACGTTGCCAGGCTTTTATAATTATGAAAATAGCTAGCTCACTAAAATCACTAAAGAAAAGAGACTTGAACTCTAAACTAGTAAAGCGCAGAGGGAAACTATATGTAATTAATAAAAAAAATCCAAAATTTAAAGCTCGTCAAGGTTAATCAAATAGCATTTTACACATGATAGTAGGCTCCATTAAAGAAGATTTATCATTAGAAAAGAGAATTTCTATTACACCTGAAACAGCAAAAAATATAATTAATCTTGGATTAAAAATATGTATAGAAAATGATTATGCTACTCATATTGGAATTCAAGACGAAGAATATAAAAAAGTTGGAGTGGAAATTAAAAGTTCATCAAAAGAAGTTTTAAATAATTGTAATTTATTACTAAAAGTAAACTGTCCTTCAAATGAAGAAATTTTTAATTTAAAAGATAAAACTATTTTAATTGGAATATTAAATCCTTCAAAAAATCAGACTAAATTTAAAGAGATCTTAAAAAAAAATATTAATATTTTTTCATTGGAATTATTGCCACGAATAACACGAGCACAATCAATGGATGTTTTATCTTCCCAATCAAATCTTGCAGGCTATAGATCAGTTGTAGATTCCATCTACGAGTTTGAAAAAGCAATTCCAATGATGATGACTGCAGCTGGGACAGTACCAGCAGCAAAAGTTTTAGTTATCGGTGCCGGGGTAGCTGGTTTACAAGCGATAGCTACTGCAAAAAGATTAGGCGCTATAGTTTCAGCTACAGACGTAAGAGCGACATCAAAAGAGCAAGTTGAAAGTTTAGGTGGTAAATTTTTGACAGTTAAAGAATCAGAAGATTTAGAAACCGAAGGTGGTTATGCGAAAGAAGCAAGTGAAGACTTTAAAAAAAAACAAGCTGAAATGATGAAAGATGCTCTTAAAAAAAATGACATAGTTATATGCACAGCTCTTATACCAGGCAAACCTGCTCCGAGAATTATAAGCGAAGAATTAGTAAAATTAATGAGACCTGGGTCAATTATTTATGACCTTGCGGTTGAACAAGGAGGGAATTCCGCTTTTTCAGAAGTGGGAAAAATTAATATTGTTAATGGAGTTAAAGTTATTGGAGTTAAAAATCTTATGAACAGATTACCTCTAACTGCTTCAAGTCTTTATGCTAAAAATTTATTTAGTTTTATTAGGAATTTATACAATAAGGAAAAGAAAGATTTTGATATCAATATGGAAGATGAGATTATTGTAAAAACTTTAATTAAGGAGATTGAATAGTGGAAATAGACCCGTTTATATTTAGATTAAGTATATTTATATTATCAATTTTCATAGGATATTATGTTGTATGGAGCGTAACCCCATCTTTGCACACTCCTTTAATGTCAGTAACAAATGCTATCTCTTCTGTAATTATAGTTGGAGCAATAATTGCAGCATTAGCAGGATCATCAAATAACATTTTCGATACATCAAGTATTTTTGGTTATTTAGCTATTATTTTAGCTGCAATAAATATTTTTGGAGGGTTTTTAGTTACCCAAAGAATGCTGCAGATGTACAAAAAAAAGAAAAATAATAAAAAATGATATCAGCCAATTTATCAGCAATATTTTATTTAATATCAGGAATACTTTTTATTCTTGCATTACGAGGCTTATCTTCACCTGATACATCTAGACAAGGTAATTATTTTGGGATCATTGGAATGATAATTGCTATAGCAGTTACATTTTTATCGATAGGTAATTTTTCCACTTCTATAATTTATGTATTTTTACTTTTGATTGTTGGTGGAGCGATAGGTTCTTTTATTGCATTTAGAATACCGATGACTGCAATGCCAGAATTGGTTGCAGGTTTTCACAGTCTCGTTGGTCTTGCAGCAGTTTTTGTAGCGATAGCAGCTTTCTTGAATCCCTCAGCTTTTAATCTTGGTTCTATAGGAGAGATTAAACTAGCAAGCTTAATTGAAATGTCTATTGGAGCAGCAGTTGGAGCTATAACTTTTTCAGGGTCAATAATAGCTTTTTTAAAACTAAAAGGAATTATGTCTGGCTCACCAATTACATTTGTTGGACAACATTATTTAAATCTGATTTTGGGTATTACAATTTTTGTATTAATATTTTATTTGTGCAGATCTCAGTCTGAGAGCTTTTTCTGGACTGTAATTGTCATTTCTTTTTTAGTTGGATTTTTATTAATTATTCCAATTGGAGGTGCAGATATGCCAGTTGTTATTTCAATGCTTAATTCTTATTCTGGATGGGCAGCGGCTGGTATTGGTTTTACTTTAGAGAATACCGCCTTAATAATTACTGGAGCTCTCGTAGGATCTTCAGGTGCAATTCTTTCTTATATAATGTGTAAAGCTATGAACAGATCTTTCATAAGTGTTATCCTTGGAGGATTTGGCGCAGACAACTCTTCCCCTGATATAAAAGACAAACAAGATAAAAAGCCCGTTAAAAGTGGAAATGCAGAAGATGCAGCTTTTTTGATGAAGAATGCATCCTCAGTTATAATAGTTCCAGGTTATGGAATGGCTGTAGCACAAGCACAACATGCCTTAAGAGAAATGGTTGATAAGTTAAAAAAGAATGACATTAAAGTAACCTACGCAATCCACCCCGTGGCTGGAAGAATGCCCGGTCATATGAATGTATTATTGGCAGAAGCTAACGTTCCTTACGATGAAGTTTTTGAATTAGAAGACATTAATAATGATTTTGCTAATTCAGATGTAGCATTTGTTATTGGAGCTAATGATGTTACGAATCCTATAGCTAAAACTGATCCAAAAAGCCCTATATTTGGAATGCCTGTTCTTGATGTAGAAAAATGTAAATCAGTATTATTTGTAAAAAGAAGCTTATCACCAGGTTATGCGGGTATAGACAATGAATTATTTTACAGAGACAATACGTTAATGTTATTTGCTGATGCAAAAAAGATGACAGAGGATATTGTAAAAAATTTAGATTAATGAAAACAAAAATATTTTGTGACAGCGCTGACTATAAGATTATAAAATTTTTTAATAACAAAAATTTAGTCGATGGTTTTACAACTAATCCAAGCTTAATGCGACTTTCAGGAGCTAAAAACTATAAAGATTATTCATTAAAGATTTTAAAAACTTGTAAAAGAAAACCTATTTCATTTGAGGTTTTTGCAGATAATCCTAAAGAAATGCTCAAGCAAGCATACAAGATTAATAAATGGGGCAAGAATGTTTATGTCAAAATACCAGTTGTTAATTCAAAAGGTTTTTTTATGGGTTCAGTAATTAGAGAATTAAGCAGCAAAGGTATAAAATTAAATATAACAGCTATATATACTTTTGAACAGGTGGCAAAAATTTTTAAGTGTTTAAATATTAAAACAAAATCAATCATATCTATATTTGCAGGTAGAATGGCAGATAAAGGCAAAGATCCGATTCCAATATTTAATAAAAGTATTGCCTTAACAAAAAAATATAAAAATATTGAAATTCTTTGGGCTAGCACAAGAGAAGCCTATAATTTTATTCAAGCTAAACAATTGAAATGTAATATTATAACTATGCCTCCAAAAGTTATTAATCAAATAAGTTCTTTTGGTAAAAGCTACAAAGCATTAACTCTCGATACAGTTAAAGGTTTTTTGGCTGATAGTAAAAAGTCTAAATTTAAAATTTAAGAAGCTCTGGACTGCCTCTTTCTTTCATGAGGATCTAAAATTAACTTTCTTAATCTGCAGGACTTGGGTGTAATTTCAAGTGCTTCGTCTGTATTAAGCATACCTAGTTGTTCAGCTATTGCCATTTTTCTTACTGGAGTTAAGACAACATTTTCATCTGTACCTTGTGTTCTCATATTTGTAAGTTTTTTTCCTTTCATTACATTTATCTCTAAATCTCCACTTTTAGAGGCTAGACCAACAATCATGCCCTCATAAACAGGATCATTATGTGTTACAAACATTTCTCCTCTTGCCTGAAGATTGAATATTGCGAATGCAACAGCTTTTCCATTTTCCATAGAAATTAAAGCTCCATTTCTTCTTCCTTCCATATCTCCAGTGTATTTTCCATAAGAGTGAAAAATTCTATTTATCACACCAGTTCCTTTTGTTAGAGTTAAAAACCTACTCGTATAACCCATTAATCCTCTAGTCGGAGCATGAAAGATTAGTCTTTTTTTATTTTTACCTGTATCTTTTAGCTCAGTTAATTTTCCTTTTCTTCTATTCATCGAGTCAATTATTCTTGAAGAGAATTCCTCGTCTAGATCCATTGTAATTTCCTCTAAAGGTTCAAGCTTATTTTCTTCTTTATCTTTTTGAAATAATACTTTTGGCGGGCTAACAGTCATTTCAAAACCTTCTCTTCTCATTTGAGTAAGTAAAATTTCTAACATCAATTCTCCACGTCCACTTATTATAAAAGCATCTTTATTTTTATTTTCATCGAATGATATTCCAACATTATTTTCTGCTTCTAAAATTAATCTTTCTCTTATTTGTGTACTAGTTAATTTTTTACCTTCTGTTCCTGCAAGCGGCGAACTATTAACTGTAATTGTTATAGACATTGTAGGAGGATCAATTGGTGTTGCGTCTATAGGGTCGTTTATCTCTAAATCGCAAATAGTATCGGCAACATTTGCTTTCTCTAAACCAGCTATAATCACAATATCTCCAGCCTCACCTTTTTCTATTGGAACTTTTTTAGTTCCTTCATATCTAAAAATTTTTGTTAATCTTCCTTCGTCAATTTTCTTACCTTTAAGATTAATTGCTTTAATTTGTTGATTTGCTCTAGCTGTACCTTGCGCAATTTTACCAATTAAACTTCTACCTAAAAAGCTGTCGGCATAAAGTAATGTGGACAACATCGCAAAAGGTTTTTCTTTATCTAACGGAGCTGGATTTACTTTTTCAATAATTAAATCTAATAAAGGATGGAGATTTTCTCTAGCCCCATCCAATTCTTTGCTGGCCCACCCAGATCTACCACTAGCATACAATACGGGAAAATCTAATTGCTCTTCGTTGGCATCCAAGTTAACAAATAAATCAAATGTTTCATCTAAAACCTCACTAGCTCTTTGGTCTGATTTATCTAGTTTGTTTATAATTACTATAGGTTTTAAACCTTGTTTGAGTGCCTTAGCTAAAACAAATTTTGTTTGCGGCATCACGCCCTCGGCAGAGTCTATTAATAACAAAGCTCCATCTGCCATATGTAAAACTCTCTCCACCTCTGCTGCAAAATCTCTGTGACCTGGAGTATCAATTATATTTATCCTAGAGTTTTTCCAATTTATTGAGGTCGGCTTTGCTAAAATTGTAATACCTCTTTCCTTTTCAAGCTCACCTGAGTCCATAAGCCTTTCCTCAACAACTTCGTTATCTCTGAATAAGCCGCTTTGTTTCATTAAATTATCAATCAAAGTTGTTTTACCGTGATCAACGTGTGCAATGATTGTTATATTTCTGATTGTATTTGTCATTATCTTGGTTGCTATGGTTAAGGTTTTTCTTGGAGATAGTAAAAAATCAAGATTTAAAACTTAAATCTTACCTGCGTAGACAGGATTCGAGTCTTCTGTAGGCTTAAAAAAATCATTGGTTTTTTTACTTTTAGGAATATCTAAAGCAGCCTTCTTATCTCTTAATACTATCATTTTTTTCAAAAGAAAATCAATTACAGTATGAAGCATAATAATTCCTCTTTCAGTATTCCTGTATCCTACAACTCTATTATAGAAAGCAAAAAAATGAGTTTCCCACATTAATTTTGAAAAAACTCTATTTTCATTTTCATCAATCGAGTTAGCCAAATTATATAATTCTTTTAATATAGAATTTAATTTTTTATTATTTGATCCATTCATAGAAGAGCCTTGCTGATTACCATTAATAGCATCAACTCCTTCTACAAACAAATTCATCATTTTGTTAACTTTCTTATAGTAATAATTAGTTTTGTTAACTTTTCTGGAGAATACAGAAAAAATATTTTCCATTCCTTTATTAGTTTTTTCTATGTATGAACTTAGTTCATCAAAAGACTCTTTAATTAATTCAAATTTGTTAGTGGTACTTGTCTTTAAATTATAAGCAGTAACTACCGCTTTATCAATTTTGTTTAAGGATAAAAGGATATCATTTATCAGATATTCAATTTTATTATAACCAGAAGTAACCAAAAGAACTTTTCGAATTTTGTGTTTCCATTCGTGTATAGGATACTCTCTATCATAAGGTTTAATTTTCACATAATCGTTGATAAAATTTGATAAAGACTCATTAACAAAATCGTCATCTATACTCCCTCTAAAAGTTACATAATCTTCTAGCTTAGCTACTTGGAGATTTTTTTGTTTTTGTATATATTTATCCAAAGCGGTTCGATCACCAGTAGTAATTTCTAAAAATTTAGCCGTAGTCTCTTCTGTAAGATCTTCCTTAGGAATTTGGTTATATTCAATGGCAGCATTTTTAGCATCTTTAGAAACGTAATAATATTCGAATAGCCTCTGATGTTTGTCAAATATTTCTTCAATTTGGAAAAAGTTATCAATTTTTAATTTTTTAAGTAAATTTGCAAATCTTTCAAAACGATCCATTCTCACAAGATAGGTATTCGTTCCATCTTTTGTTTCCCACATCAAAGTTCCTTTTGACATATCAATTCCAATTTTTTCTGGATTAGCATTTCCTGAGGATCCAGGATAATATTCACAAAACTGTATTGCCGGATTAACCATAATTAAAGCATTTTTATTTTCTTCCAAAAATCTACACAAGTGTTGAAAATCTTCTTCAGTTTCTCCCGGCAAACCAATCATTATGTTTATTGTTAAATCTATTCCTGCTTCTTTACCTTCTCTTAATATTGCGGGAAGATCTACGCCTTTTTGAAGAGCTAGAGTTTTTCCTACCTTTTCTAACAAGTGTTCTGCGGGTGTCTCCACTCCATATGTGAGAAAAGTACAGCCAGCCTTTCTCATTTTTTCATAAACAGGTTTTCTCATTTCCTTACGTACAACACTACTTTCCATTGTCCATGTGAGCTCATCATTTAAGCCAGACTCAATCATTAAATCACAAAACTCATCTAGGGCAGACATTTTTCCATTGTCGATGTTATTAGCCATTCGAATTTCTTCAACTTGCGGATATATTTTTTTAAAATAAACAACTTCATCGAACATTCGTTTTCCGGACCTAAATCTAAACGGATATCTTTTGTTAGTCATAAAGCCAATAGCGCTGCAGTAATTGCATTTATTTACGCAGCCTCTTGAAGAATAAAGTGGCAAAGTTCTTCTTATATAATGTTGTAAGTTTGCGCCTTCGAAATCTGGATATGGAAGAGTATCAAGCTTCCCTTTATATGCTGAAGGTGGACCCGTTATAATTTTTCCATCTTTTTTATAAACTATTCCTGCTACGGGTTCTCCACTGTTACTTTTTACAGCCTTCACATAATCAACAATAGCATTTTCCCCTTCGTCCTGGCAAACTGCATCAATGTGGTCAAGAGTTAATAAACTATCTGTATTTTTCATAAAGTGCGCAACACCAGGTCCTCCTAGAACATGTTTAATTCCAGGAATATGTCTTCTTAGATCATCTAAAAAAACTTCTGTAAGAATTCTAGAGGAGTCAAATACAGAACAGCCTACAACAATTGGGTTAGCTCTTTTTATTTCATTCATGTAATAAAGCATTAGCGTTCTAAAATCTTTATACATTTCGACCATAGGTTCTCTAATAAAAAGTTTATCTGTCTGACTGTATTTTACATGCCAAAAGTCAAAATATTTTTTTCCTCTCGTGGTATATACATGGGCATTTATATCTATAGTTTTGCAAGATATTCCATTGTGGTTTAAATATGATTTTAAAAGACCGTGAGCTAGTGGAGGGTGATAGGGTCCCCATAGAGGCAGCTGTAATAACACAACATCATATTGTTCAGTGTCCCGAGCTTTATCGTTGTATACATTCTCAGGGTAAATTTTGGATGTATTTTCAGACATTAGGTAAATTATACAAATATCTTAGAAGAATTCAATAAAACATAATGATTTTTTTCATTTTAATTGGCTATATCTATGCTTCTATTGACAAAAAAACAAAATTTAACTATCAGGGTGTTAATACTGAATGCATGGTGGGAAACAATGTGTAATTCATTGACTGTTCCTGCAACGGTAAAAACTTATGTTTAAGCCCGAACGCCACCCAGTATAGACCGCTGTTGAATGAAGGCCAGGAAAAAAGTCTAAATTCTACAATGTAAAATTAGCATCGGCATATTATTAACATGAAGCTTTAAAAACTTCATAAATACATAGGCTGAAATGAAAAAATTATTTACTATAATTCTATCAATATTAATTTATTTACCTTTAGAAAGTAAAGAATTGGAAAACTGTAAGTGGAGAAATATAAGCGGCACCCCTTGTCTGACTATTTTTTCCGCTCCTAATACCTCCGAAATAACTGAAAGTTCACTTGGTAAAACAGTTATAACAAAAAAAATGATGATTGACTCTGGATATCAAGATGTAAGAAGTGTTTTAGAATATGTAGCTGGTATAGATGTGTACAGTGATGGACCTACCGGACAAAAAACTTCAATATTTATGAGAGGAACAAATTCAAATCATACATTGGTTTTATTAAACGGAACACCTATCAATGATCAAGGCTCTCCAAAAGCAATGTTTGATTTTGGCTATGATTTCTTACAAGGATTACAACAAATAGAAATTTATAAAGGCGCAAGTGGTGCAATCTTTGGACCTGCTGCTATCGGTGGTGCAATCAATTTTGTTACTGCTATTGATTATGAAAATAGCGCATCTATCAATGCTTCTGATAGACGAAATAATTCAATTAGTGGAAATTATACTTATATAACCGATAATGGTTGGCACCATAATATTAAAGGTGGGTCTTCTCAAGCCGAAGAAATCTCTGCTGGTAATAGCAAGCCAGACCTTGATGGAACAAAAAATTTATCACTAAATTATAATACTCAGAAATTCTTATCTGATAATTTAAAATTTAAAGGAACTGGATACGTAAGAAAAACAGAAACCGGATATGATAAATCCTCAGATGAATATGCTTCAGGTACAAATATTATGTATGCGCTTCAATCAAGTTTGGAAAATAAAACAGAAAAAAAACTTGATACTTTTACTTCACATGTTCATGTGTATGATCGAGTTTATGATGAAGCAGAAAAAAATAAATATTATTCTCAAACTTATAGTTTAAAAGCTGAAAGAAAAATTAACTTTTCAGACAACCTGTCTTATGGTTTTGGTAGTGACTATAAATATGATAAAGGAGATTTTCAGGTTTATGGTACTTACGGTAATTCAGCTAAAGGACATTCTGATAACTTAGGAATTTTTTCGAATGCTGGATACAAAATTGATGAAACAACCACTCTCTCTTTACACACTAGAGGTGATTCTCATAAATATAGTGGAGAGAATATTACTTATAGATTAAACGCTACAAAACTAATTGATAAGCTTACGTTAAGTTTATCCGAGTCAACTGGTGTGAGACACCCAGATTTATATGTTCTACACGGTGGAAACCCTGGATCTTCTTTTTATAATGGAGCCTTTAAAGCTATGTTAACTACAAAACCAGAGACTAGTTTAACTAGAGAGCTTGCTGCTGAATATAATTTGTCTGATAGTATTTCTTTTGGAACAACAGCTTATAGAGGGTCAGTGTCTGATGTTTTAAATCGAAGTAATAGTAGCGGAGGTTATAACGAAACACTTGATATAGAACAGGAAGGATTAGAGAGTAGCTTTACTTTTAAGAATGATAATCAAAGAGTTAGTTTAACTAATACTCTTTCTAAGAGTTCGGAAGGAAATGGAAGACCTCAACTTAGAAGACCAGAAAAACAATATGGTGTTAATTATAACGCAAAATTAAATTCAAGTTATACTGGTTTATTTGGTATGAATGTTAACTATAGGCATGTCGGCAAAGCAGAAGATTGGGTAGGATCTGTAAGAAAAAAAAGTAGATAGTACAGACATAATAAATCTGTCATTGACTAAAGAGTTATTTGGCATGGAATGGGCATTAAGTAGTACAAATCTTACAGATGAGTATTATCAAAAACCCTATGGCTATAATCAAGAGGGAAGAAATTTTGAGCTATCTCTAAGATCGAAATATTGATAGTTTGTAATTATAACTTATGAGAAAAAACCTAGTTATATCAATTGGAATATTTTTGTCACTTGCAGCCAGTAGATTTATTCCTCATCCACCTAATTTTACCAGCCTTATCGCGTTAAGTTTTTATGTACCTGTATTTTTAGGTTTACGATTTTTACCAGCTTTATTGATAAGTTTTGCAGTTACAGATTTTATTATTGGGTATCATAGTGGCACGCATTGGACTTGGGGTAGTGTGCTGTTGATAGGTGTTGCCTCGATGTATTTTAGAAGCAGTTTTTTATCAAGAATATCTGGAGCATTATTTGGAGCTTTAATATTTTTTATAATAACAAATTTTGGCGTTTGGACTTCTGGAATGTATGAATATAATCTATCAGGCTTAATTAGTTGCTACACGTTAGCAATACCTTTTTTTGGTTATACCATCATATCAACTTTAATTTTTTCATCATTAATAGAGACGATATACAGTTTTGATAGAGTAAAATTTAATATTTCCAAAATTAATGGCAATTAAACTTTTTATTTTTGGAATAAGACGAATTTACTAATGACCGATTCCCCTTGTGTTGACATCTGTCAGATGGACTCAGAAAGTGGATTTTGTGTGGGTTGTGGGCGTACTATCGAAGAAATAGCAAATTGGAGTAGTTATACTAACGAAAAAAAAAAAGATATTTTAAAACAACTTAAATCTAGAAATAATGATGATATACAGCCCTAACAAAGATCTTTTATCTTAAAATAAAAAAAATTTAGCATGATTGGTTGCGGGGGTAGGATTTGAACCTACGACCTTCAGGTTATGAGCCTGACGAGCTACCAGACTGCTCCACCCCGCGTTGAATTAAATCTTTTTAATGTTAATTGCTTGGAGCTTACTTTTTTCTTCTTTTATATCGAATTTTATTTTTTGTTCTTCTTTTAATACTCTTAATTTAGATTCTTCTAAAGCTGAAACATGTAAGAATATGTCTTTATTTGTTTCATCATCAGTAATAAATCCATAGCCTTTCTTTGAATTAAACCATTTAACTTTACCAGACGGCATTATTGATCCTCTCATTATTTTATAAATTAGTACCTATTTTTTAATTTTTGGAGTTTTTTTATTCTTTTTATATTTTCAGTTTGAACTCTTTTTTTTCTCTCCGAAGGCTTTTCGTATGTACTTTTCATTTTCATAACTTTAAAAAAACCTTCTTTCTGAAGTTTTCTTTTCAATACTCTTATGGCTTGTTCAACATTATTATCTTTTACGTCTATTTTAATAAAAAACCCCCTGTTAATCCCACGTTAGTTATCACTAGATTGATTAATTGTCTATACTGAAGCTGCTTGAGCTTTTTTTTCTTCTCTAATTTTAGCTTTTTTTTCTCTTTCAATTCTCCTTTTAGCTTTTGAAAGACTTTTTTCAAAGATTTCTTGAGTGCAGAGCGCTAAAATAACTGGATCTCTCGGTTTAAGATTTGAAAAATTCCAGTAACTCCTTTTTCTTATTAATGACACCGTGCCTTTTGTGCTGCCAACCAGTTTTGAAATTTGTCCATCTGTTAATTCAGAGGCATTTTTACACAACCATAAAATAGCGTCAGGCCTGTCTTGTCTCTTAGATAGAGGAGTGTATTTAGGTTTTTTTCTTTCTTTAATCTCCACTTCATCAATCTTTTTTAATAAGCTCAATTTTTTTTGAGGGTCTTTCGAACAAGTTTCTACCTCTTCTCTCGATAGTTGACCTGCTAAAATTGGATTGTAAGCTTTAATACTTTTTGCGACGTCTCCATCAGCAATTCCTTTAATTTCGAGTTCATGTAAATTACAAAATTCAGCAATTTGTTTAAATGTTAGCGTTGTGTTTTCTACCAACCAAACAGCGGTAGCTTTTGGCATAAATGGGGCTTCAGACATATTTTATTTTTTTTTTCTAAGGTTACTAAATTTTTTATTATATTTGCTTACTCTACCTTTATCTAAAATCTTTTGTGCACCACCAGTCCACGCATAATGAGATTTGGGATCAATATCTAATTTTAAAATATCGTTCTCTTTTCCCCAGGTAGATCTGGTTTCAAATTCGCTGCCATCCGTCATAACGACTTTTATTTTATGATAATTAGGGTGTATATTTTTTTTCATGCTGCGAGTTTTATATTATTAAAGGTTTTTACTCAATATTTTTTTTAATAATTAAATCACTTAATTCATCATGAATATTTGCATTTGAAGCCAAAACGTTCTTTTTTAATGGAGCTTCATTATCTGGTTCAAAAAAATCAATAAATCCACCAGCCTCTTTTAAAATAATTATACCTGCAGCTATATCCCAATAACTTAATTCCCTTTGCCAATAACCATCAAATCTACCACAAGCCACATAAGCAACATCTAAAGCTGCGCTCCCAAATTTTCTTACAGGAGAAAGAATACTATTCGACACTTTAATAAATTCAGAAAAAATTTCTTCTTTAATTTTACTTGATTGCCTAGGACCACCAGTAACTAGTAGAGCATCTTTTAATTTTTTTTTGTTTGAGACTCTAATTCTTGAATTATTTAAATATGCACCATTTCCTTTTTCAGCAAAAAACATTTCATTTTTAATAGGATCAAAAATGACACCACATTTAATTTCATTTTCTTCTTCATATCCTATAGAAATGGCAAATTGAGGTATCCCATTTAAAAAATTCGTTGTTCCATCTATAGGATCAATAATCCATCTATTGTTTGTGTTTGCTTTATTAATAATTCCAGATTCTTCAGTAATAATTCCATAATCTGGATGAGCCTTTTGTAATTCTTCAATAATTATTTTTTCAGTTCTTTTGTCAGCTGAAGTTACAAAATCACCAGGGCCTTTAGATGAAACTTGTAAATTTTCTATTTCACCAAAATCTCTTATTAAAGATCTCGAAGCTTTCATACATGCTTTGGTAATAATATTTATTTTAGGAGAATTTAATCTCATTAATTAACTCTCTTTACATATTCCAAAGTACGAGTATCTACTATAATTTTTTCACCACTTTCAATAAATGGAGGGACATCTATCTTTATTCCACAATCTAATAATGCTGGTTTGTAAGAAGAAGAAGCAGTTTGATTCTTTATAGCAGCATCTGTGCTTTCAATAGTACACTCTATGTTATTAGGAAGTTCTATTGAAATAGGCTTTTCCTCCATAAAACAAATTGTAACTTCTAAGTTTTCTTTAAGTAATTTATATTTCTCTCCAGTAATAGACTTAGGTATTTCGACTTGTTCAAAATTTTGATTATCCATAAAATGGCAGTTTTCTCCGTCTATATATAAAAAATTAAATTTTTTTTCATCCACTTCTGCTTTTTCAACTGTCTCGCTCGATCTGAACCTCTCATTTAATTTTGTACCTTTAATGACACTTTTTAATTCTACTTGGTTGAATGCTCCACCTTTTCCAGGCTTGACATGTTGTGTTTTTAAAACATTCCAGTAATCATTCTTATGTTCAATAATCATTCCAGGTTTTATCTCTATAGCAGTAATTTTCATTTAAATTTTCTAATTGCAATTTCTGGTTTTAATTTTGGGTTATCCCAAATATAACTTGATATTGCAATATATTTAGCTCCAGATCTAATAAATTTTTTGTAGTTTGAATTGTTAATTCCACCTATTGCAACAATTGGTTTTTTTATATTTCTTTTTGCCCATTTTAAAATTTTTAGATCAGCTTTTTTAGCATTAGGTTTTAGCTTTGATTTACTAAAGGATCCAAAGGCTAAATAATCAGCTTTATTTTGAACTGCAATCTTAGCTAATGATTTAGAATTATGACATGTTACGCCAATCATCTTTTTTTTAAGATATTTTTTTGCATTTTTCACTGAACCATCCTTTTGACCTAGATGACATCCGTCAGCATTAGTAATTTTTGAAATATTAGGATGATCGTTAATTATAAGCTTAACTTTATATTTCTTTGTAATTTTTTTTATTTCTTTAGCGATTGTAATAATTTTATTTTTTTTTACTTTTTTTAATCTTAATTGAAAAAATTTTACATTTTTTCTAGAGAGTACTTTTTTCAAATCATCATAAAAATTATTATGAATTTTAGTTGGAGAGATTAAATATACTAACTTTTTCAAGCTATTTAGGCTGCAACTTCTTTTTCTAAATTTTCAGACCATTCTCCTTTTGAAGAAAGTCCATTCATTTTTGCTCTATGATCAAAAGCTTTTTGAATATTATTCTGATTACTTTGATCTTCACCAAATGCTTTTAAAGCACTTGCTTGCAAACCTCTTCCATATGAAAAGGTAATTAAAAAATTTGTATCATTAATTTTATTAATTGCATTTAGGTTTTTGCTAGCTTCAATTTCTGACTGTCCTCCAGATAAAAAAGCAATACCAGTCACTTCGCTTGGAACATTTTTTTTAAGACAATCTAGTGTTTTTTTTGCAATTTCTTCAGCACTTGATCTTGTTGTAGAGTCAGATCCTGGAATAATCATATTTGGTTTTAAAACTGTTCCTTTTAAATTTACTTTGTGAATTGCAAGTTCATTATAACATTCGTTTAATACATCAGTTGTTACCTGATAACATTTATTGATATCATGAGATCCATCCATTAATACCTCAGGTTCTACTATTGGAACCATTTCTGCTTCTTGTACAAGCGCTGCATATCTAGCAAGAGCATGGGCGTTTGATCTTATTGATTGTGATGAAGGAAATTTGTTACCAATTTTATAAACTGCTCTCCATTTTGTAAATCTTGCACCCAGCTCATAGTATTCTTTTAATCTTTCTCTTAGACCATCCAAACCTTCAGTCACAGTTTCATCTGATGATCCAGCGAGAGGTTTAGCACCTTTATCAACTTTAATTCCTGGAATAGCATCATTCTTTGAAATTAGTTCTGGAACACTTGGTCCAAAAGTAGTTTTTTGTTTTATAGTTTCGTCAAAAAGAATAACTCCACCAATATAATTTTTCATAGCTTCAGAACTAAAAAGAGTTTGTCTAAAAATTAATCTATTTTTTTCAGTATTTTCTACGTTTATACTTTTAAATCTTTTTGCAATTGTACCGGTGCTTTCATCTGCCGCTAATATTCCTTTACCTTTAGCGCACATTTTTTTTGCAATTTCTTCTAATGTCATAGTTTATGTTTATTTTAAAACGTTGAGACCGGGCAAGTCTTTTCCTTCAAGAAATTCTAAAAATGCTCCACCTGCTGTTGATAAGTGTGTAAAAGCAAATTTATCATTACTTTTATTAATTCCAGAAATAGTATCTCCGCCACCAATTATTGATATCAAAGATTTTTTGGCTGTATTTTCAGAAATCTTTCTTGCTATTGCTAATGTACCAGTTGAAAAGTTCTTATTTTCAAAATATCCTGCAGGGCCATTCCACAAAACCGTACTAGATTGATCTATTATGCTTTCAATATTTTTAATTGTTTTTGGGCCAATATCTAAGATTATTTCATTTTTTTCAACAGAGTCCTGTTTTTTTGTTTTTCCAGAACCCTCAAAATTAGTTGAGACATTGCAATCTTCGGGAACAACAATATTACAATTAAGTTTTTTAGCTTCTGTGTATATGTTGTCAATTATTTTTCTCGAATTTTTTTCTACTATTGATTTTCCAACTTGAAAACCTTTGAAGTTTAAAAAATTATTAGCCATTGCACCAACAATAACAATATTGTTTACATTTTTTATTAAATTAGTAATTACATTGATTTTTGTTGAAATTTTTGACCCTCCTATAATACAGGTAACCGGCTCCTTTTTATTTTTAATAATTGCATTTATTGCCGCCACTTCTTTTTTTAAAAGCGGACCTGCATAGGACTCTTTTATGTATTTCGTGATTTTGTGAATAGAAGCCTGTTCTCTGTGTGAACAAGAAAAAGCATCATTAATATAAATATCACCAAGTGAAGCAAGTTTTTTTGCAAAATTATCATCATTTTCACTCTCTTCTTTAAAGAATCTAATATTTTCTAATAAAATAACCTCACCTTCTTTTAAGTATGAAAATTTACTTTTCATCTCCTCATTAATATCTCCCATAAAAAAATATACTTTTGTTTCTAGCTGTTCTTTTAAAAACTTATATATTGGTGTTAAAGACAAATCATTGTTCTTTACACCTTTTGGCCTTCCTAAATGGCTTATAATAATTATCTTTGCTTTTTTTTTTATTAAGTCTTTTAAAAAAGGTAAGCATGTCACAATTCTGCTTTTGTCTTTAATTTTTTTTTCATTTAATGGAACGTTTAAATCAAGTCTAAGAATAATTGTTTTACTCTGAACATCTAGATTTTCAGAAAAATATTTAATTTTACTCATTTAAATTTGGGCTATTTTCTAAGATTTTCTTGAATGGTGATTACTATTTTCTCTACAGACAAATTAAGATGTTCGTATACTTTTTTATAAGGAGCGCTTTCACCAAATCTATTAATACCTAAAGATATACCTTTAACTCCTAAATATTTTTCCCATGAAGAAACATTGCCAGCCTCAATTGTAACAATTAAAGATTCTTCTTCTAGAATATCTTTTTTAAAATCATCAGATTGTTTATCAAAAAGTTCTTGGCATGGCATCGAAATTACTTTCGACTCAATATCATTTTTTTTTAATTCATCGTGCACATCTAAAGCCAATTCAACTTCTGATCCAGAGGCAACTAATGTGACCTTGCTTTTATGGGAAGTCATCTTGACCACATAAGCTCCATTTTCGCACTTATTATTTTCGGAAAATTTAGGATTGATGTAAGGTAATTTTTGTCTTGATAAAGCAATCGCGCTGGGTGTATTTTTATTTTTTAAAGCAATCTCCCAACATTCTAGAGTTTCATTTATATCAGCAGGACGAAAAAACATTAAGATTAGGAATTGCTCTTAAACCATTTAATTGTTCTATAGGTTGATGTGTTGGACCATCTTCACCAAGCCCAATGGAGTCATGAGAAAAAATATAGATTACTTTTAAACCCATTAAAGCTGCAAGCCTTATTGATGGTTTACAATAATCAGAAAAAATTAAAAAGGTTCCGCCATAAGGAATTAGTCCACTGTATAATGCTAATCCATTCATAACAGCAGCCATCCCATGCTCTCTAACACCGTAATGAATATAATTTCCATCAAAATTTTTTGAACTAATTACTTTAGAATTATTTGTTTTAGTGTTGTTTGACCCACTAAGATCTGCTGAACCACCAATTAACTGAGGCAAAATACTAGAAATACTTTCTATAGCAGCTGATGAACACTGTCTTGTTGCCATGCTTGGTTTTGATTCAAAGTATTTTGTTTTTTCTTTTTTAATTAAATCTTCAAGGTTTTTTAAGTCTGACTCTATATAAGTATCTTTTAATGTTGATTTAATATTAGAGTTTTTTTTGTCTAATGTTTCTAGCCATTTTGCTTCTAATTCAATTCCTTTTTTACCAATTTCCCTCCAAGCGTATAAAATATCCTCAGGAATTTCAAAAGGGTCATTATTCCATTTAAGTTTTTTTCTTACTAAGGCAATTTCTTCATCACCTAGCGGAGAACCATGTGAAGAAGCTTTTCCAGATTTATTTGGAGATCCAAAACCAATTATAGTCTTGCATGAAATTACAGTAGGCTTGTTAGCTTTAGACGCTTTAGTTATAGCTTTAGAAATTTGTTTTTCATTATGACCATTAATTTCTAAAAAGTTCCATCCATAACTTTCAAATCTTTTTTTATAATTATCAGATACACTTAGTGAAGTAGAACCATCAATAGAGATTTTATTATTATCGAAAAAAACTACTAAGTTTTTAAGTTTCAGATGGCCCGCTAAACTCATTGCTTCGTGACTAATTCCCTCCATTAAATCTCCGTCACTTGCGATCACATATGTTTTATTATTGATTAAAGTCGGTCCAAATTTTTTTCTCAAAATTTCTTCAGCAATTGCCATTCCAACTGCATTACCAAGACCTTGTCCCAAAGGACCAGTAGTAGTCTCAATACCTGTGCCTCTTTCATATTCAGGATGACCTGCACAAATAGAATTTAGTTGTCTAAAATTTTTTATGTCATCAATCGAAATACTTTTGTAGCCAGTTAAATAAAGCAAAGAATATAAAAGCATTGAACCATGACCCGCGGATAAAATAAATCTATCTCTGTTAATCCAATTGGGATTTTTAGGATTAAACCTCAGGTGGTATTTAAATAATACTGTAGCAACATCCGCCATCCCCATAGGCATCCCAGGGTGACCAGAATTTGCTTTTTGCACAGCATCAATTGATAAAAATCTTATTGCGTTTGATAATTGATTAAATTTTAAGTTCACAGTTAAATTACCTATATAGACTTAAACTAAGTATATCAATAATATGATATAAAAGAAACATATGAGTATTTTTGAAAAAAAAGAAAAAAATTTAAATGAGTTAATAGATAAATTGAATGCTTTGACATCAACTTATTCACATTCTTCATATAAAACACAGAAAATAAAAACTGAAAAAAACGAATTACTTAGACAAAAATCAGAGATTGAAAAAAAAAACCTAGAATTAATGAGAGAGCACAAATATTTAAAGGAAAAGATAGTTAATCTTCAGGAAGAAATTAATAAAAAATCAAGTATGGAAGATAAATTTAACCAAGACATTGAAGAACTAAGTCAAGAAACAGAAAATTTAGTGAGTGAAATTGAAGAATGGCAAACGTAAATATTAAGTTTAATAATAAAGATTATCTTTTGTCTTGTGATGACGGGCAAGAAGAGTCATTAAAAAGTTTAACTAAGTTTCTAGACAAGAAATATAGCGAACTAAAAGACAAATTAGGAAATATTGGAGAAAATAAACTTTTATTGATTACCACAATACAGTTAATTGATGAATACTTTGATTTAAAACAGAGGGTTAATCAACAAAAGAAAAAATTAGATAATTTAGCAGATAAATTTCAAGAATTAAAAAAATTAGCCATTAAATATAAAGAGGGAAAAGATAAAGAAATCAGTAAATTAAATGATGAATTAGATAAGTTTCAAAAAACCGTTGAAGAAAACAATAACCTGTACGAGTCAATGTTAGACAAAACAACAGAATCTCTAGAAAAAATACTTTCAAACACTGAATCAGTTTCTAAAATTCAGTAAATGCAGAACAAAGATCGATTAAGAAAAAAATATTTTTTTATGAGAAAGAAAAAATATTTTGATATAAGCACTAGTTTTTTTAATCCATTAATCAAACTAATAAAAAAAAAATATAAGAAAAAAGATGTTAATTTATCTAGTTATTATCCAGCTTCTTTCGAAGTAAACATTCTTAAATTGTTTGATTCAAATTCTATGGATAAAATAAAAATATTTTTACCAGTAATAACTGGCAAAAACTCAATGCATTTTTATAAGTGGGAAAAGAATGATGTACTACAAATCAATAAATTTGGAATGCTTGAGCCCTTTAAATCATTTAAAAATATCGTTCCAAATGTAATGCTAATCCCATTATTAGCATATGATAATAAGAATAATAGATTAGGGTATGGAGGGGGATTTTATGATCGGTATCTTAACAAATATTTAAAAACATATAATAATATTTTGACTATTGGCATTGCTTTTTCATTTCAAAAACATCATAAGCTTCCAGTGTCCAATAATGATGTAAAATTAGATTATATATTGACAGAGAAAGGCATTGTTTAATGAAAATACTTATATTGGGAGATGTAGTGGGACCCTCTGGAAGAAAAGCAATTAAAAAAAATCTGTCTAAAATTATTAACTATAATGAAATAGATTTTACCATTATAAATGGAGAAAATGCAGCGGATGATGGAAGAGGAATTACAAGGTCAATAGCGGAGGAATTTTTTTCATTGGGAATAGACGTCATTACTTCTGGAAATCATATTTGGGATAAACAAGAAACAGCCGATTATATAAATAAAGAAAGCAGACTTCTTAGACCGGCAAATTTTGTGGAAGGTTCGCCTGGAAATGGTTATGGAATTTACCAAACAAAAGATAATAGATTTAAAGTTGGAGTCATAAATTTAATGGGAAATGTTTTTATGAAAAAAACAGAAGATGTTTTTGAAGCAGCAAAAAAAATTAAAAATAAGATCGTATTAAAAAAACAATGTTGATTTTATTTTGGTTGATTTTCATGGAGAAATTACAAGTGAAAAAATGGCAATCGGACATTTTTTTGACGGATCATCGACTGGAGTAGTTGGGACTCACACCCATGTCCCCACTGCAGATACAAGAATTTTAGAAAAAGGAACTGCGTACCAAACTGATATTGGTATGTGCGGAGATTACAATTCTGTGATTGGAATGAATAAAGAAAATTCAGTAAAAAAATTTTTGAAATCTAAAGACACAATTAAACACTTTCCTGCTGAAGGAGAGGCTACATTATCCGGAATAATTATTGAAGCAGATCATGAGACGGGTTTAGCAAAAAAGATAACTAGGTTAATTGAAGGTGGAAATTTAATTAAATAAATATGGCGGGTCATTCACATTGGGCTGGAATCAAACACAAAAAAGGTCGTGCCGATAAAGAAAGATCAAAAATTTTTTCAAAGCTTTCTAGAGAAATTACTGTTTCTGCAAAATTAGGAGACAAAGATCCCGATATGAATCCAAGGCTAAGAACAGCCATTCAAGCAGCCAAGCAGGCAAATATGCCTAAAGATAATATTTTCCGAGCAATAAGCAAATCAGAAATGAGCGGTGATAAAAACTATGAAAATTTAAGATACGAAGGTTTTGGACCATTCAATACTGCTTTTATAATTGAAACACTAACAGATAATAAAAACAGATCTGCTGCAAGCATAAGGACAATTTTGCAAAAAAACGAAGGTAGACTTGGAGAGTCTGGATCAACTACTCATTTGTTTTATAATTGTGGAGTTCTGCACATAGATAAGAAAAAATGCAGCGAAGAAGAAATGTTTGAAATGGCTACGAATTCTGGAGCTAAAGATTGTCTTAATTTAGATAATTATCACGAAGTAATATCTGAAAAAGAGGATTTTTATAAAGTTAAAAGTGAATTTGAAAAGAAATTAGACAACTTCCTGCACTCTGGCATAGAATGGAGACCTATTAGTTATTTAAGTTTAAACAAAGAACAAAGTGAAAAAAGTTTTTCAAATATTGGAGTCTTTGGAAGAATTAGATGATGTTCAAAATATTTATACAAATGCTAATCTGGGAAATTAAATTATGAAAATTATAGGAATTGACCCAGGATTAAGTGGAGCAATAGCTATTTTAGAAAACAATAAAGTGCTTAGTATTTTTGAAATACCAGTGATGTCTGAGGGAAAAAAAAATAAAAGACAACTTAACAGTGCACAATTGGTTAAATTACTCAGAGACAATATCTCTGAAAATGAAGAAGTGTCCGTGGTTGTTGAGCAGGTAAACGCAATGCCAGGACAAGGGGTTACTAGTATGTTTAATTTTGGCCAAACTTTTGGAGCAATAAAAGGAGTATGCGCGGCTTTAGGTTTACCAATCTTTTTTGTAAGACCATCGAAATGGAAAAAACATTTTGAATTGATAAATTCATCAAAAGACTCTAGCAGAACTAAAGCAATAGAGATGTATCCTTCATTATCAGATGAACTAGCTAGAAAGAAAGATGTAAACAAATCAGATGCTATTTTAATAGCTAGATTCTATAGCGAGACCAGATTAAATGAAGGTAATTAAATAAGTTAATCATATATTTAACTTTAAAAGCGCCAAATTCATGACACATTCTAAAAGTATTTAACTTCAATGGAACAAGAAATAGCAGCTCAAGTTGTTGGTTTAGGTGGAAGCTCAGACTTTTCTTTATGGAAACTTTTTATACGAGCTGATTTTGTTGTTAAATTTGTTATCATTCTTTTAATTGCTAGTTCTATTTTTTCATGGGCGTTAATATTTGATAAATTTAAATTATTTAAAACTATTAATGCTTCAACAGAAGATTTTGAAAAAAAATTTTGGAAAGCAAAGTCTGCAGAAGGTTTTAATAATAACCTTCCAACTAATTCAAAAGATCCAGCAACAAGAATTTTTAAAACAGCAATGAATGAGGTTATTAAAACTAAAAGGCAATCATCTGCAGTTCAAGCAGCAAGGGTTGAACGTATTTTAGAAATTGCCACAGATGATGAAATTAAAAAAATAGAAAAAAATTTTACTTTTCTTGCAACAGTAGGATCTACCGCGCCATTTATAGGATTATTCGGAACAGTCTGGGGAATCATGAATTCTTTTCAATCAATTGCAATTTCTAGAAATACAAGTTTAGCAATAGTAGCCCCTGGTATTGCAGAAGCTTTATTTGCAACCGCTCTCGGCTTATTGGCCGCGATTCCAGCAGTTGTGGCTTATAATAAATTTAACAGTGACTCCAAAAGATATATTTCGAAAATAGATAACTTTTCAAAAAGATTTTTATCAATTATATAAAAAATGGCTTTTAAATTTAATCGCTCAAAAAATGAACCTATGAGTGAAATTAACGTAACACCGTTCGTTGATGTTATGTTAGTTTTATTAATTATTTTTATGGTGACTGCGCCTCTTTTAACAGTAGGTGTTCAAGTTGATTTACCAGAGTCCGCGGCAGATTCTCTACCAGATGATCAAGAGCCATTAACAATAACTATTAATTCTAAAGGTGAAGTTTTTATTCAAGAACATAAAGTTAATTATCAAAAAATTATTCCAAAACTTTTAGCTATTGCAAAAAATAGAACAGATACAAGGATTTATGTTCGAGGAGATAAAACTATAAATTACGGTAGAGTTCTAGAAGTTATGGGAACATTGTCTGGCGCTGGTTTTTCAAAAGTCGCATTAATATCTGAGCCATACAAAAACTAAATGAAAAATGACAAAAAGTTTAATTTATTCTCTTATATTTCACTCGATAATGATTTTATTAACCGTTTTAACTTTGCCCTTCATGATTAGACAGCCAGTAGATCTGCCTCCTATAGTTTCTGTTGAGTTAATTCAAATTTCAGACAAAACGAATATCCCATTTGCTCCTAAAGCCAGAAAGATTATTGAAGAAACAAAAAAGAAAGAAGAAAGAGTAGTTTCAGAACAAGCACCACCGTCAGCAAAACCTAAAGAAAAGCCGGATAGAATTCCTTTGCCTGATGAAAAAAAAGAAAAAAAACAAATAGTTAAAAAGAAACAAAATCCAGAGGAAATAGAGCCACAAATTAGACAGTCTTCGGAATTTGAAAAAAAAGAAATTGTAGACACAAACCAAATAGCAGCTTTAATTGATAAAGCTAAAGAAGAGGAGGCAGTAAAAAGAAATAAAATAGACAAATTAACTCAGAGCAGTGTTAAGAATTCTTTTGCTACTGGGTTAACTTTATCAGAAGAAGATGCTTTAAGAGCTCAGATATTTGGCTGTTGGAGCGTACCTCTTGGGTTGCCTTATGATGAAGATTTGTTAGTTAGAATTAAACTAAAATTAAAACAAGATGGAACCGTAATGAAATCTGAAATTTTGGATCACCAAAGAATGAATAGGCCTGGGCAAAAATTCTATAAAGTATTAGCAGAAAGCGCTTTAAGAGCAATAAGATTATGTCAGCCTCTTAAAGTTCCACCTACTGGATATGAAAAATGGAAAGATATGCAATTAAATTTTAATCCAACAGAAATGTTAAAAGGATAATATGAAAAAAATATTTTTGTCTTTAGTGGTGTATTTCATTTCTCTAAACTCTTTATATGCTTTAATAGAAGTTGATATTACTAGAGGTAATTTAGATCCTTTACCAATTGCGGTTTCACCTTTACATGTCGATATAAAATCAGCTGAATACGAGGGAATAAAAGTTAAAGAGTTAGGCAACAATATTTCTACAATTATTGAAAAAAATTTTAAAAATACAGGATTGTTTAATCCATTAAAAAAAGAAGCTTTTGTGCAAAAACCTGATATTGCACATCTAAAACCAAGATTTGAAGATTGGAGACTGATCAAAGCACAGGCACTAGTTACGGGAAAACTATTAGTTAAAGATGGAAAATTAAAAGTTGAATTTAGACTTTGGGATCTAACAGCTGCTAAAGAAATGACAGCTTTAGCTTTCACCACAACACCATCTAATTGGAGAAGAGTTGCTCACATAATATCTGATAAAATATATGAACGTTTAACAGGAGAAGAGGGGTATTTTGACACAAGAATTATTTATGTTTCTGAAAAAGGGCCAAAAAGCGAAAGAGTAAAAAAATTAGCTATTATGGATCAAGATGGTGCCAATACAAAATATCTAACATTAGGAAATGAACTTGTATTAACTCCAAGATTTAATCCGACTAATCAAATGATTACATATCTTTCCTATTTTAGAAATATGCCAAGAGTTTATTTACTGGATATAGAAACTGGCAAGCAAGAGGTTGTTGGGAATTTTCCAGGCATGACATTTGCTCCTAGATTTTCTCCAGATGGGAAAAAGATAATAATGAGTTTTGCAGAAGATGGTAATTCAGATATTTACACAATGGATTTAGAAACCAGAGTAGTTGAAAGAATAACAAATCATTCATCAATTGATACATCGCCGTCTTTTTCACCAGATGGAAAATATATTGCTTTTAATTCTGACAGAAGCGGCCTTCAACAGCTTTATGTTATGAGAAGCGATGGAAGCAATGTGAAAAGAATTACTTTTGAAAAAGGAATATATGGAACACCTGTTTGGTCCCCTAGAGGAGATTTAATAGCTTTTACGAAAATGCGAAAAGGAAGATTTTATATTGGAGTAATGAGAACCGACGGTTCAGGGGAAAGATTATTAACAGAAAATTATTATCAAGAGGCCCCGTCCTGGTCTCCCAATGGAAGAGTTTTAGTTTTCTATAGAGAGACCAAAGCTGGTTCTAAGGGAGAAGGGTTTTCAGCTACGCTCTGGTCAATAGACATTACAGGCTATAACGAGAGAAGGCTGACCACAAAAACTGACGCTTCCGACCCATCTTGGTCTTCTTTATTATCAAAGTGAGGGTGTTTTTTATGTAATTTAAGCTTGAATAATGTTTAATAATTTGAAATATTTCAACAATCAACCCAGGGGAAAAAATGATACTTAACACGAATTTAAAAAATATATTTTTAGTAATTTTTACAACGTTAATTTTAAGCGCTTGTTCAACAGCTAAAAAATCAGGAGACATGGATGGTGATGTATATACTGGAAAAGAAACAGTAAAATATTTAGCCTCTGGTGTTCCAGACAGAGTATTTTTTGCTACGAACAAATCTTCTTTAACGACAGCATCAAGAGCTACTCTCAGAAAGCAAGCAACATATCTGAGAAAAAACAAAAAAGCTTAGTGTGACAATAGAAGGTCACGCTGATGAAAGAGGAACAAGAGAGTATAACTTAGCTTTAGGCGAGCGAAGAGCAAATGCCGCTAAAGACTATTTAATGACTTATGGAATTTCAGGAAAAAGGATTTCCACGATTAGCTATGGAAAAGAAAAACCTGTTAATCCTGCGTCTAGTACTTTAGCTTGGTCTCAAAATAGAAGATCAGTTACAGTAAAAGTAAATTAATTTTATTTAAAATTTAAGACCCTTTAATAAATACACTATTAAAGGGTCTTTTTTTTGCCATTTTGTATATTTAAAGACTCATCATGGACTTGATTAAAAAAAGTTTCTTAATTTTTTTTATACTATTATTAGCTTTATCTCATTCTTTTCTTAAAGCTGAGGAAGAGGAAGTATTAATCCAAGCAGTCGCCGACCAAATCCAAGTCTTAACTAAAGATTTAAAAACATTAGAGAAAGCTGTATATCAAAAATCAGACGCTATATCTTCAAGCTCTTCTTTAATGAAATCTAGTGAGCTTAATGAAGATATTTTAACAAAACATCTTTTAAAATTAAATGAAATTGAAGATCAATTTAGAGAACTTACTAATAAATTCGAAGAGGTTAATTTTAAGTTAGATAAACTGTCTTCACGCGTTACAAAAATTCAGTCAGACAATCAATTAAGATTTTCTGACCTTGAAAATTTTGATACTGAAAATAAAAAAACAAAAACAAAAACAAAAAAAGTTTTACCAGGATCTAGTCAACCAGCTGACTTTGGTGCAAATCCAGGATATTCAGTTTCTAATTTACCGGAAGAACAACAAACTAGTTCTATTGAAAGCGCTCAAACTGTAATCACAGAGGAACCTGAAAAAAGAGAATCTTTGTTGCCAGACAAACCTCCACAAGAACAATATGAATTTGCAGTTAGTTTTATGAAAATAGGAGATTATGAAACTGCAGAATTTGCATTAAAAGAATTTATTCAAAAAAATAAAGATCATGATTTAGCAGGCAATGCTCAATATTGGTATGGCGAGACATTTAGGATTAGACAACTTTACTCTGATGCAGCTACCGCATATTTAGATGGATATCAAAATTATCCTAAAAGTAAAAAAGCCCCTGACAATCTTTTAAAACTCGGTATTACTATGGTTCAACTTGGTGAAAAAGATCAAGGCTGTAAAATGATATCTGGAGTAAAAAAAGAATATCCAAAAGCAACTAAGTCTGTGTTACAAAAAGCTCAGTATGAGCAAAAAAAATTCAAATGTAATTCTTAAAAATTCTTTTAAAAATTACGAAGAATTATCTCATATTTATCTTTCATTTAAAAAAAAGTTAAATTCATTTAAAAAAAAATTTTTTTTAATTGCTGTATCAGGTGGGCCAGACAGCTTAGCTTTAACTGCATTAGCAAAAGCCTACAGCTATGAAAATAAATGTAAAATTTATTATGTTTTAGTAGATCATAATTTAAGAAAAAATTCTTCTAATGAAGCAAAGTCTGTAAAAAAACTATTAAAAAAACATCAAATAACCCTTAATATTCTAAAAAATAAAAAAACTATTATAAAAAATATTCAAAGTGAAGCGAGAAAAATTAGATACAATCTTCTTGCAAATTTTTGTAAAAAAAAAAAGATCAAAATGATATTGACCGCTCACAATCTTGAAGATCAAGTAGAAACATTTTTTATCAGGCTTTCTAGAGGTAGCGGCTTACAAGGACTCTCTTCAATGAAACAAATTTATAAGATTAATGGTAATATTAGGTTAATAAGACCTTTACTAGACTTTAAAAAAAAACAGTTAATAAAGATTTCAGAAATTAGCTTTGGTAAGTATTTTAAAGATCCAACTAATAGAAATACCAAATATTTAAGGACTAGAATAAGAAATTTGAAAAGTTCACTTGAAACAAGTGGAATTAATTATGATAGAATTTTTCAATCAATTAAAAATCTAGCTTCTAGCCGTGATACTTTAGATTATTATTTTAACAAAATTTATAAAGATATAATTATTAAGAAAAATAAAAAAATTTTTATAGATCTAAAAAAATTTTACAATATTAATCAAGAAATGAAAGTTATGGTTTTAAAGAGAGTAATCAAAGATTTTACCAATTCTTATTATACAACTCGATCGAAAAAAGATTATCAACTTAATCAACCTGATTAAAGTAAAAAAAAATGTAAAATTTACTCTTGGCGGATGCATTATTTTTAGGGAAAAAAATCATATAATTTTCCAAAAAGAGAACAAAGATTACAGATTTTCATAAAAGTGATATATTTTGTCTTATTTACAACTTAATTCTCTCTAATATACTCTTGTTAAATTAAAAATAATGTTTATTTAAATAATATGAATTTTAAAAATTTGGTGATGTGGGCAATTATAGTCTTACTTTCTGTGGGGCTATTTAATATGTTTCAAGATCCTAAAAAAATAAACTCTGAAAAAAATAAGCTTCCTTTCTCAACTTTTATGAGCGAAGTGGATGCGGGAAGAGTAGTCGAAGTTAAAATTCAAGGAAATAATATATCTGGGGTTTTATCTGATGGAGAAACTTTTAATACTTATTCTCCAAATTACCCAAACTTAGTTGAGAAATTATCAGAACAGAACATAAGCATAGCCGCTACTCCCTTGGAAGATAAAATGCCATCACTTTTAGGCATCTTACTTTCTTGGTTCCCAATGCTATTACTAATTGGAGTTTGGATTTTCTTCATGCGTCAAATGCAGGGTGGTAAAGGTGGAGCAATGGGTTTTGGAAGATCGAAGGCAAAATTATTGAATGAAGCCCAAGGAAAAGTTACTTTTAATGATGTTGCAGGAGTTGAAGAGGCAAAAGAAGAAGTAGAAGAAATTGTAGAATTTTTAAAAGATCCGAAAAAATTTAGTAGACTAGGAGGGAAAATACCTAAAGGTGCTTTATTAATAGGTCCCCCAGGAACTGGAAAAACTTTATTAGCAAAAGCTATCGCCGGAGAGGCAAACGTTCCGTTCTTTTCTATTTCAGGATCAGATTTTGTGGAAATGTTTGTAGGAGTAGGAGCATCGAGAGTTAGAGATATGTTTGAGCAAGGAAAAAAACATTCTCCATGTATAATTTTTATTGATGAAATCGATGCAGTAGGAAGAAGTAGAGGAGCAGGACTTGGCGGCGGCAATGATGAAAGAGAACAAACACTCAACCAACTTTTAGTGGAAATGGATGGTTTTGATACAAACGAAGGTATAATATTAATTGCGGCTACAAACAGACCTGATGTTTTAGATCCTGCTTTGTTAAGACCTGGTAGATTTGATAGACAAGTTGTTGTTGCGAATCCTGATATTATCGGAAGAGAAGCAATTTTAAAAGTTCATGTAAAAAAAATTAATACTGGACCAGATGTAAAATTAAGAACAATTGCTAGAGGTACACCTGGATTTTCTGGTGCAGACTTAGCGAATTTAATAAATGAGTCAGCTTTGCTAGCAGCAAGAAAAAATAAGAGAGTTGTTACGATGTCAGACGTAGAAGAAGCTAAAGATAAAGTAATGATGGGAGCAGAAAGAAGATCTATGGTGATGTCCGAAGATGAAAAAAAATTAACTGCTTATCATGAGGGGGGGACATGCTATTGTTGCATTAAATGAAAAAGCATCTGATCCAATTCATAAAGCTACAATTATACCTAGAGGCAGAGCTTTAGGTATGGTTATGAGACTTCCAGAGAGAGACCAGCTTTCAGTATCAAGAGAAAAAATGCACTCCGATATAGCCGTAGCTATGGGAGGCAGGATAGCAGAAGAATTAATTTTTGGACATGATAAAGTAACTTCTGGAGCTTCTTCAGATATTGACATGGTAACTAAAATGGCAAAAAATATGGTAACAAAGTATGGAATGAGCGAAGAATTAGGAACTATTGCATATGGGGAAAATGAAGAAGAAGTATTTTTGGGCAGATCAGTAACAAAACAACAAAACATGTCAGAAGAAACTGCCAAAAAAGTCGATTCTGAAGTAAAGAAAATTGTAGATAAAGGTTATGAAAGAGCTAAAAAAGTTCTTTCAGAAAAAATTGACGATCTTCACAAATTAGCAAAAGCTCTTTTAATATATGAAACTTTATCGGGCGATGAGATAAGAGATTTAATCTTAAAAGACATAAAACCAACGAGATCTTTTAAAGAGGATGATCGGGATGATGGCAAATCATCATCAGCTCTTGGTTCATTAGGTTTAAAGCCAAAACCAGCAATCTAAATAATCATGACAAAATATTACACAAGAGCGTGTAATTTTTATTATGGCATTAACGCAAAACTACTAATAAGAAAGAAAATAGCACTACCATTATGTGGGAATAATAATATTGCTTTTGATAAAGTTGAAGTTATTTCAAGAAAAAACAATAAAGTTTTATCAAAGATAATTGCCTTAAAAAAAATTGATACTCTAAGCACTCCTTGTAGAAAAAAAGTTCAGCAAGATTTAAAAAAGATAATTTTGAAAAGAAAAAATTTTTTAAATAATGTAAATTTTTTAGAGCCGTCAATTATGGGAATTTTAAATTTAACTCCAGATAGTTTTTCTGATGGAGGAAAGTTTAATAATCAGAAAAAAGCCAAAAATCATATTTATAATATGATAAAATCTGGAGCAAACATTATTGATATTGGGGGAGAGTCAACTAGACCTGGTTCAAAAACAGTTTTAACAAATAGGGAATGGAAAAGAATTAAAAAAATTGTAAAGAATTTTAAAAAAAAACATAAGAATGTATGTCTATCTATAGACACAAGAAAATCAGACGTAATGATTAAGGCAATTAAACATGGAACTGATTTAATAAATGATGTTTCAGGTTTCAATTATGATGATCAATCGTTATCAAAATTAAAAAGATATAAAATTGCAAAAGTTCTTCATCATATGCAAGGCACACCTAACACAATGCAAAAGAGCCCAAAATATAAAGATGTTTTATTGGATATCTATGATTTTTTTGAAAAAGGTATAAAAAAAATTGATAATAAAAAAATAATTTTAGATCCAGGCATTGGCTTTGGTAAAAATTTGAAACATAATTTGACTTTAATTTCTAAGATATCTTTGTTTCATAGTCTTGGATTTCCTATTTTGGTTGGAACTTCTAAAAAAAGATTTATAAGTCAAATATCAGGTATTAATGATAGCAAGGAAAGACTCGGAGGAACTATTGCTTCTGTTTTATTTTTGTTGTCCCAAGGGGTTCAGATTTTTAGAGTGCATAATGTAAATGAAGTAAAACAAGGAATTTTAGTATTTAAAAAAATATTATCAAATTTTAAAAATTAATGAAAAATAAATATTTTGGAACCGATGGAATTCGAGGAACAGTTAATCAAGGCAATATTACTGGTGAAAAATTTTTTAAATTTGGTTTAGCATCAGGAACATATTTTAAAAATCAAAAAAAATCTAAACAAGTTGCTATTATAGCTAAAGACACAAGGTTATCAGGATATACTTTGGAACCTGCATTAGTATCAGGCTTAGTATCAGGAGGTATGCATGTTTTCACATTAGGGCCATTACCAACCAATGGACTTGCAATGCTTACGAAATCTATGAGAGCTAATATGGGCATTATGATTACAGCATCTCATAATCCCTATCACGACAATGGTCTTAAACTGTTTGGACCAGATGGCATGAAATTATCAGACCAAATAGAAAAAAAGATTGAAAAATTAATTGATGCAAAAAATACAACACAACTAACAAATCCTAAATTATTAGGTAGAGTAAAAAGATTAGAAAATGGAAATGATAAATATATTGAAATTTTAAGAAAAAATTTCCCAAAAAATTTTCATTTGAGAGGCACAAAAATAGTTTTGGATTGCGCTAATGGAGCCGCATATAAAGCTGCCCCTAAATTACTAAAGGAGCTAGGAGCAAAAGTTATATCTATAGGAGTAAAACCTAACGGTTTTAATATTAATGATAAATGTGGTTCTATGCATCCCTCTAAAATCAGATCAGCCGTAAGAAAATTTAAAGCACATGTTGGAATATCATTTGATGGAGATGCAGACAGAATTATTATGTGTGATGAAAAAGGCAAGATTATAGATGGAGATCAAATTATTGCTATGCTTGCTCGAAGATGGAAATCAAAGAAGCTTTTAAAAGGAGGCGTAATAGGCACATTAATGTCAAATTACGGTTTAGAAATTTTTTTAAAAGATGAAAAAATAAAATTTTTTAGATCAAAAGTTGGAGATAGATATGTTAAAGAAAAAATGAAAAAATTCAACTTTAACCTTGGGGGAGAACAGTCTGGACATATAATTTTGGGAAAATTTGCAACCACTGGTGATGGACTGATGGTAGCGTTAGAAGTTTTATTCTCTTTAAGAAAAAAAAAACAATCGAGCAAATTACTTAATGTTTTTAAATCTCTACCTCAAATTTTGGAAAACATTGTTGTTAAAGACAAGAATGTAATTAGTAAGATTAAGTGTGAAAATGCAATCAAAAAAGCGAATAAACTTATGGGAAATAAAGGAAGGGTCTTAGTTAGAAAATCAGGAACGGAACCAAAAATTAGAATTATGGCAGAGTCATATGACAAAAGTTTAATTTTAAAATGTATTAAGATAATTAAAAGATCAATAAAAAATTGAAAATCAAATCTAAAATTTTAATAATAGCTGGATCTGACTCTTCTGGTGGAGCAGGAATCCAAGCTGATATTAAAACAGTTACTGCTCTTGGTGGCTATGCAATGACAGCAGTTACTGCTGTTACGGTTCAAAATACAAAAGAAGTAAGCGCTGTTTTTCCCATCAGACCTCAAGAAATAGAAAAACAAATTTTATTTACATGTAAAGATATAAAACCTGATGGAATAAAAATTGGTATGCTTCATTCATCTCAAGTAATTAAATCTGTTGCAAACGCTTTGAAGAAAGTCAAAGTTTCTAAGGTTGTTTTAGATCCTGTTATGGTTGCTAAAGGCGGCGCTAGATTAATTAATCAATCAGCAATTAAAACTTTAAAAGATAAATTGATCAAAAAAGTTTATTTGATAACACCAAATATTCCTGAAGCCGAGGTTTTAACAAAAACAAAAATTAATACTCTTGAAGACATGATACATGCTGCAAATATTTTGCTAAAGTTTGGTGTAAAGAATGTTTTGTTAAAAGGTGGTCACAGGAAATCCCAGTATATGGAAGATATTTTTTTAAATAGAAAGGAGATTAAGATTTTTAAAAACAAAAAAATTAAAACTAAAAACACTCACGGAACTGGTTGCACTTTATCAAGTGCAATTGCAACTTTTTTATCATGTGGAAAACCTTTAAAGAAATCCTGTGAGTTAGGAATTAAATATGTTAACCAAGCTATAGGATCTAATCCTAATTATGGGAAAGGACATGGTCCTATAAACCATTTAAACTCAATGATAATAAATAAAAAATTTAAATAATGAAAAATGTAGTTGTTGTAGGTTCTCAGTGGGGAGATGAAGGAAAAGGAAAAATAGTTGACTGGCTATCTAGTGAAGCTGACGTAGTTGTTCGTTTCCAAGGCGGCCATAATGCTGGACATACTTTAGTTATTGATAAAAAAATATTTAAATTAAGATTGTTGCCATCAGGTATAGTTAGAGATGGAAAAATTTCAATTTTAGGCAATGGTGTAGTTATAGATCCTTGGGCTCTATTAGATGAGATTAAAGAAATAAAAAAAAAGGGAATAAATGTAAGTCCAGAGAATTTTATGATTTCAGAGTCAGCTTCGTTAATACTTCCGTTTCATCAAGAGATGGACGAAATAAGAGAAGATGCTGCAGGAAAAGGCAAAATCGGAACAACAAGAAGAGGAATTGGCCCTTGTTATGAAGACAAAGTAGGAAGACGCTCTATCCGTGTAATGGACTTAAGATCTAAAAAGAATTTGGATAATAGATTAACAAATGTATTGCTACATCATAATGCTATTAGAAAAGGCTTAAAAAAAAATATTTATAAAAAAGATGATCTTAAAAAAAAATTATTAAAAATTGCTCCTGAAATTTTAAAATTTGCTCAACCTGTTTGGTTAAAATTAGATGAGTTTAAGAAAGATAGAAAAAAAATATTGTTCGAAGGAGCTCAAGGAATACTTTTAGATGTAGATCATGGGACATATCCTTATGTTACTTCATCAAACACGGTGCCAGCAATGGCTGCAACAGGATCTGGACTAGGACCAAATACGATACACTATGTTTTAGGAATCACAAAAGCTTATACAACAAGGGTTGGTAGTGGACCATTTCCTACTGAACTTAAAAATAAAATTGGTGAGAGCTTAGGAAAAAGAGGAAAAGAATTTGGAACGGTAACGGCAAGAAAGAGAAGATGCGGTTGGTTTGATGGCGTTTTAGTTCGCCAAACAATAAAGATTGCAGGCATAAATGGAATTGCATTAACTAAACTAGATGTTTTGGATGAATTAGATGAAATTAAAATTTGTGTAGAGTATGAATTAAACGGAAAAAAAATAGATTATTTACCTGCAGTTTCTGAAGATCAATTCAACATTAAACCCATTTATAAAACTTTTCCAGGATGGAAAAGCTCAACCCAAGGCATAAGAAATATTAAAGATTTACCTGAAAAAGCAAAAAATTATATATATGCTTTAGAAGATTTTATTGGTGCTAAAGTTTCAAGTATTTCTACAAGTCCAGAGAGAGACGATACAATTTTGATTGAAGATCCTTTTAAAGTTTAGTTTGCAGGAAGTAAATTTTTTGATTTACTGGCATTAATCATTGATTTTTGTAACTTTTCAAAAGCCTTAGTTTCAATTTGTCGAATTCTTTCCCTGCTAATTTTATATTTCTTACTTAATTCTTCTAAAGTTTTAGGATTTTCAGAGAGTCTTCGTGCATTAATGATTTCTTTTTCTCTTTCATTTAAAATTTTCATTGCATCATCCAATAATACTTTTTTGTCATCATATTCTTGTTTTTGAGATATTATTAATTCTTGATCCAAACTGTCATCTATTAACCAATCCTGCCATTCATCTGTCTCACCACTTTTGATTGGATCATTTAAAGATTTTTCTTGACCCATCATTCTTCTATTCATGTTTACTACTTCTTGAGAGTTTACATCTAGTCTTTTTGAAATTTCATCAACTTGTTCATCTTTTAAATCACCTTCTTGACCAGGAGCTATTTGATTTTTTAGTTTCTTTAAATTGAAAAAAAGTTTTTTTTGAGCAGTGGTAGTTCCCATTTTAACAAGACTCCAAGACCTTAAAACATATTCCTGTATTGATGCTTTAATCCACCACATCGCGTAAGTGGCTAGTCTAAAGCCTTTTTCAGGATCAAATTTTTTTACAGCTTGCATTAAACCTATATTTCCTTCAGATATTAATTCATTTACAGGTAATCCATATCCACGATAGCCCATAGCAATTTTTGCAACTAATCTTAAATGACTAGTAACCAATTTGTGAGCAGACTGTAAATTTCCATTTTCTCTCCAATTTTTTGCCAACATGTATTCTTCTTCAGCATCCAACATTGGAAATTTTTTAATCTGCGCTAAGTACAATGACAGACCTTCCACCGAAGGTGTAGGTAAATTGCTTATTGTTTTTTTATTAGTCATATTTTTGATTTATATATCACATTTCATTTTTCAACTACAAAGATTTTTCAAAAAATTCAATAATTTATTGAAATCATTAGGAAGTTCAGACTCAAAATTAACCCATTTATTTTTAGAGGGATGAATAAAACCTAAACTTTTCGCATGAAGAGCTTGACCATTAAGAACAGAGAGATTTTTAAAAAAATCTTTATTTATCTTTTTAAATTTTATATTTTTTTTTCCATATTGATTATCACCCAATAAAGATGAACCTTTATATTTCATATGCACTCTAATCTGATGTGTTCTTCCAGTTTCTAGCTCACATTCAATTAAACTAATTTTTGGAATATCTTTTACATTAAATACTTTTATAGTTCTATAATTTGTTATTGCCTTTTTCCCTCTCAAGTCACTTACCACCATTAATTGTCTATTTTTTTTATTTCTGGAAATTAGTGTCTCTATACGACCTTCCAATGGTCTTATAACTCCCCAAACTAAGCATAAATATTTTCTTTTAATAGAATGATCGCTAAACTGTTTACCAAGACTAGAGTGAGATAAATTATTTTTTGCAATTACCAGTAAACCGCTGGTTTGTTTGTCTATTCTATGAACTATTCCAGGTCTCGATTCCCCATTGATATTAGACAATTTATTTTTGTATTTATAAACCAATGCATTCGCCAATGTATTTTCGTAATTTCCTGCTCCAGGATGCACAACCATTCCTTTTGGTTTATTTATAACTAGGATATCTTTATCCTCAAAACGAATATCTAATTTTATTTTATTTGGTAAAAGCCTTTCTGAGTTTTTAATTAACAATTTAATCATTACCTCATCAATAATTTTAACTTTTTTTGATGGAGAGTCAGTTATCTTTTTATTTATTTTTACATTTCTTGACTCAATAATTTTCTTAATATTTGATCTTGTTAAATGTTTTATTTTTTCTGATAAGAATATATCAAGTCTTTTACTATCATCTTTTTTTTTTACTAAGAATTTCATTGAGTTATTCATGATTTAATTTAGATTATAGTCAAATGCGTTCGTAGCTCAACTGGATAGAGCGCCTGACTTCGGATCAGGAGGTTGAGGGTTCAAATCCTTCCGGGCGCACCATAAGTTAATCAATCCATTTTTTAAATTTTTCTTTGTTTTGAAGAATATATTTTGGAAATGATGAATCAATTTCTACCTTTTTTAAGCTATGATCTCTTTCAAAAATATCTTGTCCTTTTTCAATTCTTAATCTTATATTTTCTTCATTTGAAATATTGGCTTTATTAAACTCTCCATGAGCGAATGATTTTATTTTTTCTGATATATTCTTAGGAGTTTGAAGATAGGCAAAATGCCAGCCTCCATTTTTTATTATTTGTAAATTTTTAGTTTTGTCTATTCTCCAAAAAGGATATTTTTTAAATTTTAGATTTCTTAGCCATTGAGGAGATTTTAGATTTTTCTTTAAACAAATTTTTGATCCATGCCAGTTATTTTCTTTTAAGTTTAAAAAATTTAATTTGTACATGAACATCTTTTGAGAAAAAACTGCATAGTTATTTTTGTTGTATTCTTTTAACTTGGTGAGATCTGGTATTTCATCTACATCAGATAAAATAACTAGATCATTATCATTAGCATTTTTTAGACCTCTCATAATGGAGTTCCTTTGGTATTGTTCTACTAAAGATTCGCCTCCTTCATGAGGTTTTTTTATATTTTCAGGAGTATCTTCTACAACAATATAATCTATTTTATTCTTAAATTTTTTATATTTATTAATATCGAAATGTAATTTTTTTAACCTACCTTGATGATTTACAGTAGACTCAACTATTACAAATTTATCTACGAATTCATTTAGAATGTTAAATCTTAAATCTGCTATATGATCTTCATTAAAATATTGGAAACAGTCAAAAATTGCCATATATTTTTTAATTAAAGTATCTGTCTTTAGTTTTCATATAAAGATCAGAATGTCCTAAGTTTAGGATTTTAGAAACTTTTTTCAAAAGTTTTATTTGGCCAGATATAAGCATCAAACTTATAAATTCTTTTTCTTTTTCAAGGATTAATTTTTTTCCTGAGTCTATTAAAAAATTTGGTATAAATACCATGTCCATTTCTACAGGAGTTCTTGTAGCGTGTGATCCTATTTTTTTCCAATCAGAGACTATATAGCCCAATTTATACAAAAGATCCGTCACTTCTGTCCAAGAAGGAGTATTCTTGTACATAGGAAATATCTGAACTTCGCATTTTATTATTAGAGGCCTATAACTTTCTAAACCTTTTAGAATTTCTAATTCAGAGCCTTGAGTATCAATTTTTAAATAATCTAAAGAATTTATATTTAATTCTTTAAGACTCGAAGACAATGTATCACATTCAACCATTTCAATTTTATCTACGTCAAATAAATGAAAATCCTTTTTTTCAAAACCATAAATTGTTAATGAGTTTCTATCCGGCTCATACATAGAAGAACTTTCAGGTCGTTTGTTTAGAATATAAAGTTTTCTAATTTCTTTAGAACTCCAAAGGCCTTTATTGATGGCATGACTGCTTTTTTTATCATTTAAAGAGTTTTTTAATGGATCAACTAAAATAGATTCGAAGTATTTATTATATTTTTCTGGAAAAAATTTATCTGAATTAAAACCTCCTTGAGCTCCAACATCTAGACCAATCAATTTTTTATTTTTAAGCAATACTTCAATATTAGTTTGAAAATTGTAAGCATTGTTTGCATTAATTTTTTTATCATTAAGAAAATTTACTGTTCTTGTATTAGCTTTCAATAATTGAAGTATTTTATGTAAAAATGGCAATATTATTTTTGTTATACTTATTCTTATTTTCCTTAGAAACATAAAAAATTTTTTATTTTTTTGTAAATGTTGCTATACCTATTTTTTTACCCTCAATTACAGATGAGGAACAATGTAAATGAGTTCTATCAAAAATCAACATTGAACCAACTTCCCATTTATAAATTAGTTCTACCTCTAAACCTTTTAAATTATCTATATTCTCATGTTTTAAATACTTTTCATGTATTTCTTTATCAAAAGGTTTGTCACCGTATAACTCTAAATGTTCAGATGATCTTTTGTTTTGTCCATAATTTAAATTTTTTTTTTTTAGCTCTTCAGGGTCTTGAGTAAAGCTGGTTGATTGCTCATAAAATCTATTTTTAAAAATAACCGTACTTCCAACTGGTGAAAGTGGGATTAAACTTTGTTTATATATCTGGCTTTTTGGTTCAAAACCAGCATCTACATGCAAACCAATAGGAGCATGACTTTCCTGTATAAGCCCGTAAATATCTTTGCCATTTTCATCTTGAAGATTATCCATATTAAAATCTCCAATTTCTTTTTTAAGTCTTTCAAAAAATAATTTTTCTAATTTTTTATTATATCCTTGAAGCCATCTTTTTTTGATAACATTTTGTTTTTTGTTGTGAACAGTGGTTGGAAGATCTTTATATAATTTTAAAAACTCTTCAATTTCTTCTTTATTATATAAATTTTTTACCACTTTAGGAGCAGATTCTAAATTTTTTATTTCTTCAATTTTTTCACGCATAATATTTATTCACCCATGTTTATTAATGTGCCTCTTTGTCTGGCACCAGAATACGAGATATTAAAAATTATAACACCAAATATAAAATAAACTATAGACATAGATATTGCTTTAATTATGTCAGAGTAATTTATTAGATCGTTTATTAGTATATTTCTCATTTCTTCAAAAATATGAACCAAGGGAAGTCCTTTAGCAATAATTTGAAGGGCATACGGTAGAATTTCAATTGGATAGTAAATACATCCTAATGGAGCAAAAAAGAATAAACTTGCCCAAGCAATATTTTCAAATGATGGGCCAAATCTTAATAACCCTGACGCTACTAAAAGACCTAAACTTATTCCAAATAGATATAAAGCTATCAGCAGAAATAGTAATGGCAAACCAAGCTCAAAAATTGAAACACCAAATAAAGGCACGGCTAAAATTGATGCAGGAATTAAGCCAATAAGAGTCCTTAAAACTGCTGTTATAGTTAATGACGTAATGATTTCACTTATTTTAATTGGAGCAATAAACAAATTCGTAAAATTTCTACTCCAAATTTCTTCTAAAAACATCATATTAAAGCTGATACTAGCCCTAAATAAAAAATCGTATAAAATTGCAGCAGTAAGAATTATTCCAATTGTATTGCTATAATAATCTGAACTAAGTGTAAAAAATTTTGATATGAATCCCCATAAGAAAATTTGTACTGTAGGCCAGTATATTAAATCTAAAACTCTTGGAAATGAATTACTTATTAAATACAAATGCCTGAGTCCAAGCGCATAAATTTTGTTAAAGTTCATCTTTACTCCTAGCTAACTTAAGAAAAGTTTCCTCTAGGTTATTCCTTCCATGCCTTTTTATTATTTGAGAACAAGTTCCTCTGTCTATAATTTTTCCTTCTTTCATCATTATTATACTGTTACACAGTCTTTCAACTTCATTCATATTATGCGAGGCTAAAAGAATAGTTACTTGATTCTTTGATCTATATTCCTGAATGTAACTTCTTATAAAATCACCAATGTCAGGATCTAAACTTGCTGTCGGTTCGTCTAAAAGTAGAATTTTTGGTTTGTTAATTAAAGATTTAGCTAATGATACTCTATTTTTTTGTCCTGAAGAAAGCTCACCTGTGTTTTTTTCAAAAAAACTTTTAATATCTAGATCTGCAGATATTTCATTAATACGGCTGTTTAAATTTTCAACACCATATAATCTTCCATAAACTTCTAAATTTTGTTTTACTGTAAGTTTTTTTGGAAGTTCAATGTAAGGTGAAGCAAAATTAATTTCAGCTAATAATTCATTTCTTTTATAAGATTGTAAATTTTTATTGTTTATAATTATTTCCCCTTCTGACGGTTCAATTAAACCAAGCAGCATGCCTATAGAGGTAGTTTTTCCACACCCATTTGGGCCCAAGAGACCAACAGTCTTATTTTTTTCAATATCAAAGCTAATTTTATTAACTGCAAAATTATTTTTGAATTTTTTAGTTAGATTTTTAATTTGAATATACATTTAGTTTGAAGCTCTTTTCAATCGATCATTTATTGCTATACCAGGACCGTGATTGGGTATTTTTACTACAAATATTTTTTTAAATCCTTGTTTTTTAATTTTTCTAAAAGTTCTGTATAAATTAGATGCAGCTTCTTTCAAGTCTGATTTTTTACTCAGGTTGAAATAATTTGTTTTTTTTTTGTATTTTTTTCCAAATGTAATTAAAGCGCACTTTTTATCAGCCTTTTTCTTATTTAATAATACAGGTATGCCAGGCGAGTAATGTTTTTTAAGCATGCCAGGCGAACTAATTTTTGAGTTTTTTTTTACAATACTAATTTTTAAAAATTTTTTAATGGTTTTGGCTGCAATTATTCCAGGCCGTAAAATCTTTGGTTTTCCAACTAAGCTTACCACTGTTGATTCTATCCCAATCTTTGAATTTCCACTATTAATTATGATTTTAATTTTTTTTTTAAATTCATCTGAAACATCTAAAGCACTCACAGGACTTATTCCAGAAGATAAATTTGCACTAGGCATAGCCAATGGAAAATTAAGTTTTTCAAGCACCGACCTTGTAGTTCTGTGGCTTGGAAATCTTATTGCAACGGTATTCAATTTTGCAGTAACAGAAGATTGAATTTTAGATTTATTTTTTTTTTTTAAAACAAAAGTAATGGGTCCAGGACAAAACTTTTTATACAACTTGTAAAAGCCAGGATTAAAGACAACATCTTTATCAGCATCTTTATAATTTAAATAATGTACAATTAATGGATTTTTTTTTGGCCTCTTTTTAAGATTATATATTTTTTGTACAGCTTTCTTTGAATAAGCATTTCCACCTAATCCATAAACAGTTTCTGTAGGTATGCCGACTACATTTCCTTTTTTCAAATTGACAATAGATTTGTCCAGTGTTTTTTTGTTAAAAGAAAATATATTTGAATAGATATTTTTCATAATGTTATTATTATAAGACTAATGAAAAATGAAAATATTCCAGCTGAAGTTAAAAGTAAATCATTAAAAGAGGCGAGAGATGAAATTAACGATATTTTAAATAAACTTGAAAGCAAAGAGGCAGATTTAGCCGATTCACTTAATGATTATAAAAGATTGATACAATTAAATAAGCATATCGACTTACTATTTAAAAAAAAGGTTAAAGAAATTTCCTTAACTACAAAAAAAATAAAAAATGATAAAAAATAAATTAATTAAAAATTCAAAAAAAATAGATAAATTTTTAATCAATTATTTAAAAAAACAAGAAGCATCTTCATTAATCAATCCAATGAAGTATGGAGTTATATCTGGTGGAAAAAAGATAAGATCTACAGTTATATTTAATGCAGGCAAAATATTTAATTTGAATCAAAAAAGATTAATTAATATTTGTGCTGCTGTAGAATGTATTCATTCATACTCTTTAATCCATGATGATCTTCCATGCATGGATGATGATTCGATAAGAAGAGGAAAACCATCAACGCATATAAAATATGGAGAGGCATCAGCTGTATTGGCAGGAAATTCTTTATTAACCTTAGCATTTGAGATTATAGCTGACAAAAACTATTCGATAAATCCAAAATTAAAAAATGAAATTATAAAATCATTAGCATTTTGTTCAGGCCATACTGGGATAGCGGGTGGTCAAGAACTTGATCTAAAATTTGAAAATAAGAAAAAAAGTTTAAAACAAATCATAGCCATGCAAAAGAAAAAAACAGGAAAATTATTTAATTTTTGTCTTTATGCTGTAGGAGTATTAGCAAAAAGAAATAGTAAAGAAAAAAAGTTTTTAAGTACTTTAGGTGAAGAAATCGGACTTTTATTTCAGTTTGCAGATGATTTTTTAGACGTCAAAGGATCAAGAAAATTGGTTGGTAAACCAATTCAAAAAGATAATAAAAAAGGAAAATCAACATTAATTAATTTAATGGGATATGAAAAAGCTTATAATTATGCAAATAATTTGAAGAAAAAGATATTGCTAAAATTAAAAAAACATGGAAAAAAAGCTAAAGATTTATCAGATACTATAAAATTCATACTTGGTAGAAATTTTTAATGACTAAACTAATCAGACAAATAAATTTTCCTGCAGATTTAAGAAAATTCAGCAAGGATCAACTTAAACAGATCTCAGATGAATTAAGAGAAGAGTTGATCGACGTAGTTTCAGAAACTGGCGGACATCTTGGGGCAGGTTTAGGCGTTGTAGAGCTAACAGTAGCTTTACATTTTGTTTTTGATACTCCTAAAGATAAATTAGTCTGGGATGTAAGCCACCAAACCTATCCACACAAAATTATTACTGGAAGAAAAGATAGAATTAAGACTCTAAGAAAAGGAGGAGGTTTATCGGGATTTACCAAAAGATCTGAAAGTGAATATGATCCATTTGGCGCGGCGCACAGCTCGACCTCCATTTCTTCAACTCTTGGTATGGCTGTAGCTAAAAAATTATCAAATAATAATAATAACGTAGTTGCAGTTATAGGTGATGGAGCTATGAGTGCAGGCATGGCTTATGAAGCTATGAATAATGCTGGAGCGTTAAAATCAAAACTTATTGTAGTTTTAAATGATAATGATATGTCCATAGCAAAACCTGTAGGCGCTATGAGCAAGTACCTTGCAAAACTTTTATCAGGTAAATTATATTTTAGTCTAAGAGAAACAGTCAAAATGGTTATCTCTGCTTTTTCAAAAAGATTTAGTCAAAAAGCTGGTAAGGCAGAAGACCTACTTAGAGGGATAGTTACTGGGGGAACTTTATTTAGTGAATTAGGTTTTTATTATATTGGTCCTGTAGACGGACATGATGTTGATAATTTAGTACAAATATTTGAAAACGTTAAGAATTCAAATCATGAAGGCCCAATATTAATCCATGTTAGAACTCAAAAAGGAAAAGGTTATAAACCAGCAGAAGACTCAGGTGACAAATACCATGGAGTTTCTAAATTTAATATAGCTACAGGAGAACAGAAAAAATCTAAATCAAATGCTCCTTCATATACAAAAGTTTTTGCTGAAACTTTGATTAAGCATGCTGAACAAGATACTAAAATTATTGGAATTACTGGGGCAATGCCATCTGGGACGGGTTTAAATTTATTTGAAAAAAAATTTCCTGATCGAACATTTGATGTTGGTATAGCTGAACAACATGCAGTAACTTTTGCAGCTGGTCTCGCAACAGAGGGATATAAGCCTTATGCAGCAATTTATTCTACTTTTCTTCAAAGGGCTTACGATCAAGTTGTCCACGATGTTGCCATTCAGTCATTACCTGTAAGATTTGCAATAGATAGAGCAGGACTCGTTGGAGCTGATGGACCAACACATGCTGGCTCATTTGATATTACTTACTTATCTACTTTACCTAATTTTGTAGTTATGGCTGCTAGCGATGAATCAGAATTAGTAAAAATGATTAATACTTCAGTCCATATAAATGACCGACCTTCTGCATTTAGATACCCTCGAGGAAACGGAATAGGAATTGAAATCCCTTCGATTAATGAACTTTTAAAAATTGGAAAAGGCAGAATTATCAAGGAAGGGAAAAAAGTTGCAATTCTAAATTTTGGGACAAGATTAGAAGAATGCAAGAAAGCATCAGAGATATTATCAAAAAAAGGAATAGATATTACAATTATTGATGCAAGATTTGCTAAGCCTTTAGATGAAAAATTAATCATGGAAGCTGCAAATAATCATGAAGTTTTAGTCTCAATCGAAGAAGGTTCAGTTGGTGGATTTGGCTCTCATGTAATGCAATTTTTATCTGATAGAGGAGTTTTTGATAAAGGATTAAAATTTAGATCTATGATTTTACCAGATTTATTTATTGACCAAGATACTCCAGAAAAAATGTATGAAAAAGCAGGACTAGACAGTTTATCAATCGCCAATAAGATTGAGGAAACTTTAAATTCAAATATTATTTTAGCTAAAAATAAAAGCAAGATATCTAATTAACTACATTGCGCTCGGTGCATTAAAAGATGATCGAGAATAACACAGCTTATCATTGCTTCACCAATAGGAACCGCTCTGATTCCTACGCAAGGATCATGCCTTCCTTTAACAGAAATTTTTGTATTTTTACCTTTTTTATTTATCGTTTCTCGACTAGTTAAAATTGAAGATGTTGGTTTAACCGCAAAAGATGCAACTATATCTTGACCAGAAGAAATCCCACCTAAAATTCCACCAGCATGATTAGTTTTAAATTTAATTTTACCAGAGCTTTTTCTAATTTCATCAGAATTTTCTTCACCACTTAAAAAAGCTGCATTCATACCTGTTCCAATATTTACTCCTTTAACAGCATTTATGCTCATGAGAGCAGCGGCAATATCAGTATCTAGTTTTGAATAAATAGGGGCACCTAAGCCAACTGGAATTCCAGATGCTCTTAATTCAATCACCGCTCCGCAAGAAGAACCAGCTTTTCTTACAGCTAAAAGATATTTTTCCCACAATTTTACAGATTTTTTATCTGGGCAGAAAAATGGATTTTTTCTTATTTCAGAGTTTTTCCAATTCAGTTTATCGCATGACATTAATCCTAATTGAGTTACTGCTCCCACAATATTAAACTTTTTTCCTATAGTTTTTTTTAAAACTATTTTTGCAACGGCTCCAGCTGCTACTCTGCAAGCGGTTTCTCTTGCAGACTGTCTTCCACCACCTCTAAAATCTCTGATTCCGTATTTTTTAAAATAAGTGTAATCTGCATGCCCAGGTCGGAATTTATTTTTAATAGACTCATAATCTCTAGACTTTTTATCTTCATTGTAAATTATAATGGAGATTGGTGTTCCAGTAGTTTTTCCCTCAAACACTCCGGAGAGAATAGTCACTTTGTCTGACTCTTTTCTTTGAGTAGTAAATTTTGATTGTCCAGGTCTTCGTTTATCCATGTCTTTTTGGATATCTATTTCAGATATAGGGATATTAGGAGGACAACCATCAATTACACAGCCAATTGCCGGGCCATGAGACTCCCCCCATGTGGTAAATCTAAATATTTTTCCAAAAGTATTAAAAGACATAGTTATTTAATGTATAAATTATTTTATAGAATATATGAATCAAAAAAATGGCAAAAATTCACTTGGAATAGATAGTTGCTTCGAGGAAGCAGATAATCCTATCGATTTGTTCAAAAAATGGTTTTCTGAAGCTGAGAAGACAGAAATAAACGATCCAAATGCTGTTGCAGTAGCATCGTCTGATAAAAACAATCAACCAAATGTGAGAATGGTTTTACTTAAAGGATTGAGTCATAAAGGTTTTGTTTTTTATACAAATTTTAATAGCAAAAAAGGAAGTGAATTAAAAAACAATCAAAAAGCCTCGATGTGTTTTCATTGGAAAAGTTTGAGAAGACAGGTAAGAATATTAGGAGAAGTTGAAGAAGTGACAGCCAAGGAAGCAGATGATTATTACAATTCAAGACCTTATAAAAATAAAATTGGCGCATGGGCTTCATCCCAATCTCAAGTGCTAGATAAGAGAGAAACTTTTTTAGAAAAAATAAAAAAATTTGAAAAAAAATATCCAGATGAAAATAACGTTCCTAGGCCACCACATTGGTCTGGATGGAGATTGCTACCAGATGAAATTGAATTTTGGGTAGACGGAGAAGGCAGAATCCACGAAAGATTGAATTATAAAAAATCTAATCATAAGTGGACAAAAAATCTTCTTTATCCTTAAAAAGACCTATTAAGACTGAAACTAGTTAAATTTTGCAAAATCTTTTTTTCTTCATTATCGGGAAAAATTCCTAGAGAGTCATGAGATACGCTAACAAAATATTCAGCTCTCTTTAAACTTGCTTCAATTGCTTTATATTTATAAATCAAGGCTAAAGTTTCACTAAAATCATCTTCATTTCTTTTTTTTTTTTTTAAAGTTTCAGATAAAAAATTTCTTTCTTCCTTATTGCCTTTTTGAAATACAATTATTAATGGAAGGGTTACTTTTCCTTCATAAAAATCTTTACCAATTTCTTTTCCAAAGAATTTATCTTTTCCATAATAGTCAAGAGTATCGTCTGCTATTTGGAAAGCAAGACCAAGATTTTTTCCATAAGATTCTAAAGATTTTTTTTCTTTCTCATTACATTTTGCAAGACATGCTCCCGTTTTTGTTGCAGCAGAAAAAAGTGAGGCTGTTTTTAAATTAATAATATTTATATATGTGTCTTCAAGGAGGTCTGCTTCTCCTTTATGTTGAAGTTGTAAAACTTCACCCTGTGCTATTTTTGCTGAGGTAGAAGATAATAGTTTTAAAACTTCTAAATCTCCGTCATCAACCATAATCTCAAAACATCTACTCAAAAGGTAGTCACCAACTAATATAGACGATTGATTGCCCCAAATAGAATTTGTAGTTTTAATTCCTCTTCGTAAAGAACTTTCATCTATTACATCATCATGTAATAGTGTTGCTGAATGAATAAGCTCAACACAAGCAGCTAAATTAATATCTCGATCTCCCAGCTCGTAACCAGACAATTTTGCAGATCCTAAAGTAAGAAGTGCTCTCAGTCTTTTGCCTCCAGAATTAAGATGATGTTCACTCATTTTTTCAATTAAGCTTACATCGCTCTTTAATTTAAGATTTACTAAATTTTCTACTTTTTCAAGTTTATCTCCTAACAGATTTTTAAGCTCTAAGTAGGCTGAATTGGCAGATTTTTTTAGCGGTATAACCGATCCCATACAAATTAATTATAATTGATTTTAATAATAATAAATTTTTAAATGAAACCGTGGTGACGCACCCACAATTCAACTATAAGTAGCGTAATAAAATAATTAAAATTTAAATTATTACTGCTATAAGAATAATTATAACGATCATAAAAATATGTTTTCTATTTTCAAAAAAAAGACTGTAATACCTCATGTAAGATTAACCGGCATTATTGGCTCTGCTGGGCGTTTTAAACAAGGTATGGAATTAGCCAATCAAAGGGATATCCTAAAAAAAGCTTTTTCAGTAAAAAAGATTTCTCACGTGGCTATTTCAATAAATTCTCCTGGGGGATCGCCCGTACAATCACATTTAATTTATAGTTATATAAGGGAACTTGCTGATAAAAAAAAAGTAAAAGTTTTAATTTTTGCTGAAGATGTTGCTGCTTCCGGAGGATATTTCATTGCATGTGCAGGAGACGAAATATTTGCTAATTCAAGTTCAATAATTGGTTCTATTGGCGTTATATCGGCTTCATTTGGTTTTAAAGATTTAATTCAGAAGATTGGAGTTCAGAGAAGAGTGTACACTGCAGGAAAAAATAAAAGTACTTTAGATCCCTTTGTAGAAGAAAAAGAAGAAGATGTAAAAAGATTAAAAAATATCCAATTAGAACTACATGCTGATTTTATTAAAGTTGTTGAGACCAGTCGAGGATCAAAATTAAAAGATCCAGAAAAAAATAATATTTTCACAGGAGAATTTTGGACAGGTAAATCGGCTTTAAGATTGGGTTTAATTGACGGTATTGGGAATGCAGATCAAGTTCTTAAAGAAAAATTTGGAGATAAAGTTATAATTAAAAACTTTGAAAAACGGAAAGGTTTTTTAGCAAAAAAACTTTCTTCATCAATCTCTGATCCTTTCGATAAATTAATAAATAATTTAGAAGAAAAATCGATGTGGCAAAGATTTGGTTTATAGATGCCAACTAAAAAAAAATTAAAATCTTTATCTTTTCAAGAGATCATAATGAATTTGCAAAAATTTTGGGGGAAATATGGCTGCGTAATCTTACAACCTTATGATTTAGAAGTAGGAGCAGGAACTTTTCACCCCGCAACAACTTTAAGATCTTTAGGACCAAAACCTTGGAAAGCAGCTTATGTGCAACCTTCAAGAAGACCAACAGATGGAAGGTATGGAAAAAATCCTAATCGATTACAACATTATTATCAGTATCAAGTTATAATTAAACCTTCGCCTGACAATATTAAGCAAACTTATTTAAAAAGTTTATCTGCAATTGGTATTGATGTTAAGAATCATGATGTACGTTTTGTCGAAGATGATTGGGAAAGCCCAACATTAGGTGCCGCAGGATTAGGCTGGGAAGTTTGGTGTGATGGTATGGAGATCACACAATTTACTTATTTTCAACAGATGACAGGATTAGAATGCAAACCTATTCCAGTTGAAATGACCTATGGCTTGGAAAGATTATGTATGTTTGTCCAAGGAAAAAAAAATGTATTTGATCTTGATTGGAACAATGAAGGTGTAAAATACAAAGATGTATTTTTTCAAGCAGAAAAAGAATTTTCTGCATACAATTTTGAATTTGCTAATACCGAAACTTTATTAAAAAATTTCGAATCAACAGAAATTGAATGTAAATCTTTATTAGATAAAAAACTTTCTTTACCTGCATACGATCAATGCTTAAAAGCAAGTCATATATTTAATTTACTTGATGCTAGAGGAGTAATTGGTGTGGCAGAAAGAACTGGATACATTAATAGAATAAGAGAACTTGCAAAAGGATGCGGAGCACTTTGGTTAAGTACACAAATTTAATAAATTATGCCTGAATTTTTGCTTGAACTTTATAGCGAAGAAATACCTCCTCAACTTCAAATTAATGCCAGAACGCAACTTAAACAGCAACTTGAAAACTCTTTTAAAGAAGAAGGAATTCAGTACAAGGATTGTTTAGAATATTCAAGCCCAACCAGATTAAGTATTTACATAAAAGGCATCCCTGAAAAAATTAAAATTAAATCAAAAGAAATTAAAGGACCCAAGGTAGGAGTTCCAGCAAGCATTCTACGAGGTTTTGCTAAGTCTCGTAATGTTTCTGAAAATGAACTATTTAAAAAAGAAACAGAAAAGGGTGAATTTTACTTTATAAAAACTGCAGAAAAAAATATTTTAGTAGAGGATTTGTTGACCAGTATTTTACCAAAAGCCATATCTTCAATTAGTTGGAAAAAATCTATGAAATGGTCATCAAATAATTTAGTGTGGGGTAGACCACTTAGATCAATATTTTCCATATTTAATGGTAATAAATTAACTTTTAAGTATCAGCATTTAGAGTCGACAGACAATATTATCATTGAACAAGATTTAATTACAAAATCCAAAAAAATTAAAAATTTTAAAGAGTATTTTTTACTTCTTAAAAGCAATAAAATTGTCATAGATCAAAATGAGAGACAAAAAATAATATTAAAAAAATTCAATTCAGTTTCAAAATCAAAAAACTATAAAGAACAATATAACCAACGTCTTTTAGAGGAAGTTGTGAATATTGTAGAAGATCCTAATGTATTATTAGTTGATTTTGATAAGGAGTATTTAAAAATTCCTGAAGAAATAATTATTTCTACACTTGAAAAGCACCAAAGGTATTTTCCTATATTTGATAATCGAGAAAGACTAACAAATTATTTTTTTGTTGTTGCTAACAAGAAAGATGAGAAAAAACTTATCACAGAGGGAAATAAAAGAGTTGTAGATGCGCGACTTTCTGATGCAAAATTCTTTTGGGAAAAAGATAGATCTAAAAATCTTATAAAACAGATAGCCAATCTTAAAACAATTATTTTCTATGAAAAAATTGGAACTATTTACGATAAGACTCAAAGAATTAGAAACTTAGCCGCATTACTCTCTGATGAATTAAATTTAAATAAAGAAAAAATTCAGGTGGCTGCATCTATTTCAAAATCAGATTTATGTTCAGATTTAGTAGGAGAGTATCCTGAATTACAAGGTGTGATGGGAAAATATTTTGCCTTAGCCCAAGGTTTTGAAGAAGATGTTGCAAACTCTATAAGCGAACATTATCTTCCTATAGGTTTAACTTCAGCAGTACCAAAGAAACCTTTTAGTTACTCAATTGCTATCGTTGATAAGATAGATAGTTTAGTAGGTTTTTTTCTTATAAATGAAAAACCAACAAGCTCGAAAGATCCTTTTGCTTTAAGAAGGGCAGCAATTGGTTTGCTAAGAATTATTATTGAAAATAAATTGTCAATTAGATTAAGAGATCTTATTAATTATGGAGTAAGACTTTATGAGGAACAAGGTGTTGAAATTAGAAATGAAAATACAGAAATGGAAGTGTTAGATTTTTTAAAAGAAAGAATGAGAAATATTTTAAAATTAAAAAATGTAAAAACTGATATTATTGAAGCTTCTATTAGCTCTCATACTGGAGATAATTTTTTAGACCTTTATAAGAAAAATCTTTTAATGAATAAATATATTAATAAAGATGTGGGAATAAATGCTATCAGCTCATATAAAAGATCCTCTAATATTATTGATAAAGTCCAGAGAGAAATTATTGGTAGGCCCGACTCAGTGCTTTTTAGAACAGAAGAAGAAAAAATATTATTTGAGAAGATTAATGAAATACGAAAAGCTTTTACATTAAAAGAAAGCAATAAAGATTATGAAAACTTATTGATTAGGCTATCAGAAACAAAACAATTTACTGATGATTTTTTTGATAATGTGGTTGTAAATGATGAAAATCAAGATATTAAGAACAATAGATTAGAACTATTAAAAATGTTTTGTAACACATTTAATAATTTTATTAATTTTTCTAAATTAGAAGGTCTTTAATGGTAAAAGTAATATTTAGTTTTGACGATAGATCAGT
>JACWDC010000006.1 GCA_014654415.1 Pelagibacterales bacterium SAG-MED05 | reverse complement strand
TGTTCTAGCTGCTGCTGCTTTAAGTTGTTACGGAGGCCAAATACAAACTAGGCTAGTTTTGAATTCCGATGAATCTATTAGAGCAAAAAAAATGGGAATAATTGATTTAATAGCTTGTAATAACTATAAAAATGGCAATAACGCTATTAGAAAGATTAATTGTCCTACTTTTTTTGTTTTTGGCGAATTAGATAAAATGGTTAAAGTTGATAAAGGGAAAGAATTTGCTTCTTTAGTAAATAATTCAAAGACTTATATTATAAAGAATTGTGGCCATATGATAATTTTAGAAAATGCTTTTGTAATGAGAGAAAAAATAATTAAATTTTTAAAAAATGAAAAAGTTTCCAATAGCTAAATCTAGACGTATAAGAAGCACTAGTTTTTCAAAAAGAGTAGAGAGCCACGGTGTAAAAGCATATACAGTTTACAACCATATGCTTTTACCTACCTTTTTTACCTCATTAGAAGAAGAATATCACCATCTGAAGCAACATGTTCAGCTATGGGATGTTTCAGTTCAAAGAGAAATCGAAATTTCAGGCAGCGACTCTTCAGAACTAGTTCAGCTGATGACTTGTAGGGATTTATCAAATGCAAAACCAGGAATATGCTACTATGCACCTTTAGTAGACCTTTATGGGGGTTTAATAAATGATCCATTAATCTATAAACTCGAAACAAACAAGTGGAGAGTTTGCATAGCTGACTCTGATGTATTACTTTTTGCAAAAGGAATAGCTGAGTCAAGAAGTCTAAATGTAAAAATCTTTGAGGCGAAGATTGATATTTTAGCAGTGCAGGGACCAAAATCCTTAAAACTAATGAAAAAGGTCTTTGGAGAAAAAATTAGTGACCTTAAATTCTTTAGATTTGATTTTTTTGAATTTAACAACATTAAATATTTGATTTCTAGATCAGGATATTCAAAACAAGGTGGCTATGAAATTCATATAGAAAATCTTGAAGCGGGATTAGATCTTTACGATCATTTTTTTAAAATTGGAAGTGAATTTAATCTAAAGCCCGGAGCACCTAATCTTATTGAAAGAATAGAAGGTGGTTTATTGTCATATGGAAATGATATGGATATTGGGGATAATCCATTAGAATGTGGATTTGATAAATACGTAAACTTAGAATCAAATATAGTTTTTTTGGGTAAAGAAAACCTAATAAGAATAAAAAAGGAAGGAATTAAAAAGAAACTTATGGGTGTAAAAATAGAGGGTAAATCAATAAGTTTAACTGAAGGAAAATTAATGTTAAATTCTAATAATCAAGAATTAGGAGAATTAAGATCTGCTGCTTATTCTCCAAAATTTAATAAAATAGTTGGTATTGCCATGGTTAAAAAAGATTTTTGTAAAATTAATGAGAAATTTCAAATAAAACTAGATAATTCAATAGTATCTGGAGAAATTTGCAATTTACCTATTATATAATATATGAAGAAAGCTAAAATTTATATACCCACAAAAACAGCGATGCAGTCGGGCAGGGGTAAGCTTAAAAAATGGGTTTTAGAGTTTTCAACCAAAGATACTTCGATTAATCCTTTAATGGGTTGGGAAACTTCTACAGATACTTTAGGTGAAGTAATTTTAAAATTTCCATCTAAAGAAAAAGCAATTGAGTACGCTCAAATAAACGAAATATCTTATACAGTTATAGAACCTAAAAAAAAAGAATTTGTTATTAAATCATATGCAGACAATTTTCTTAAAGACTAATTATGTGGCGTAGTTTTTTTAAAGATAAAAAGTGGTTTTATTGGTCGTATGGCGGTGGATTTTTTATTTTACTTTTATTGGTTAGCCAAACTTATTTGGATGTACTATTTAATAGTTGGTATAAAGATTTTTACGATATTCTTCAAACAGCAGAAAAAAGAAATATATCAGAGTTTTGGGACTCAATTGAAAAATTTCTTTATATAGCCTTACCTTACGTAACATTGTTTGCGTTTACAAATTGGTTTACTAGACTTTGGGCTTTCAGATGGCGTGAAGCAATAACTTTTTCTTATATGCCATATTGGAGAGCTACAGAGGCAAAGGTAGAGGGTTCCTCTCAGAGAATACAAGAAGATTGTATGGCCTTCGCAAAAATAGTCGAGTCTATTGGACTACAAGTAGTTAAAGCAATTATGACATTAATTGCATTTATACCAATATTATGGGCCTTATCATCTAATGTAACTGTTTCTTTTCTTAATAATGTTTCTGGATCATTAGTTTGGGTTGCTCTCGTGTTAAGTATTGGCGGTATTTTAATAAGCTGGTTTGTTGGAATTAAGCTTCCAGGATTAGAATATAATAATCAAAAGGTTGAGGCTGCTTTTAGAAAAGAATTGGTTTACGGAGAAGATGATAGAAAAAATTATGTTCAAGCTCCTACAATTTTGCAATTATTTACAGGAATAAAATATAATTATCATAAACTATTTTTACATTATGGTTATTTTGATCTCTGGGCAATATGGTATCGACAATTATTCGTTATAGTGCCTTTCTTGATTATGGCTCCAGGTTTATTTACAGCAGCATTCACGCTTGGTATCATGATGCAAGTGGTTAATGCTTTTGGTGAAGTAAAAGATGCTTTTTCTGTATTTTTATATAATTGGACCAGGATTACAGAGCTAAGATCTATTTATAGACGTCTTATGGAATTTGAAACTGCTATCAATTTTAAAAAGCAGTTGAGAAGACCAAGAAAATCTGATGTAAGAGCTTAATGGAGCTCTATTTAAAACTTATCGATGTACTGTTTCCAGTTTTTTTTGTTATTGGAGTAGGTTATTACCTCGGAAAAAAGGACCCAAATTTTAATACTAAATTCATAACTAATTTTGCTGGAAATATTGGTACTCCGGCAATGATTTTTTACACAATCACTACAACTGGAATAACACTCGACCTATTTATTGAATATTTTGTTTACGCTTTGATCATAATTGGAGGTTTTTCTTTAGTAGGATTGTTTTTTTTGTTTATACTTAAAAAAGATGTCATTAGTGAATTACCACCTTTGATACTGCCTAATACTGGAAACATGGGTGTACCAATATGTCTATTTGCTTACGGAACAGCTGGGTTAGGGGTGGCTTCAGCTATAGCCTCAGTAATAATACTTCTTCATTTTACATTAGGAGTTCTGCTGGCAAAAAAAAGCTTTTCACTAGAAATTCTAATTAAAAATGTTCCAATTTATGCTATTTTAGCATCAGTTATTTTTTTGTACTTTAGGTGGGATGTGCCAGGTTATATTGAAAACACGACTTTTCTCTTAACCTATACAACTATCTTTTTAGTTTTGATGTCTTTAGGTATTGCATTATCTAGATTCCAAGTAGTTTCTTGGACTAAGGCTTCAATTTTAGGAGCGGTTAGAGTTATAATTGGCCCTATTATAGGGTTCAGTTTAATACAATATTTAGAGCTAGATGGTTTTGCAGCGGGGGTTCTATTAATTCAATCTGCAATGCCTAGTGCAGTGTTAACATATTTAGTGGGCTCTATGTATTCAGATAAAAAAGTTGTTGATGGTGTAGCAAGTGTAATTGTCACTTCCACTGTTATGTCATTATTTACTGTTCCTATAGTTGTATTTTATAGTTTAAAGTACTTTCAATAAATACAATGAGTTACATAAAGAACTTAAAGTATATTATCATTATATTAGTAAGTATTACTTACTTATAATAGGAAATAGCTTAAAAAACATTGAATATAAAAGCTTATTTAAGCTTTACTTGAGCCTTAAAATAAAAAAAAAAAATAAATTTTAAAAAAAAACGTACAAAAATAAGGGTAATAACTGAATAAGAGTTAAAAAATTCAATAATACCAACTATTTTAGTCGACTTAAAAGCCTTAAACAGCAACAATTCTAGGAGCTTTGCAATACAGGAATATAGCGTTTAAACGGCCATAGAGGGCTAATTTTTTGATATTGTTCTTTGGAGAGTGCAACCGGTTGGTGAATCTAAAAAAATTTAAGGTATAATAGGGTAATTCGACTAAATCGCCCGTCAAATAACAATTCTAGACGATTATACCCTCTCTTTTTAGTAGTAATTTCTTAGTTTTAACACCACCTTTTCCTGAATATCCTCCTAATGAACCATCTGATCTAATCACTCTATGACAGGGTATTTTTGGGGCAAAAGGGTTCTTCCCCACGGCATTGGCCACAGCTCTTGCTGATTTAGGCCTATTTATGCCTATAGCAACCTGTTTATAGGTCTTTACGGTCCCTTTTCTTATAGTTTTAAGATAATTCCATACTTTTTTTTGAAATTTAGTTCCATTAAAATCATTATTTGACGGGCGATTTAGCTTCATTTCGAGTATTTAGCAAACTGTTTAGAACCCTTATTTGGCCCCACAAACATCAAGGTCCATGCTGATTTTCCTTCTGGAATCCTTAAACTATGCCTATCTGAGGCTTTTCTAAAACCTATATAGCCCGGACCTCTCCAGAAAGTGCCATTTTCATTGGTTTCCCAGTACCCACCTTTAAGAATTATTGTGATGTATGACCAATAGTGGTCGTGGAGATCTCCTAAATCACTCTTTAAGATCTTATGAATGAGAATATTGAAAGGGAACCACTTAGGTCTTTTACGAAATAGCAAATAGTATCTCACCATGAATGGTTTAGCTTTGTCGTAGTTAGGCCAGCTAGGTCCACGATCCAAAAGTAATCTTTTTCGACTCTCAAACATGTTCTAAATTTAAACACTTGACACTAGAAATCATCTATTATATTACTAACGATAATTAATGGTTATCAATAGTAATATATAGAAAATTATGAAATATCTAGTAACTGACATTAAAGCCTTACAAGAAGAAACTTTAAAAAATTTACAAAATTCTAAAGCCATCAATACCGTAAGAGCTTATAAATCTGATTTTAAAGATTTTGGATTATTCTGTGTTCAAAATGGATTTAAAAACCTACCCTCAGATCCAAAAATAGTATCTTTGTATTTAACACATCTTTCAACAAAGGAAGTAAAACTAAGCACAATTAAGCGTAGATTAGTTTCAATTGGAGTGATCCATAAGATGAAAGGGCATTATTTAGACACCAAACATCCGGTAATCGTTGAAAATATAATGGGCATAAAACGGAGAAAAGGCACAGTTCAAAAAGGAAAAAAACCTATATTAATCAACGATTTAAAAAGAATACTTAAAGTTATAGACGAACAAAACATTCAAGATATAAAAAAATTAAGAGATAAATCGATAATATTAATAGGATTTTCAGGAGGCTTTAGAAGAAATGAAATAGTTTCATTAGACTATGAAGACTTAGATTTCGTCTATGAAGGGCTTAAAATTACAGTTAAAAGGTCTAAAACAGACCAATTTGGAGAAGGATCAATAAAAGCTCTACCCTACTTTGAGGAAAGTTTATATTGCCCAGTTACAATCTTAAAAAGATGGCTGAATATATCAAAAATAAGAAAAGGGCCACTATTTAGAAGATTCTCAAAAGGATCAAAATTGACCAGTTATAGATTAACAGATCAAACAGTAGCTTTATTAATTAAAGATTATTTAAATATAGCTGGAATTGATAGCAAAAATTATTCTGGACATAGTTTAAGATCCGGTTTTGCAACTTCTGCTGCTGAGTCCGGAGCTGAAGAACGAAGTATAATGGCAATGACAGGCCATAAATCTACAGAAATGGTAAGAAGGTATATTAAAGAGGCAAATCTATTTAAAAATAATGCATTAAGTAAAATTAAATTGTGAGAATAAAAAAGAATATGGAAAACTTATTAAATAAAATATCTATAGTATTAATTTCCTATAATAGCTCATTTAAATTAAAAAAGTTTGTAAAAAAAATACCAAATGAAACTAAGATTTTGATTATTGATAATTCAAAAGACTACTCCTTAAAAAAAATATTTAAAAACAAAAAAAATATAAAAATTTATTTTAAAAAAAATGATGGCTATGGATGTTCAATAAACTTTGCTGCAAAAAAAATTAAAACACCTTACTTTTTAGTTGTACAACCTGATGTAACAGGAATTAAAAAAAACTCATTAATAAAATTCTATAATTATGCAAAAAAAATAAAAGATAAATTTTCAGTTATCGGCCCCCACTTTCTAAATGCTTCTAAAAGCGGGCATTTTCAAACAAATCTTAAGTATAAAATTAAAGAAATTCACAATGTACATGGTTCAACAATGTTTTTTAATAAAAAAATATTTAATAAAAATAAAGGTTTCGATAAAAATATTTTTTTATACTGGGAAGAAACAGATTACAGCAAAAGAGCCAGTAAAAATGGGTATAAGGCATACCAACTAAATATAGTTAAAGTTAAACATGAAAAAGGTAAAGCAGTTAAAACCAACAATCTCAAAGATATAGAAAAATTAGAAAATCTTTACACATGGCATTTTATATGGTCAAAATTTTACTATTTCGATAAGCATTATGGAAAATTTTTATCTTTAATTTATTTTACTCCAATTTTAGTAAGAATTTTATTTAGAATTTGCATTTATAAATTGATTAAAAGCAATAAGCTTATGAAGTATTATTGTAGATGGGATGGATTAAAAAGTTCGATTTTAAAAAAAAAATCCTTAATGAGATTAGATAAAATACCAACAAATTTATAGCATTTTACTAAGTAATAGCTGATTCTCTGTTTCTGCTAATATTTTAAAACCTTCTTTAACAAAATAATCCTTTGAATATAGAGTTTTAGCTCCCTTATCGTCTAATAAGATCAAAGAACTATCATTTAAGTTATTTATCACTGCTTTAGCTTCATTAAGCTGGTGCTCTGAGGCTAACTGAACATCATGACCATCAAAAGAATCAAGATATAAAAGATCTATTTTTTTATGAAACTCTTTAAGAAAAATAACGCTATCTTTTATATAAAAGTTTACATTGTTATTATATTTTCTGGTGAAATCTTTAGCATTATTAATATTTTTTTCAGAAATATCACAGCTGTGAAACTCCCCTTTTATAAAATGAGCAAATTCTGAAAACATTAATGTACTCATTCCATCTTTCCAATTATACTTTTTAAAAAATAAAAAATTTTTTTTCCCCCTCGATGTCCCTGTCTCAACTATAGTTTTAAAATTTCTTTTGAAAGCAATTTCAAGAGTTTTTTTAAACATGTTGAATCTATTATTTTTTTTATTATTGTATTTATCTATGAATTTCATAAGTTATTAATGATATCTTTTGATAATTTAAGAAAATTATCTCGATATAAAGTTTTATAATTTTTCATATGATTTGTAATTTTAGTGTAGTGAATGGTTTTATCTCTTTCTATGATATCTAAGATTTTAACATTATAGTTTGATGCAATATGGGTAAATGCACCATGACATGATATGAATAAAGAACTCTTTGAAATCATATGCGATACAGAAAAAAAATTACTGTTTATTAATAAATAACCTTTAGATTCGTTAAGATTTATTTCATATATAAACTCATTAATTTGGTTTGAAGATCTTTTAAGCTCATCTATAATATTTGTTCCAATTGTACCTGTAGTTATAATTATTTTTTTTGAAGTTTTTCTAGAAAGCTCTGATAAAAAATTTATAAAATCTTTTAAATTAATATTTATATCAGTTAACTCTATTGCTTTTTTAAATAACTTTGAGTAATTATGAATCTCCCACTTTTCATCGTAATGAAATAATAAAAAATCTAATTTTTCTAAGTGCAATGAGTTACTATGTAAAAATTTACTCTTAAACTGATTAGGTTTTAGATAATGAAAGTCTTCATTTTTTAAATCAAATTTAAGAGATGTACAATTGAGCTTCAAAATATCTTTTGTAGATTGTTGCATTAAGTCATCATTATCTAAAAATACGTTTCTATAAAATATCTTAAGTATAATTTTTTGAATTTTTTTTGAAACATTAAATATCTTTTTTTTAGAATTTAAAAAAATACATAATAAAATTGATCTATTTTTTTTATCTGCAATTATTATATTGTCAAATTTATTTTTTCTTAATTCTAATAAAAGTTTTAATCTATCTTTTGTTTTTTTTGATTTTAAAACAAATACTTCATCTACTAAATTATAATCTCTTATAAAGTCTTTATTTTTATTTGATGCCACAACATATATTTTTGATTTAGAGTCGTTTCTCTTTATTGCATTTATTAAGGGTGCAGTGATTAAGAAATCTCCTATTCGATCAGTTCTAAAAATAAGATAATTCATAAAACTTAATTTTATCTTGGGATTTTTTTGATAAAATTCCAAAAATTCTTTTTAATATATTCAAGATCTTTATTTTTTAATCCATGGTGACAGCCTATTAAAATACCATTTTTCATTACATTATTGCTGTTTACATCTGCATATTTAACCTTTTTATATTTCCTTTTTTTCATTATAGGCTGCCTTAGAATGTTGCCTGTAAAGATAGTTCTAGTTTGAATGTTTTTTCTTTCTAGGAAAATTTGAAGTTTTTGTCTATTTATTTTAGATGTAGATTTTATTACAACTGGATAAGCTAGCCATGGCGTTATTAACCCTTTAAGTTGAACGGGTAATTCAAAAAATTCTGGAAATTTTGAAAAAAATTTTTTTAACATTTCAAAATTAGATACTCTATCTTTTATATTCTTTGGCAGTTTTTTCAATTGCTCTAAGGCAAATGCAGCAGAAATTTCTGATGGTAAAAAATTATAACCTATATCATGAAAGATATATTTTCCATCATAAGGAATCCCATCTACCTTGATGCTGAATCTTTTTTTTATGCCTTCCGACTCATTAAAAACAGCTGATGACCTACCCCATCCTCTTAGTAGTTTTGCTTTATCATATATTTTTTTGTCATTGAAACAAACCATACCTCCAAAACCAGCACCAGTAATAATATGTGAGGCATACATACTATTAGTTGTTATATCAGAGTATTTACCTAAATTTTTTTTATGTAATTTATAACCAATCGTATCTGCTGAATCTTCTATTATCTTAAGTTTATTTTTTTTGGCAAAAGTAAAAATTTTTTTCCAATCTGGCACATTACCTAATAAATTTGGAATCATTATTGCCTTAGTTTTTTTATTTATAGCTTTTTCAATTTGATCTATATTTGCTACAAAAGTATTTTTATCTACATCTATAAAATGAGGTATTAATCCTAATTGGTATATGGGTGCGACTGTTGTTGAAAAAGTTAAAGTTGTAGTTATAACTTCACTGCCTTTTTTTAAGTTTAACGATGCAAGAGCTAAAAGATTTGCTGAAGACCCTGAATTTACCATAAGACCATATTTTTTTCCAAACAATTTAGATATTTTAGTTTCTAGATTTTTAACTGAAGGACCATCAATCAGAGTAAGTGATTTATCCTTTAGAACTTTTAACGAAGCTTGAATTTCATTTTGATTATAAACAGCTTTACCGTAATAAACTTTCATTTTAATTATTCCACAAAAAATTCTTATTTTTATTAATACCCAAAGTTTTATTTATAATAAATTCAGCAACTAATGTAGAATTAAAAAATTTCATATATTTTTCTTTACCTCTTTTTCCTAAGTTTTTTCTCAATTTTTCATCATTAGAAACTTTTAGTATTTTTTCTGATAAATCACTAATATTTTTATAAAAAACCATTTCTTTATCATTAAAAAAATCTCTATATTGTGTTTTCTCGTCTATTAAGCAGACTAAGCCATTCCCTGCTATTTGAGTAATCCTGTCGCTACTGTAGTATTTAATTGCATCTCCTCTACTTAAATTTAATCCCATTTTTGCATTTTCTATAGTTTTAAAATAATGATCAGCCCATATCGGCTGAATATTATTTATACCGTAAACATCAAATTTGGCATTTGCAGTCATTTGAATTAATTTGTTAACAAAATTAACTCTATCGTCAATTTTACCATATTTTAAAACTCCTCGGTGAACTCCATGACTTAGAGCAAAAAAAACATCTACGTTACAAGATTTATTAAAATTATTTAAAGTTTCGAAAGATTTATCAGCAGGATTAGGTATATAGAAACATTTATCTTTTGGTATAAAACTAAGCGCTGATGGACTTGTAGTTAAAAAAGTAGCATCGACAGAGCTCATCTTATCTAAAATACGATCTTTATTTCTCTCAAAATCAGGGCCTTTTTTGTTTAAAGGGTCAAGAAACCATTGACCAATTCTTACATTTGGATAATCATCTCTGAGTTCATTTATTTGTTCAGGAGATATTAAATCAGCGTGGCCTAACATTATAATATCAGGTTTATAATTATAACAAGTTTTTTTAAGTTTATCATTTAGTGTTTTGGCACCCTTTAAATCCTGAAATGATTTGTAATATTTTTGAATATCTCTATCACTAAAACCTAAGACACTATGACCTAATCTTATAAATCCATTATTTATTCTACGTCCTGTATTAAAGAAAAGCCTACCATCTAATCTTTCATTAAAATTGGTAATATGAAGAATTCTTAAATTATTTAGTTTTTTCTTGGTATAAAAGTGTGGAATTTTATTTATTTTTTCAGATCTATAGGCATCTATTAAATTTGAAATAAATTTATGAGTTAAATAAAAATTCTTAATAGAAAGTCTTTGAAGTTTTTTTCTTAATTCATTCTTTTTAATTAATTCATTTAAAGATTTTTCTAAATTTTTTGTCGTTAGATTTTTTAATATTTTTGCATTGGTCACTGTTTCTGGAAGTCCACCACGATTAGTAATTATTACGGCACACCCATTTGCAGAGGCCTCTAAACTAGTTCTTCCAAAGGGCTCTTCCCATCTAGAGCAAGCTACAGCTATACTTGTTTTTTTAAAAATTTTTATTACTTCATCATGCTTTTTAAAACCAAGTATGTCAGCATTTTTATGTGAAAGTTCAATTTTTTCTCTTTTTTCATCACCAATTATTTTAGCTTTCCACTTATTGTTTTTATTTAAGACTTTAATAATCGCTTTAGAGAACACATCATAACCTTTTGCTTTATTTAATTTTCCTACAAATGTTATCCATTTCTTTTTATTTTGAATTAAGTTTATAGAACCTTTTTCAGCAGATTGATAAAAAACAGCTAATTTATTGCTATTAACAAATTTATTTTCTAAACCTTGTAAAAATCTTTTCTTTGACCAATTGCTATTAAAAATTATTTTATAACATTGTTTAAGAAGTAATTTTCTATCATTAATTGATTTAGATCCATCCATTGAAAGAGGATCATTATGAAAATATAAAGATATAATTCTTTTATTGTTTTTTGAAAAAATAATTTTTACATAACTAGGTCTGTTATGTATTTCAATTATTGTTGATTTTTGATTTTCTAAGTTGATAAATTTATTAACATAATTTTTAGTTTGGCTTGTTAAGGGGATGTTGACTAAAGATATATTTTTATATTTTATTGGAAATTTTTTTTTTAATTTAGTGCTTCCATAAACAGTAATATTTTTTTTAAAAGCACTTTTTTTGCTAGTTTCATATACAAACAATGATACTGCCCCAGGATATGTCGGTGAAAAATTTTCTTTATATGGAAGTAAAATTGAAATCTTCATATATATTTTTTTTTAATTTTATTTCTTAATGTTCTGTTTTTCTTTATATAAGATTCTCTAGAAATAGCTTTATTTTTTGATTTAAAGATCTCTTTATAGATCAATTTCCAAGTTCTTCCTCTGGTAAATTTAGCTCCTTTTCCAGAATTATGAAGAATTAATCGTTCTTTAATATTCTTAGTATATCCAACGTAAGTAATCGATTTACCGCTCTGAGATTTGAGCATATAAACATAATATGTCATTAATTTTAGTTAATGCCTAAATGAGTATATTTAATATTTAGGTAATCTTTAATAGCCATAGAGCCACCTTCTCTTCCGTATCCAGTTTGTTTAATTCCACCAAAGGGAGCCTCTGGGAGAGCTACAACAGCTGTATTTACTGCTACAGTACCTGTTTCCATTAATTCTGAAGCTTTATGAGCCTGTTTTAAATTATTAGTATAGAGATAGCTAGCTAGACCAAGATCGTTATTGTTTGCTCTGTTTATAACTTCATCAAAATCTTTAAATGAAAGAATAGGAACTAATGGCCCAAAAGGTTCTTGATTCATGATAGTAAAATTATCTTTAACATTATCAAATATTGTAGGTTCATAAAAATATCCTTTATTAAATCCGGCTGGTTTTTTTCCACCACAAAGAATTTTTGCACCCTCTTTTTTAGTAGTTTCAACTAAGGCCTCTATTTCATCCAATCTTTTTTTAGTTGTTAATGGGCCTAAAATAGTATTTTTTTCCATTCCATTTCCTATTTTTAATTTTTTTGTCTTTTCGACCATTAATTTTATAAAATCATTTTTTTTACTTTCATGAATGTAAAAGCGACTTGGTGAAATACAAACCTGACCATTATTTCTAAATTTTGCAAAAATAGCCATATCAGTAACTTTGTTTAAATCAACATCATCAAAAACAATAAAAGGAGAGTGACCGCTCAATTCCATTGTTACTCTTTGAACTTTATCAGCCGCTTTTTTTAAAATTAGCTTTCCAACACGTGTTGAACCAGTTATTGAAACTTTTTTAATTATATCAGAAGACAGTAATTGATCTGAAATATATGCTGGATCACCTGATAGAAGATTTACAACGCCCGGCGGAACACCAGCTTCATTACAAATATCAACTAATTCCATAACACAACCTGGAGTGATAACGTCTGGTTTAACTATCACCGAACACCCTGCGGACAAAGCTGTAGAGATTTTTCTTGATGCAAGAGTTATTGGAAAGTTCCAAGGAACAAGCGCAGCTACTACTCCTACAGGCTGATAGTAAACATGAATCTTGGTATCATGAGATCTACCTTGTAAAGTTTCACCATAAATTCTTTTTGCTTCTTCAGAGCTCCATTCAAAAATATCTGCAGCTCCACTAGATTCACCAATTCCTTCTGCGAGAGGCTTTCCTACTTCTAATGTCAGCCATTTAGATAAAGCACGATTTCTTGTTCTAATTAAATCAGAAATTTTTCTTATTATTTTAGATCTTTCCCAAGGTGAAGTATTTTTCCAGATTTCAAATCCTTGTTCAGCAGATTTAAGAGCTTTTTGAATATCTTCTTTATTTGCTTTTGAAGCTTTGCCTATAACTTCTTCTGTAGCAGGATTTATAACATCATAAGTTTCTCCGCTAGAAGATTTTTGCCACTTACCATTGATAAATTGACCAAACTTTTCGTACATATTTAATGGCGGTCCCACGGGGAATCGAACCCCGATTAGGTGATTGAAAACCACCTGTCCTAACCGTTAGACGATGGGACCTTAATTTTTCATGTTCTTATTAACAGAAATATCATCGATAATAAACTCCACATTTTTTTGCCCTCTCCATTCATTTAAAGACAATTTTCCTGCTATATTAAATGTATTGTTATTTTTTTTAAGCAAATAAGCTCCTAATTCATTATCAGTAGCATTAAAAGCTATTGTTTTTATACTTGATCCTTCAGGACCAATCAAAACAGACTTAATATGTTTTTCTCCAACAATCTTGCTATTAGCGGGTTTTAAATTTTCTATAACGAATTTAGGCTCCGGGTTGCCAGACCCAAAAGGTGACAAAACATTAACTTTCTCATAAAATTCTAAATTAATCGCAGACGGCGAAATTTTACTATCTAGTAATAATGGTTTTTGTTGAGTTAGATCTTCATTAATATTTTTAAATTTACGAAAAATAAATTCTTTGAATTTATCTATATTAGAAACATTTATTGAAAATCCTCCTGCCATTTTATGTCCTCCGCCTTTTAATAAAATTTTTTCTTGAGTGGCAGCTATAATTGCAGATCCAATATCAAAACCAATAATTGATCTTGCTGAGGCCTTACCTACATCGCCATTTATAGAAATAATAATAGCTGGTTTATTAAACTTATCTTTTAATCTTGCAGCAACAATACCAATAATTCCTTCATGCCAATTGGAACCTTGCAAAATTAAGATTGGATCTTTTAATCTATTTTCTGAATCGATTAAAATTTTTTTTATAAGATCTTTTTCCAACATTTGTCTTTCTTTATTGTATTGATCTAATTCTGAAGCTAGTTTAAATACTTCTTTTGGATTTGAATTTAATAATAATTTTGCTCCATGTGAGCACTTACCAACCCTTCCTCCGGCATTAATTCTAGGTCCTAAGATATATCCCAAGTGATAAATAGATGGATTCGATTCAACCTTACAAATATCTAGCAAAGTTTTTAAACCAAGATTTTTTTTTGCTTTTAAAATTTTCAAACCTTGCTTGACAATTGCTCTATTTAAACCAATTAAAGGTACAACATCACAAACAGTTCCTAGAGAAACTAAATCTAAATAATTAATTAAATTTGGTTGATCTATTGAATTTTTTTTAAACCAATCAATTAATCTAAGCTCTCTATTTATTGAAACTAAAAACATAAATGATACACCAGCCGCACATAAATATTGAAGATCAGATTTGTCATCCAATCTATTTGGATTTACAACTGAATAAGCTTTTGGTAAATTAATTTCAGATTGATGGTGGTCTAAAACAATAACATCTATATTTTTGCTTTTGGCATAATCAATAGCTTCGAATGACAATGTTCCACAATCTACAGTAAAAATGACTTTAACATTATTTTCAATTAATTCCTTAAAACCTTTTATTGAAGGTCCGTAACCTTCAGTTTTTCGATCTGGAATATATATTTCATAAGTTAATTTTAATTCATCAAAATATCTTCCTAGTAAAGCGGTTGAAGTAGCTCCATCTACATCGTAGTCACCTAAAACTCCTATTTTTTCATTATTTTTAATTGCCTCTAATGTTCTTAAAGATGATTTTGCCATATCTAACAAGTTGTTAGGGTCGGGTAAAAAATTTTTAATTGAAGGATTTAAAAAACTATTAATATCTTCTTTTTTGATATTTCTTAATACAAGTAATTTAGCTGTAATTTCATCAAGAGAAAAATTATCTTTTAGATAAACTATTTTTTCTTGATCATATTTTTTTAAGATCCAATTTTTTCCAGTAACAGATACTGAATTCATTTTTTATGCTTATTTTTAAATATAGTATTAATTTCAGCATCCTTATGTAAGGCTATTGTATTGGCTTCGTAGAATTCTTTTTGATCTTTAATTCCATCAGCTAAATCACCATTAGTTATAGCAGTAGCACAAAACATAACATCTCCTTTTATCATATCATCAATATTGTATTTTTTTTTTAAATCAATTATTCCCATTTTTTTTGCTCTAATAGATTCATCGGAATTCAAAACTAGCCTAGTTTGTATTTGGCCTCCGTAACAACTTAAAGCAGCAGCAGCTAGAACACCTTCTGGCCCTCCTCCAATACCCATATACATGTCAACCGGTGAGTTTTGATCAACTATATAAATTATTCCTGAAACATCTCCATCACTAATCAATTTCAAATTTACATTCATTTTTCTTAAAGAGGATATTATCTTATTATGTCTAGGCCTTTCTAAAATACATACGGTTATTTTATTAGGAGTCGTGTTTTTAGCTTCTGCTAAAAGGCATATATTTTTTTCTACGCTATTATCTAGATCTACTAAATCTTTAGGTAAATTTGATCCTATAGCAATCTTTTCCATATATGTGTCTGGCGCAAAAAACAAATTGTTTTGCTCGGAAGCAGCCAATACAGAAAATGAATTTGGTAAATTTTTTGCAACAAAGTTAGTTCCCTCTAATGGATCAACTGCTAAATCAAGTTTTTGACCTTTTTTTGTACCTACCTCTTCACCAATGAAAAGCATTGGAGCTTCATCCATCTCACCTTCGCCAATGACAATTTTACCATCCATATTAATCTTGTTGAATTCATTCCTCATATTATCAACGGCAGCTTGATCGGCTCCAATTTTATCATTTTTTCCAATAAATTTAGATGCACCATAAGCTGCTTTTTCGGTAGCATTTACAAACAGTTTTAAATATTCAGCCTTAATAGACATTAATTAACCCCAATTCTAATTAACTTAGGTTTTTTAGTTATATAAGTTTTTTTTTCAGTTTGTTTTATAACTTTGTTTAAAAATTTATCTTTACAATTGTGCGTAATTATTATGATAGAAGAATTTTTTTTAGATTTACTCGGATTTTGAATTAATCTTTTAATAGAAACTTTATTTCTTGAGAATATGTTAGTTATATTTGATAAGACTCCTGGTTTATCTAATACCTCAAATCGTAAATATGCTGAAAAAGATCTCTCCAGTATATTTTTATAGTTTAATTTTTTTCTTTCCTTGTTAGATATAGAAAAAGGAAACTTAATATTTCCTCTTAATATAGAAGAAATATCAGATATTAAAGCAGAAGTAGTGGCTTCAGGCCCAGCACCTTCGCCTTGAATAACATTTTCTCCAACAGGTTTCCCGTCAACTATAACAGCATTTAAAACACCATCGATACTTGCGATGTAGGAACTTTTTCTAATTAAGGTTGGATGTACACGTTGATAAATTTTATTATCAATTATTTCTGAAACACCTAGTAATTTTATTTTGTAGCCAAGTTTATTAGCATTATCTATATCTAGTTTTTCGATAAAATTGATTCCTTCCACATGAATGTTGTCATTAATTAATGAATTAAAACATAAAGAAGATAATATTTTTAATTTTGCAGCAACATCTTCGCCATTTAAGTCTGACAAAGGATTAGACTCAGCATAACCTAATTTCTGTGCATTTGTTAAAACTTGTTTAAAATTCTTATTTTCTTTATCCATAGTGGATAGAATATAATTAGAAGTGCCATTAAAAATACCATAAACTCTATTGATTTTATTTGCTATCAAACCTTCCTTTAAGGATCTTATAATTGGGACACCTCCACATACAGCTGCTTCAAATTCTAAATTAACTTTGTTTTCTTCAGCAATTTTGGATAATTGATCTCCGTATTTTGCTATTAACGCTTTGTTAGCTGTTACAACGTGTTTTTTATTCTTTAATGCATTAAAAACTAATTTTTTTGCTGGACCTTCTGCACCCCCAATCAACTCAACAATTATATCAACATTTTTTGACTTGGTTGCATCTAAATAATTTTTAAGCCATTTATTTTTACTGATTTTAAAATTTCTCTTTTTATTTTTATTTCTTGCAGAGACAAAGATAATATTAGGTACACAATTATTTTTTTTAGACAATATTTTTTTATTATTTTGTAAATATTTATATAAATAACTACCAATATTACCTAAGCCAACAATAGCAATGTTAAGTGTATTATTATTTTTCATTTATTTTCCCTAATTGTAATATCAGGAAATTTTTTTTCTTTACCCTGCTTAACTAAAAATTCAGATATTTCATCAATACTACATTTTTCAAGTATAGTACAAATATCAGTAATTTTGTTATCAGGAATTTTTACAATTTTATTCTTTTTTGTTACAATTTGTTTAGATACTTGTTTATTTTTATCTTTTTTAACTTTTTTTTTTTTAATTATTTTTTGTTTTTTAGGTTTTGTATTTTTATTTTTATTTCTATTTTTTAGTTCTTCTTTTTTTCTTTCAATTTCATCATTAGACAAAATTTTGATTGGTTTTCTAGTATTATCTTTACTTAACATACTAATTTCTTTTTTTCCTTCAGAGTTCGATTTTAAGTTAAGTTCTATGAGGTCGATTTCTTTTTTTGCTTTATTGTCTATAACTCTTACCTCTAAAATCAAATTATCTTCAAAGTATTGTTCTGCTTCAGTCTTATTTATGCAAACATGGTCTCCACAAATTAAAACAGTTTTTGGTTTGTTACATCCATATATAGTTAACATAATTATTAATAGTAATAATTTTTTCATTTTAACCCAAGTGAAACTGGTAGTTTATATATTAAATTCATATTTTGAATAGCTTGACCAGAGGCTCCTTTAATCAAATTGTCAATCGCAGAAAAAATAACTACTTTCTTTTTAACTCTTGTATTACAAATTGATATTTCACAATTATTTGTATTTAAAACATTACCTGAGCCTAGCTCTGAGTTAAGTTTTAATATTTTTATAAATTCATCATTTTTATAAAATTTGATTAGTTCATTTCTTAATTTTTTTGATGATGATTTATTTTTTAAATCAACATATATTGAAGTTAAAATTCCCCTGAAAGTTGGAAGTATATGAGGATTAAAAGTAAATTTAATATCCTTTTTTGTATTTTTCATAAATTCTTGGTCAATTTCAGAAATGTGTCTGTGATTCTTAGTGCTGTAAGCGAAAGTTGAATGGTATAAATTCTTATGTTTGAATTTAGTTTCTAAATTTTTACCTGCACCTGAATAGCCAGATTTTGAGTCTATAGTTATATTATTAATATTAATCAAATTTTTTTTTAATAATGGAAGTAAAGGAATTTGGATTGAAGTTGGATAACATCCTGGGTTAGCAATAATTCTATATTTGTATATATCTTTTTTTACAAACTCAGCTATAGCATAAATTGAGTTTTTAATAAGTTTTGCTGCTTTATGTTTTTTCTTATAATGCTTTCTGTATTTAGATGGATCAGTAATTCTGAAATCAGCCGATAAATCAATAAATTTTATCTTTTTATGTTTATAAAAAATCTTTTTAATAATTTTTTGAGCTTCTCCATTTGGTAGGGAAAAAAAAACTAGATGAATTTTTTTCCAGTCAATCTTATTAATAGCTGAAATTTTAGGTAGCTTTTTTTTGATTCTTTTATCAAAAAAAGAAATATTTTTACCTAAATTTTTTGTAGCACATAGATTTAAAATATTTGCATTTGGATGTTTAGAAAGTAAAAACACTAAATCTAAACCTGTGTATCCCGTAGCACCTATTATAGCTATATTTATCTTTTTATTAGACATTCGTTCTTATAACACCGTCCAGTTAATTATTAAATTTAAATGATTATCTTTTAGAGAATTGGAAACTTCTTCTGGCTTTTCTGTGCCCGTATTTCTTTCTCTCAACAACGCGTGAGTCTCGGGTGGTTAGTTTATCTTTCTTAAGATTATTTTTTAAAAGCTCATCGTGAGAGATTAATGCTCTAGAAATACCCAATATTATTGCTCCTGCTTGACCTGACAGACCACCACCTTTGACAGAACATTTTACATCATAATTTGTTCTTACTTCCGAGATTTCAAGTGGTCTAGTTACGATAATTTGATGAATTGGTCTTTTAAAATAATCATTCATCTTAACTCCATTAACATAAATATTTCCTGAACCTTTTTTAACCCAAACTTTTGCTATAGATCTTTTTCTTCTACCAGTAGCATATTTGCTATCCTTAAAATCAAGTTTAATTTTCTTAGAAGAGATGGGAGAGGAATTTAAATTATTCATTAATTTTTGACTAAGTTACTTTTGTTTAAAGTTTTAAATTCTATTACTTTAGGTTTTTGAATTTCGTGAGGATGTTTTTCTCCATTATAGATTTTTAACTTTGTTAGTTGCTTTTTTGCCAAAGGGCCACCAGGCAGCATTCTTTTTACTGCCATCTTTAAAATTTCTTGTGTTTTATTTTTTTCTTTAAGTATTAAAGGTGTTGTTTCTTTTATTCCCCCTGGATAACCAGTGTGTTTGAAATATTTTTTTTCTTTAAATTTTTTTCCAGTAAATTTTATTTTATCAATATTAGTAACTATAACAAAGTCCCCATTATCCATATGAGGGTTAAAAGTAGGTTTATTTTTACCTCTCAGAACTTTTGAAATGTAAGCTGCTAGTCTACCTACCGCAGCATTTTCAGCGCTAATAATATACCAGTCTTTTTTAATTTCTTTCTTTTTAATAAAAGGTGTCATTTTAATAATGCGATAAATACTCACAAAATTTAACAAAGTCAATTAATTAATAGATTTATAGTAAAAATTTAACGAGAGCAGTATTAAAAAAATGCTAGAAATTTGATGAAGTGAGGCTATTACAATATTTAAATCTGTAATTAAAGCTAATATACCTAAAATTATTTGAATAAAAATAAATATAAATAAATAAAAATAAGGTTTATACAAATTTTTTTTATTAAATTTTTTGATATTAAAACCTATAAAAATCAAAAGAAAAAATATTATATACGCTACATTTCTATGTATAAATTGAACCACACTTCTATCGTTCAAATTTAAAAATTCTTTATAATTCTTAAAATTTACGTCATCTGGATAATAAGTGTCATTCATCAATGGCCAAGTCTGGTAAATCTTACCTGCATCCAAACCTGATACAAAAGCTCCTAATATAATTTGTAGAAAAATTAAAAATAAAAATACTTTTATAGAAATAAAATTAGAATTATTTGTGAAAAAATTTTTGTTAGAATTTGTTTTAAAATTAAAATAATTCCAAGTCAAACTTGCTAAAATTACAAAAGCTATAAACAGATGTGCTGAAAGCCTAAAATGACTTACATCAACCCTATCAACTAAACCACTAGCAACCATATACCAGCCTATAAAGCCCTGAAAGCAAACTAATAAAAAAATAATGTATAAATTTTTTAATTTTTTAAAACTAATCTTAAATGAAAAGAATATTAAAGGTAAAATTATTGCCAAGCCAATTATTCTTCCTAAAAATCTATGTATCCACTCCCACCAAAAAATAATCTTAAACTCATTAATAGTCATGGAATAATTTTGCAATTTAAATTCTGGTATGTCTTTGTATAAATTAAAATAATAAGTCCAATCTTTTTCGTTTATAGGCGGGATAATACCAGAGAAAAGCTGCCATTGAGTTATTGAAAGACCTGAATCTGTCAATCTTGTTAACCCTCCAACTATGATCATTAATCCTATAAGTAAAATCAGGAAGATTAACCAATTGAGAAAAAATTTATTGTACCTATTATTTGAAATAATATTCATAAACAAAGTATATAATTAAATAAAAAAATGAATATAATATTAATGTCGCTATGAAAAATAAAAAGATTGATTTAATAAGAAAAAAATTAGACAAATTAGATCTTAAAATGCTTACTTTAATTAAAAAAAGGAGCATTTTAGTCAATAAGATATTAAAGGAAAAGAAATATAAAAATCAAATAATAGATAATAAAAGAATTAAAATTATTTTAAGAAAAATTAGTAAAGAGTCTAAAAAAATAAATTTAGATACAAAGATAACTAACAGTATATGGAAAGCTATGATTAAATCTTTTATTAATTATGAGTTTAGAAACTTTAAAAAAAAATAAATTATTTACTGTGAGGTGGTAATTTTTTTTCAACAAAAAATTCGTGCTTTCTTGTATTAGGATTATATTTTTTTAATTTTAGTTTATCTTTAGCTTTTTCACCTTTGGTAGGTTTTTTTGCATAATAAATAAATCTACTATCAGGATTACTCTCTGGAACCATTCTTACTTTAATATGAGTTTTTTTTGCCATATTTTTTAATTTTTTTAAGTTTCTCTAAAATTTTTTTACTTTTATCTTTAATGATCTTCTTATGATAATCAGCTTTTAAACTATAAGAATTATAATCGTCAAGACTATTTATATTAGATTTAAGTATGTTTTTAACTCCCCGTATAGTCATTCCCTTCTCTTTTAGGAGAAACTTAATCAATTTAATGATGTTTATTTGTTTTTTTGAATAGTATCTTCTACTTTCAATAATTGTAGGTTTAATTTGCCTAAATTCTTTCTCCCAATATCTTAAAATATGATTAGAGGGTTTTTTTGTTTTTATGTTTATTATTTTCAATAACCTAGATACTTCAGAAATGTTTACCAATTTATTCATTTATATATTATTAATTTTATTATTTAAATTCTTTGAAATTTTAAAACTTAAAGATTTTCTTGCTTCAATAAGATAAGTTTTATTATTTTTAGGATTTCGTCCAATCCTTTCTTTTTTTTTCACAATTTTGAAAGAACCAAAATTTTTAATATTTATTTCTTTATTTTTAATCAAATCTTTTAATATGAATATTAAATTATCAGTAATTTTATTAGCATAGGATTTTGATAGTCCAATTTCTAAGTTTATTTTTTTTGAAATATCTTTTTTGGTTAATTGAGTTTTTTTAGTCTTTGGCATCCAAGTGACTTAAATTATTCTTTATTTGATGCATTAAATTACCCTTTATTATTTTATAACATAAATTAATTGAATGATAAAAACCAATAGCATCTGTATTTCCATGACTCTTAACCACAGGGCCGTTTAAACCTAAAAATATTGCACCATTGTACTTTCTTGGATCTAGTTCTGATTTGAACTTCTTTAATGAAAAATAAGAAAATATTATAGATAACTTTGAAAATATATTTTCAGATAAGGCTTTTCTTAAACTATCCGTTAGAAATTTCGCAGTTCCTTCCGCTGTTTTAAGAGCTATGTTACCAGTAAATCCATCTGTTACTATTACATTGCTTTCACCATCCATTATTTTATTCCCTTCTATATACCCTTTAAAAATAAAATTCTCATCATCACTTAAATTCTTTAATTCTGAGTATGTTTTTTTTAATACTTCAGTTCCTTTAATCTCCTCGGAGCCTATATTTAAAAGTGCAACATTTGGTTTTTGTTCAGGAAAAATTGATTTATATAAAGCTGAACCCATTTCTGAAAAATCGATCAAATTTTTTTCATTACATTCAATATTTGCTCCTAAATCTAAAACTACACTCATTCCTTTTTTACTAGGCCACAATCCTGCTAAGGCAGGTTTGCTTACTTCTTTCATCATTTTCAGAATCATTTTAGAAATAACAAAAAGAACTCCAGTGTTACCTGCTGATAGACTAATATCTGCATCTCCATCAACTTGAGCTTTTATTGAGTTCCACATGCTAGTATTTTTTGAATTTTTAATTGCTGTCAAAGGTGTTTCCTCATCTGACACTACACCTTCTGTATGGATCACCTTTATTAAATTATTTTTAATATTTAATTTTGAAATTTCATGATCTATTAATTTTTTATTACCATACAAATGAATTATAAAATCTTTTTTAGACTTATTCTTTTTTAAAAAAATATTTAAACCTTCTATATTTTTTTCTGGTGCATTTTCACCTCCCATTGCATCAATAGCAATAGTAATTTTTTTTTCCATTTTAATCGATTATATATCTAATATCTTTTTTCCGTTATAGTATCCGGATTTTAAATCCACGTGATGTGAAAGTTTATATTCACCACTTTTTTTATCTTCTACTATATTAACCGAAGAAAGCCTATGATGAGACCTTCTCATTTTTTTTTTCGAAAATGATGTTTTTCTTTTTGGAACAGCCATTATGTTACCTTAAAATTTATGGCATCTTTTATCATAGTTTTAGGGTTTAATTCAAAACAAAAATGATAAAATTTTGTAAAATATTCAGCAAAAAGGTCATATTTATCAAAGTTTGATTCTCTTAAATATTCAAAATACTTTAAAATTAAATCTTTATTAATAATAAAGTCATCATTTGATTTGTTGATTTTTAACAAAATATCATAAAAAATTTTATTCATATTTTTCATTTTTTTATTAACGCTTACATCTCCAAAACCTAATTCACGTAAATCATTTTCTATACAATGAAAAAGGTCATCGTAATTTTGTTGAGAAAAATTGATTTTTTTATTTTTAAATATCATTAATATAATAGAAAAATGAAAAAAAATTAGATATACTCTAGTTTCAAATGTATCTTGCAACTTAATTTTACTATAAAAAAATATATTACGAGACAAATATAGCATTGTATTGTAAAGATTATAATTATGTTTTTTTGGTTTAAAAATCATTTTAATAGTTTGTTTATAGTTTTATTCATTTTTTTACTAGGTTGTCAATTAGAAGAACCTTCCAAAAATCATGGAATAGTGTTTCTTAAAAATAGATCCGATCAATTAATCGTAAATACCACCAATAAAAATGATGTAATTAAAATTATAGGCCAACCTCATGCTAAATCGATTAATGATGATGATTTTTGGATTTATATAGAAAGAAATTTAAGTAAAGGAAAATATCATAAATTAGGTCAGCATGTCTTAAAAAGTAATAATACTTTAGTACTACAATTTGATAAATTTGGTATTTTAAAATTTAAAAAAATCTATGATAAAGATTATATTAATAAAATAGCATTTAGTGAAAAAGAAACCAAAAATGAATTGAGTAAAAGAAGTTTTGTTGAGTCTTTCTTATCAAGCCTTAAAGCAAAAATGTACGGAAGTAGAAAATAAATTAGTGAGCAATAACTGATAATAATAAAAGCGCTACTATATTAGTGATTTTAATCATTGGATTTACTGCTGGTCCAGCTGTATCTTTATAAGGATCTCCAACTGTATCGCCAGTAACTGCCGACTTATGAGCTTCAGATCCTTTGCCTCCAAAATTTCCATCCTCAATGTATTTTTTGGCATTATCCCATGCTCCACCACCTGCTGTCATTGATACGGCTACAAATAATCCGGTAATTATAACTCCAAGCAACATGGCACCTAAAGAAGAAAGAGCAGCTTCAAGTCCACCTATTTGAAGTATTATAAAATATAAAATAATTGGAGATAAAACTGGAAGTAAAGAAGGGATGATCATTTCTTTTATCGCTGCCTTAGTAAGTAGGTCAACTAATTTTCCATAATCAGGTTTTCTTTTTCCTTTCATGATTCCAGGTATTTTTTTAAATTGTCTTCTTACCTCGATTACTACAGCCCCGCCGGCTCGTCCAACTGCTTGCATACCCATTGAGCCAAACAAATAAGGAAGCATTCCGCCTATCAAAAGTCCTGCTACAACGAAGGGATTCGATAGATCGAAAGTTACATTTACACCTTCTAATGCAGAACCTTTAACTGTAGAAAAATATTTTATATCTTCTGTATACGCTGCAAATAAGACTAGAGCCCCTAGCCCAGCTGATCCAATAGCATAACCTTTTGTTACTGCTTTTGTTGTATTTCCTACTGCATCAAGTGCATCAGTAGTTTTTCTAACATTTTTAGGAAGTTTGGACATTTCTGCTATTCCTCCAGCATTATCGGTGACTGGCCCATAAGCGTCTAGAGCAACAACCATTCCTGTTAAGGCTAACATGGCTGTCACTGCTATTGCAATTCCGTAAAGGCCAGCTAAATCATTTGTATATAAAATTCCTGCAACTATTATTAACGCTGGTATTGCTGTTGCTTCCATTGAAACAGCTAATCCTTGGATAACATTTGTTCCGTGTCCAGTTATTGAAGACTTAGCTACTGATTGAACTGGTCTATAATTTGTTCCCGTATAATATTCTGTGATCCAAATTAACAAGCCTGTAATTACAAATCCAACTACTCCACAAATATAAAGATTTAATCCTGAAAAGCTTTTTTCTTTATTATTATAAATTTCATCCATTCCTAATATTGAGTCGGTTACAGGATATAAAATTAACAAAGATGTTATTGCCGTAACTACAAAACCTTTGTAAAGAGCACCCATTATATTTTTGCTTTTACCTAATTTTACAAACCAGGTTCCTATAATAGATGTAATAATACAAGATCCTCCAATAGCTAATGGGTAAATCATTAAGTTATAATCTGTCGGAAAGAAAATTGATGAAAGAACCATAGTAGCAACAATGGTTACTGCGTATGTTTCAAATAAATCTGCAGCCATTCCTGCACAGTCACCAACATTATCCCCAACATTGTCAGCAATTACCGCAGGATTTCTTGGATCATCTTCTGGAATACCAGCTTCTACTTTACCAACTAAATCAGCACCAACATCAGCACCTTTTGTAAATATACCACCGCCCAATCGAGCAAAAATTGAAATTAACGAAGCTCCAAAACCTAGAGCTACTAAAGCATTTATGATTTCTCTGCTTTCTATTTGTAATTTAATTAAAATTATATAATAAATTGTTATAGCTAATAGAGCTAATCCAGCAACCAATAGTCCAGTTATTGCTCCTGATTTAAAAGCTATTGTTAAACCAGCTTGTAGACTTTTTCTTGATGCTTCTGCTGTTCTCACATTAGCTTTTACGGAAATTAACATTCCTACATATCCAGCTACTCCCGATAAAAATGCTCCTATAAAATATCCTAAGCCGACTAAGTAACTAAAAAAATATGTTACAATTCCTAATACAATGACACCAACAACAGCAATTGTTTTGTATTGACGGTTTAGATAAGCCTTAGCACCTATTTGGATTGCTTCGGCTATTTCTTGCATTCTATTATTGCCTGGACTTGAAGAAAGAATTTGACCTGATAATAAATAACTATACGCAACTGCAAGAATTCCTGTAAATGATATTAAATATAATAGTTCTAAATAATTATTCATAATTTAAAGCGATAAATGCCAAAAATTTTTTAAAAAGGCAAGTTAAACTTATCATTTATAAAGGGAAAAATGTCTGTAAATCAGTCTTTTCTTAAGAGCTTTGATAGCTTATCTAAAATAGCATTCAGATAGTTTATCTGGGCTTTTTCCAAAAAGAATTCCGATGCTCGAATATATTCACTAATAACAACATTTTTTGGTGTGCTGTGTTTGAACATAAGTTCAAAAACAGCAGAAAATAAAATTATTTTTAATAATTTATCTGTTTTTTTTAAATTTATATCTTTATCAAGATATTTAATAATAGTTTCTTCAATTAATTCAGTTCTCTCTAATGTTCCAGAAACAACATCTTTAATATATTTTTTATACTGGCTTTTTGGATAAATAATTTCTTCATCTGGATTCATCAAAGATCCATAAATTTTTTGAATAACTTTAATTCTAGGACTAGAGTGTATTTTATTATTTCGTGAAATCATCTAAAACTTTATTTTTAATTCTGTCTTAAAACATTAATAACTGCCTTTGCTGCTTCTTCACCTTTAAACATTCTTTCTTTAGCTTGTTTTTTTGTTAAGCAAGTTAAAACAGCATTACCAATTGGTTTTTTGCTAGATATTGAGAGTTCCATTAAACCATTTGTAATAGCTTGAGAAATTAAACTAAAATTAGGAGTTTCACCTTTGATTATAATACCAATTGCAATAAAACCATCAAACTTATTTATATTTTTGGCAATAGTAACAGGTATTTCAAAAGCACCATCAACTACTATTGTGAAGTATTCAAATTCTTGATTTTCTTCATTTCCTTCAAACACCGAATGAGCCATAGTTTCCATATCTTTAGTGTCATTATATTTTGATCTTACAATTAAAATTCTAGGATTTTTTTTCATTTGATAATCTCTTGTTTAGCAATTTTTATACCATAGCCTTTTAGAGCAATAATACGTTTTTTTGTTCTTGAAACTAATATCATGTTTTTAATTTTTAGTTCTTTAATTATTTGTGCTCCTATGCCGTAATATCTTAATATTTTGTTATTTTCAGATGAAGTTGGATTGAGATTAGTTCCTTTAATAAGAATTAAAGCAAAATTATTGAACTTACTAAGATGCTTTAAAGAGCTTTTAAAAATGTCCTTATTAAAGTTAAAGAAACTATTCAAGACATTTGTAGATATAACTCTTACCCGCGAAGCTTTATTTTTACTAAATTTACCTTTTGTTATAGCGTAATGTTCTGATCCATCCAATTTATTTTTAAAGGTTTTTAAATCAAAACTTCCAAATTTTTTAATTTTAATTTTTTTGTTTGAAATACACTTAATTAATTTTTCATTTCTTAACCTGTGAGAAATCAAATCTTCAATTTTTGCAATTTTTAATCGATGTTTTTTTGCAAAAATAATTAAATCTTTATAACGTGCCATTGTCCCATCTTCATTCATAACTTCACAAATAACAGCGCTAGGATTTAATTTTGCTAATTTAGATATATCTACCGATGCTTCAGTATGGCCTGCTCTTTCGAGAACACCACCATCTTTTGCGACCAAAGGAAATACATGGCCTGGAGAAACAATACTGTATCTGTTTGAACTAGGTTTAATTGCAACTTTAATGGTTTTAGCTCTGTCATGTGCAGAGATTCCAGTTGTTACACCTGTTTTAGACTCAATAGAAATTGTAAAAGCAGTTTGAGTTCTAGATTTATTGATTGATGACATTAATGGTAAGTTTAATTTTTTAACTTTTTTGGTAGTAAGAGCCAAACAAATTAAACCTCTTCCATGCATAGCCATAAAATTAATATTTTTCGAATTACACTTCGAGCCAGGAATAACCAAATCACCTTCATTTTCACGGTCTCCATCATCAACAAGAATAAACATTTTGCCCTTTTTAGCATCGCGCAAGATTTCCTTTATTTGTGAAAATGCTTTTTTTTTCATTAACTAGATAATTTCATTATATATTTTCCAAAAATATCTAATTCTACGTTTACAATATTTTGGTTTTTCAAATTCTTTAAGTTAGTAAGTTTTAAAGTATGAGGAATTACATTAATTTCAAAATATCCCTTAACAACTCTTGAAAGTGTTAAAGACACACCATTAATAGAAATAGAAGCTTTTTCAATTAGATATTTATTTAATTGTCTATTTTCTAATTTCAACCTTATTATCCAAGTCTTATCTACTATGGATATTTTTTTTACTTTTGCGGTAGAATCAACATGACCTTGAACATAGTGACCTGAAATTTTTTGTCCATTTAGTAAAGACTTTTCAATATTTATAAGGTTACCGATTTTAGCATATTTAAAATTAGACCTACTAAGTGTTTCCTTTGATAGATAAAATAAAAATGACTTTTTTTTAATTTTTATTAAGGTTAAACAAACTCCATTACAACACACTGATTCACCAATATCTGATTTCTTAAATTTAATATTTGAAGCTATCTCAATTACAAGACTTCCCGATACATATCTTGAGCTTTTTCTAATATTTTTTACAACTCCCTGACTATATACAATCCCGTTAAACATTATTTAATTTTAATTTTAAAAAGTTCATCTCCATATAAGTTAACATTTATTTTTTTTTTTAATTTAAGTTTTTTAATAAAATTACTTGATATATTATTTTTACCATTATTTCCTAAACTAGTAGATGATTTAAACATATATAGATTAAATATTAACTTATTTTTTATTAATTTTTCTAAAAAAATTAAACCACTTTCAATTAAAATTCTATTATAAGCATATTTTTTTAAAATTTTAAATAAATTAATAAAGTCATTTTTACTATCTAAAGATTTAATTGAAATAATTTTAATCCCCCTTTTTTTCAAATAAAAAATCTTTTTACCTTTAGATACAGAGGTGACAATTGAGATCTTCCTTTTACCAATTTTTTTAAATATATTAAGTCCTTTTTTAATCTTTAAATTTAAATCTATAATAACTACGTCTGGTCTATTATTATCAAAACCCCTTAAGCGACAATTAAGTAAAGAGTTGTCATTATTAATTGATTTGGAAGTAGAAATAATTGCATCATATTCTGATCTTATCAAATGAGCACGATTTCTAGATTGTGAATTCGTAATCCATTTAGATCTTTTATTTATCGTAAGATAATCTTTTGAAGTGGCTATTTTTGCGTCTACAAATGGTATAGTATTTTTTTTAGTTAAAAAATAACTTTGGTAAAAATCTTTAAAATCTTTATTTGATTTTTTGTAAACTTTAATTTTTTTTTTACTTAACTTTTCCTTTGATTTTTTTGCTGTTCTTTTGTCTTTATCATTGAAAGAAAAAAAAACACGTTTTATACCTTTTTTACTAATTAAATTTGTACATGGCGGTGTGACTCCATAGTGAGTACAAGGTTCCATAGTTACATATAAATCAGAATTTCTAAAATTTTTTTTAAAACTCAAAGCATTAAATTCTGCATGAGGTCTTCCTTTTATAGCGGTATAACCAGATGATATCACAGAGTTATTTTTTACAACAACACAACCTACAGAGGGATTAAAACTTGTCTTGCCAAGATTAATCTTTGCTAGATTAAAAGCTAATTTTAAGAAATAATTATGATTTGTTTTCATCTAAATCGCCTAGAAACTGCTCAAAATCTTTTGCTTCTTTAAAATTCTTATACACTGAAGCAAAACGAACATAGGCAACTTTATCTAAATAAGACAAACCTTCCATTACAAATTTTCCGATTTTCGGAGTTGGAACTTCACTCTCTCCAAGACCTTCTACTTTCATAACTATTTTTGAAATAAAATTTTCTATAGTTTCTGAGTCTATTGGTCTTTTTCTAGTTGCTATTCTTACTGACTTTGAAATTTTTTCTCTATCAAAAGGCTCTCTCTTTCCATTTGTTTTAATTACAGTAAGCTCTTGAAATTGTATCCTCTCAAATGTTGTAAACCTCATTCCCCCGTGACAAGTGCATAGTCTTCTTCTTCTAACAGCTGATCCTTCCTCACAAGGTCTAGAGTCAACCACTGAAGTATCTTTTTCTCTACAAAACGGACAAAGCATATAGTTATTTATTTGTAATTAATCACTATATATAGGGAAAGAAGCACAAAGATCAACCACCTCTTTTTGAACTTCTTTTTCTATTAATGAGTTATTTTCACGATTTTTACTTAACCCATTAACGACTTTTGAAATTAAATCAGCTATTAAACTAAATTCATTTGGACCAAATCCTCTAGTGGTACACGCAGGTGTTCCTAATCTAATTCCAGATGTTACCATTGGACTTTCTGTGTCAAAAGGAATTCCATTTTTATTACAAGTTATATTTGAGCGCACTAAAGCTGCTTCAGTTTCTTTTCCAGTGACATTAAAATCTCTTAGATCTACAAGCATCAAATGGGTGTCGGTTCCTCCAGAAAATATTTTAAAACCATTATCGATTAATTTATTTGATAAAATTTTTGCATTGTTAATCACATTCTTAGAGTAATTCTTAAATTCATCTGATAAAGCTTCTTTAAAACAAACAGCTTTAGCAGCAATAACATGCATTAGTGGACCTCCTTGAAGTCCTGGAAAAATAGCACTATTAAATTTTTTTATTAACTCTTCGTTATTAGTAAGTATGATCCCTCCTCTTGGTCCTCGCAAAACTTTATGAGTAGTTGAAGTAACTACATCAGCATATTTTGTGGGGTTAGGATAAACTCCACCTGCAACAAGACCAGAAAAATGAGCCATGTCTACCAAAAAATAAGCATTAACTTTGTCACAAATATCTCTAAATTTTTTAAAATCTATTACTCTTGAATACGCACTTCCCCCTGCAATTATTAATTTTGGTTTATTTTCAATTGCTAATTTTTCTACATTTTCATAGTCAATTAAACCTGTTTCTTTATCGACATCATAATGAATTGCGTTAAACCATTTTCCTGACTGAGCTGGTTTTGCTCCATGAGTAAGGTGTCCACCTGAATTTAAGCTCATGCCCAATATTGTATCACCAGGTTTAATTAAAGCTAAATATACAGCGCCATTTGCTTGAGCACCAGAATGTGGTTGAACATTAGCAAAGTTACAATTAAATAATTTTTTTGCTCGATCTATTGCCAATGACTCAGATAAATCAACATGCTCACATCCTCCATAATATCTTTTGCCAGGATATCCTTCGGCATATTTATTCGTTAACACAGATCCTTGTGCTTCTAAAACTGCTTTTGAAACTATATTTTCAGACGCTATAAGTTCAACATGATTTTGTTGTCTTGAAAATTCATTTTTAACAGACTCATAAAGTTCTTTATCTGAATCTTTTAAACTTGATTTAAAAAAATCATTTACAAATTTATTAATCTTTATTGCTGTAGACATTTATATTTTTTTAACTCTTCTTAGATGCCTTCCACCATCAAATTTAGTTTCCAAAAAAATAGTAATTAATTGTAAGGCAGTATTTTTTTTGGTCAATCTTGAGCCTATAGAAATAATATTAGCATCATTATGTTGTCGAGACAATCTTGTTGATTTTGAATTATAGCAAACTGCTGCTCTAATACCTTTGGTTTTATTAGCACTTATAGACATTCCAATACCAGAACCACAAACTAATATACCAATATCGCTTTTTTTTGATTTAACTCTATTTGATACTTTTTTTGCATAATCAGGATAATCTACAGATTTATTATCTATTGGGCCTAAATCAATTATTGAAATATTTTTATTAATTAAAGTGGTTTTTATAACTTCTTTTAGTTGAAACCCTGCGTGATCAGAAGCAATGCAAATTCTTTTAAATAAAGATTTCAATCTATTTAAATGGATTTTCTAAAACGCAGGCTACTAAATGAACTCTTGATTGTTCACCTCCATTAAAAAAATTATGATATTTTGTATTATTTGTTATTGTTACATTGCCGTCTGCAGGCAAATGTTTAGCTACATTTTCTATTACCATTGAGCATCCTAAATTAGTTATAATAGGTATATGAAGTCTTGGCTCGGGATCTTTATGCCAGCTTAAAGTTGATCTTGGTTCTTTAAGCAAAAGTCTGACTCTTCCTAGTTTAAAATTTTTTTTCAAAGTTTTATACACTTCATTGAAATATGTATTTTGAAATTCTGGAACAAGCTCTGTATATTTAGATTCGTCAATTGGAATATCTCTAGAAACTTCTTTTCCGGTTTCATCTGCAATAGTCCAATACACACCTCTTATATTGTTACCTTTTGTGGAGTCTTTATCGTTTGGAATTTGATTTAAAGGGATCGCTCCAAAATTTGAAACACCTTTAGGGGAAGCAAAACCCTTTTTTTTTAAGACGGAGTCTAAATCTTTTCTTAATTTTTTTATATCAAATTTAAGATTTGGAACTTGATAAAAATCTGTATAATTTAAATGATTCATACGTACTTTTTAGATTACTATAATGATTAATTATAATATAATATTTGTCGCATCAAACAAAATTTAATAACTTATATACTTATATACATGAAGATAGTAGGCAAATTTCCGAACGTTAGATTGCGAAGAGTTCGCAACTCCCCATGGATACGAAGACTCGTATCAGAAAATGAACTAAGCATTAACGACTTAATATTACCAATCTTTATTAGAGATGGAAAAAATAAAGTAGAATCTATCAAATCAATGCCTGGCGTTTATAGATATTCAATAGATAAATTAAATCTTATTATGAATAAAGCAAAAAAATATAAAATTCCAATGGTTGCTATTTTTCCTTTCACGCAGAAAAATAAAAAAGATAAATTTGGAACGGAAGCACTCAACAAGAATAATCTAATCTGTGAATCCTTAAAATTTATTAAAAAAAGATATTCTGGAGTAGGTGTAATGTGTGATGTGGCTTTAGATCCATATACATCTCACGGTCATGACGGTTTATTAATTAATAAAAAAATTGATAATGATAAAACAATAAAAATTCTTGTTAAACAGGCTTTATTGCAAGCAGAAATGGGATGTGACGTCATAGCTCCATCTGACATGATGGATGGAAGAGTTGGAGCAATTAGAAAAGCTTTGGATCAAAGAAATTTTAAAAATGTAAGTATATTATCTTATGCTGCAAAATATGCTTCGAGTTTTTATGGACCGTTTAGAGAAGCTGTTGGATCTAAAAAAAATTTAAAATCAGATAAAAAAACTTATCAAATGGATTTTAGAAATTCAAATGAAGCATTTAGAGAAATAAGCTTAGATATTAAAGAAGGAGCCGACATGGTTATGGTCAAACCTGGTTTACCTTACTTGGATATTATTAAGAATATAAAAGATAATTTTAAAATTCCTGTCTTTGCTTATCAGGTATCTGGGGAGTATAGTTTAATAAAAAATGGAATTAAGAATAAATTAATAAGTGATGAGGCTATATTAGAAAGCTTAATAGCTTTTAAAAGAGCAGGAGCATCAGCAATAGTAACTTATTTTGCTTTAGAGATAGCAAGAAAAATAAGAAATTTTAATTAAAATAATTCTCCAAGATAATTCTAGATTTAGGAAATATTAAATTATTTGGAATAAAAAATTTATTTAAAAAAATGCTTCTTGTAAAAATCAAAGATTTTCTAATTAACAATTTTGTTATTTCATTTGGGATCTCTTGTTTTATCAAAAAATTTGGAACTTCGTAATTATACTCATCTATTTTAATTTTTTTAAAACTATAGATATCATCTTTAGGTTCTTGAAATGTGTTTAAATTTGCATCATAACCTAGCTCTTTAATGATATTAATTTCAAAAAATATATATAAAATAATCCAATTATCCAGATTTAAAGAAGTAATAAACTTTTCAAAAGATTTATAAATATTTCTATAGGGTTGAGACTCTGGTAAAAGAGAATTTAATAACGAACATAAAGAAATTAATGCTGATGTTCTTTCTTTATCATTAAAATAGTTAGGCGATATAGCTTTAATCAACTCGGTTTTAAAATAACCAATCCTGTTATCATTTTTTGAATTATTAAAAACAAATAATTTATTACAAATTTGTAAATAATTTCTAATTTTTCTAGAGTTTCCACCATAAACAATACCCCCAATCCTACCTTTATTTGGTGTAAAAACATTTATTATATTAGCGTTCTCTCTAAATTTCCTTTTTGATAAAAGATAACATTCGTCCTCCCAATTCATAAAATTTTAAGTGAGTATAATAATTTGCTAGCCGCATCTTGCTGCGCATTTTTTTTGGAGGTACCAATACCTAAAGCTTTTTTAGAATTTGGTATTTGCACATCTGTTTTAAACAGAGGTTTATGCTGAGGTCCAGTTTTTTTATAAAATGTATATTTAGGTAATTCTTTAAATTTTTTTAAACTATATTCTTGTAATTGAGTTTTAGGATCAATCAAAGGTATAATTGAATTTTCTAAATATTGTTTCCAAAATTTCAAAATAAACTTTTCAGCAGATTTTAATCCGCTGTCTAAATAAATAGCTCCAATTAAAGCTTCCAAACAATCACCCATAATTTTATCAGAGGATCTTTCCAAAGATTTATGTGATGCTCCTAAAAACATAAATTTTTTAATGTTTAATTTTTTGGATATATTGGAACAAATCTTTTTATTAACAAGATTTGCAAATTTTTTATCAATTATTCCTTCTTTTTCTTTTGGATATATTTCAATTAATTTTTTTGATATTATCAAGCCAAGAACTCGATCACCTAAAAATTCTAGTTTTTCATTATTATTCGAACTATCAAAACTTTTATGGATTAAAGATAATTTAAGTAAATCATAATTCTTAAAATTATAATCTATAATTATTTCTAATTCTTTATTTGAGTTTTTCATTTTATTTTTGTAAACAATCTATCTAACCTGAATGAATTCTTTAAATTCCAAAACTTTAACAAACTTCCTTTAACAGTATCATTTGAAAAAAAAATGATTTGAGCTTTGCCCACTAAATTTACATAATTTACATTGCCAAGATATCTGCTATCTTTTGAACAATCTCTGTTGTCTCCTAATAAAAAAAAATGATTTTTTGGAATTATAAATTTTTTTGTATTTTGTAACGTACCAGACTCATTGTAAACAGCAGTATGTTTTACTCCATTGGGCAAAATTTCCTCATAAGTATTTACTTTAAATGAAAATTTTCCACATCTTACCGAGCTGTTTGTATTAATTTTCTTTCTAACAATTTTTTTGTCATTTATGAAGATATTACCATTTATAAACTGTATCTCATCTTCAGGTAATCCGATTAACCTTTTGATATAATCAGTACGATTATCTGCTGGGGTCTTAAAAACTACAAGATCCCCTTGTTCAGGTTTTTTATATGATATTCTTCCATTAAAAATGCCAGGACTAAAAGGAAAAGAATGTTTGCTAAAGCCATAGGTGTATTTTGATACAAAAATTCGATCTCCTATTAATAATGTTGGTTCCATTGAAGATGAAGGAATGTAGAAAGGTTGAAAAATAAGCGACCTTATGATTACAGCAATAATCAAAGCGCCTGTTATAGTTTTAATATTTTCTAAAATCGAATTAATTATCTTTTTTTTATTCATATAGAAATAACAACTGTAGCTATAGCAAATGGTTTATCATCAGATAAAGATAAAAAAATATTAATTTTTTTTTTATTGATAATTTTGTTGACTTTTTTTTTTGTATTGCCTAATAATTTAATACCTGGCTTTCCTGATTTAATATTATACACAATAATTTCATTAAAATTTATTCCTTTAGAAATTCCAGTTCCAATAGCTTTTGAGAATGCTTCTTTAGCTGCAAACCTTTTAGCATAACAATTTGCTTTATTAGCTTGAGAATTGCACTTTTTGATTTCATCTTTGTTAAATAATCTGATGATAAAGTTGTTGTTTTTTAAAGATTTCTTTATTCTATTGATATTTATTACATCTGTTCCAATTCCATAGATTCTCATTATTTGATAATCTTTTTAAATTGTTTGATACTACTTGGTAAGCCTACAAATATAGACTCTCCTATTAGAAAATGACCAATATTAAACTCTTTAATCCCTTTTGTTTTAGATAAAATTTTTGCTGACTTATAGGTTAATCCATGTCCTGCGTGAACCTCTAAGCCAATCCTGTTTCCAAATGCTACTGCTTTATTTATTTTATCTAATTCTTTATTAAAATTTTTGTTTTCATTAACTAAAGTGCAAAATTTACCAGTATGAATTTCAATGCAGTCAGCATTTAAAAGCTTAGCTTTTTTAATATCTGATTGGTTTGGTTCTATAAATAAACTTATTCTAGACTTATTTTTTTTTAATTTATAAATAATCTTTTTCAAAAATATCTTTTTAAAATTTAAATTTAAACCCCCTTCTGTGGTTATCTCTTTTCTTTTTTCGGGAACAATACAAACGAAAGGAGGTTTGTGCTTTAAGGCTATTTTTAACATTTCCTTTGTTGCGGCTATTTCTAAATTTAATGGAATTTTTAATCTAGAATTAATAGAATTCAAGTCAGAGTCATTAATATGACGTCTATCCTCTCTTAGATGTATTGTTATAGAGTCAGCTCCACATTTTTCTGCTAGAATCGCTGCTCTTAATGGGCTTGGATATTTTTCTCCTCGAGCGTTCCTAACAGTTGCAACATGATCTATATTTACACCTAGTCTAATTTTTTTCATCAAAGACTTCTACTACCCGGCTTAACAGCTTCAATTGATGAAAGACTTTTTGGCAAGTTTTTTTTTGTATATGTTGGTATGTCTAGCTTAATTTGAGAAACAATTTCCTGTTTTAAGTTAGTTGCTCCTTTTGATCTATCTATAATACAAGCGTAACCAACAATTTTAGCACCAACCGAATTAACTAATTCTGAGCATTCTAAACTAGATTTTCCAGTGGTAATTACATCTTCAATAATAAGAACTTTGTTATTTTTCTTTATTAAGAAATCTCGTCTTAATTTAAACTTTCCATCTACTCGTTCAGAAAATATTGTCTCTTTATTTAATATTCTTCCAATATCATACCCTATAATAACTCCTCCCATCGCTGGTGATAAAATTAAGTCGAATTCTTCAAATGATGATTTTATTTTCTCGGCAAGAGAATTGCATATTTTAAATGCCTTATGAGGTTTGCTGAGTAATTGTGCACATTGAACATATCTAGGGCTATGCAAACCAGAAGACAATATAAAATGTCCATCAATTAAAGCTTTAGTTTCTTTTAAAATTTTTAAAGATTCTTCGTATGAAAGCATTTTTTTTCTGTTTATGGCGAATTATTTTAAAGTTAAAATTACTTTGCTTTATTTGACTTATCAAGTTTGTAAAGTTTTTCAAATCTTTAATTTGTATATCAAAGGAAAACTGCAAATAATCTTTTTTTTTTTTCTATCATTTCTACATTTAATATATTGCCTTTATTGATACCTATGAGAGAACTTATGTCACCAAGAGCTCCGGGTTTATGAGGTAAATCAACTACAATAGTGCTAGTATAACTCTTTTCTTTAGGTTTTGAGTTTTCTAGGGATTTATCTTGCCAATATCGTCTAATTGACGCTCTTGCTTTTCCTGTTTTAGCTGAAGATAGCCAGTGAAGAGAAGGCGAAGCATTTTTTGAAGATATTATTTTAATCATATCTCCATTTTTCAAATTAGTTTGCAGAGTAGATTCTCTTCCATTTATATTGCATCCAGTTGCGCTATCACCTACTTTTGTATGAACAGCATATGCAAAATCTATTGGTGTAGCATTTTTTGGTAATTTAATTACCGCACCTTTTGGTGTAAAACAAAAAACGTTTTCTTGAAACATTTGAAGTTTTGTAAATTCATAATAATGTTCTGGGCTATTTCCTGTTTCAATGATCTCAACCAAATCTCTTAGCCAATCATATTCCTTCCAAGATAATTCTGAAAATTTTTCTGATGACTTGTATTTCCAATGAGAAGCAATACCTCTTTCTGCAAATTCATTCATTTCATTAGTTCTTATTTGAATTTCAATTCTATTTTTTTTAGGTCCTATTATAGAAGTATGAATTGATTTATACTTATTTATTTTTGGTGTTGAAATATAATCTTTAAATTTTCCAGGGATAGCTGAAAATTTACTATGAAAAATACCTAATGTTTTATAACAATCTTCAATGTTATTAACTAAAATTCTAAAACCAATTATATCTGTGAGTTGTTCTAATGATATCTTTTTATTTTGTATTTTCCTCCATATTGAAAAAGGTGTTTTTTCTCTTCCAGTGATCTTAACCTTAACACCATTAGCTTTTAATAACTCTATTAATTCAGCGGCAATTAATTTGAATGTGTCTTCTCTGTTGCTTTTGATAAATTTTAATCGATCTAATATTAAATCTCTAGCCGGTTTGTTTAAAACAGAAAATGAAAGGTCTTCTAGTTCATCTCTTATCCTGTTCATTCCCATTCGGTCAGCTAAAGGAGCGTAAATTTCCATTGTTTCTTTTGCTTTTCTTATGATTTTTTCTTTATCTTTTACAAAATGAATTGTTCGCATATTGTGAAGCCTATCTGCTAGCTTAACAAGTAAAACCCTAATATCTTTAGATGTGGCTAATATTAATTTTCTAAAATTTTCTGCTTTTGAGTTTTCTGAAGCTTTATCTTCCAAAGCTGAAAGTTTAGTTACCCCGTCAACTAAATTTGCTACTTCTTCACCAAACTCTTTTTTTACAGTTGAATAAGTTACATTAGTGTCTTCAATAGTATCATGTAATAAGCCAGTTGTAATAGTAGCGCTATCAAGTTTTAATTCTGTTAGAATATTGGCTACTGCAACTGGATGAATGATATAAGGAACTCCTTCTTCTCTTTTTTGATCTTGATGTGCATCTAGAGCAAAATTGTAAGCTTTATTCAGAGACTCTGAATTTAAAAACTTGTTATATGATTTAATTTTATCAATTAATTCACTATTATTAATCATGTCTAAATAATAACACTTTTACTCAATCTTGTAATCTCAATCCTTGAAATTTGGCTTAATTGCTTAATTAAAAAATCAACATTTTTCTTAGAAACAGGATGGATCCACTTAGGATCTATTTCTTTAATTGGATAAAGAACAAAGTTACGAGAGTGAGATCTCGGGTGAGGTAATTTTAATATTTTATCTGTTTTTATCAAGCCGTTAAAATCAATTATGTCAATATCACAAACTCTAGGATCATTCTTCTTTGATTTAATTCTACCAATATTCTTTTCAATCGATGAAATTATTCTAATTAATTTTGTATGATCAAAGTCATATTCAGCAATTAAGCCGATATTAACAAATTTAGGTAGTTTTTTATTTGGATAGGAAGGTGTTTCATAAAAATTTGAAATTTTCTTTATCTTTAACTTAGAGTCAATCAATAAGTTAATTGCAATAGAAATATTTTTAAATTTTGTTCCAAATTTCGAGTCTAAATTTGAACCAATATTAATATGTATCATTTGTTGTTTTTGCTAAGTAATCTTGCTTTTTCTCGATTCCAATCTCTAGTCTTTTTAACTTGTCTTTTATCATAAAGTTTTTTTCCTTTAGCTACAGCTATTTCAACTTTAACTTTTCCTTTAACAAAATACATTTTAGTAGGAACAATTGTTAGTCCTTCTTGGTTTATTCTGCCTATAAGTTTATTAATTTCTTTTTTTTTTAAAAGTAATTTTCTTTCCCCTTTTGGATTGTGATTATTATATGAGGATTGTCTATACATGGGTATATGTGAATTAATCAAAAATAATTCTCCTGATTTATCTAGAGCATAGGAGTCTGCTATACTTCCTTTGCCATCTCTCAATGACTTAACTTCTGATCCTTTAAGAGCAATACCAGCTTCTAACAATTCAATAAAAAAAAAATTAAAACTAGCTTTTCTGTTTAAACAAATAATTTTTTGACCAGGAACTGTTTTTTTCTTCATTAAAGTATATTTGCTACTTTAAGAGCTTCAGATATTTTTTTTTTAGTTTCTTCTTTAACTTGAACCAAGGGTAGTCTAACATCTGGGTTACACATTCCTAAAAGTGAAGCTGCGTATTTAACTGGTGATGGATTGCTTTCTATAAACATTGCCGCATGGATAGGTTGTAAAATTTTATCTAACTTTTCAGATCCATCAAAATTGTTAGCACAAGAATTTTGAAAATCAGAACATAGTTTGGCTGCAATATTTGCAGTTACGCTTATAGAGCCTACTCCACCTCTTTTATTAAACTCAAGAGCATTATCGTCATTTCCTGTTAGTTGAATAAATTTATCACCCATTAACTTAAGTTGTTGATCAACTCTTTTTAAATCTCCAGTGGCATCTTTAACTCCAATTATATTTTTTAACTCATATAACCTTGCCATTGTTTCTACAGACATGTCAATTACTGAACGAGAAGGAATATTATAAATGATAATAGGTATGCCTACATTATCATTAATTTTTTTGTAATGTTGATATAAGCCTTCTTGCGTTGGCTTATTATAATAAGGTGTTACAACAAGTAATGAATCAGATCCAGCTTTCTCTGCATACTTAGAAAGCTCGACTGCTTCTGCTGTAGAGTTTGACCCTGTGCCTGATATTACTGGAATTTTTCCATTGCATTCTTTAACAGCAATATCGATAATTTTTTTATGTTCATCATGGGATAATGTTGGGGATTCTCCTGTTGTCCCTCCAGGAACAATGCCATTTGTTCCATTTTTTATATGATAATGAATTAATTGGCGATAAACATCCTCGTTTAGAGTGTTGTTTTTAAATGGGGTAATTAAGGCTACAATTGATCCTTTAAGCATAAAACAATATAAGGTAATTAATTTTAACTTATGCCTTATAAATTAATTAGTCTAGTATTTTTATTATTTTTTTTAATTACTAATAAAGCCTATTCTGAAAATGAATTCATTTTACCACTAAAAAAACCATCAATTTTTAAAAAAATTGAAAAAAATATTACTACAGAAACAATAAATAACTTACCTCAAAAAAAGCCAATTTTACAAACAAATGCTTCAGAAAGTATAGTTAAAGAAAAACAAAAAAATGAAAAAAAAGTAACACCAGAAAAAAAAATAGAAAAAGTTGATATATCTTTTCTACTTCCTCAAAAAAAACCTACAACATATAAAACAGCATCGAAAGAAGCTAAAAAATCAACAATTTTAAATTCAAAGGATTTTGCTAAAGCTAAAGAAACAATCAAATTTATTAAATCAAGGAAATGGAATAGTGCATTAAAAAGTGCTGAAAAAGTAAAAGATAGAGACTTTAGAACTTTAGTTACGTGGATGTATCTAAAAACAACAGGCAATGCTGCTTCTTTTAATGATTACAAAAAATTTATAGAAAGAAATTCAGATTATCCAAGAATTAATAGAATAAAATATCTTGCAGAACAAAAAATTTATTTAAAAAATAGTTCACCAACATCAATAATTAATTGGTTTGATAAAAATCCACCTTTAGGAGGTTTGGGAAAAATTAAATTAGCAGAAGCATTTTTACAACAGGGAAAAACAACTGAGGTAGAAAAACTGGTTAAAGATGGTTGGATAAGTGCTGAAATAAGAAAGAATGATTTAGGTTATTATAGAGCTAAATTCAAAAAATTTTTGACATCTGAAGACCATTTAAAAAGAGCAGATTATTTAGCTTGGGAAAGAAAATATTGGGATTTAAAAAGAATGTTAAAATATTTACCTAAAGATGAAAGAGCTCTTTATAATGCAAGGCAAATATTAATGAGTAATTCTTACGGGGTAGACAACGCTATAGCAAAAGTTCCTGCACATCTTAAGAATAACCCAGGATTAGAATTTGATAGATTGAGATGGAGAAATAGAAGAGGAAGATTAGAGGCTTCTTTAGAAGTTTTATACAAAAATTCAAACAGAACCGAAAGACAAATGATAAGACCAGATTTATGGTGGGAACAAAGAAAAAGTGTAGCCAGATCTTTAATTTACAAGAAAAGGTATAAAACAGCATATAAAATATCTAGTGAGCATTCTTTGTCATCAGGTCCTTCTTTTGCAGAAGCAGAGTGGCTCTCTGGCTGGATAGCTTTATCTTTTTTAAATTCTGCTGAATATGCAATTAATCATTTCGAAAATTTTTATAACAATGTTGGGTATCCCATTAGTCTTGCTAGAGGAGCGTACTGGCTTGGTGCAGCTTATAAAGAGCTGGGAAATAAAGAAAGAGCTAAAAAATATTTTACTGAAGGAGCTAATTTTCCAATGACTTATTATGGTCAGCTTTCATTTAATGAAATAAACCCAGGAGAAAACTTTGAATTATTTGACGACTCTTCTTTTGACAAAGAATACGAAAAAAAGTTCAAGAAAAATAGATTAATAAATCATGTAATTCTTCTTAAAGAATTAGATGCTACAAAATACGCGAAAGATATACTTAAACATTTAGCCTCATTGAATATTGAAAAAGGAAGTGAGGTTTTGGCGGCTAAATTATCTACAGATGTAGGAAGATACGATTTTGCAATACAAATATCAAAACAAGCATCTTATGAAAAAAGATTTTATAATAAATACAACTATCCTATTATTGCTACTCCCGAAGAAATAAATAATAAGACTATGCCAAACTCAGAAGTCGTTCTAGCTATAATAAGACAAGAAAGTGAATTTGACTCTAAAGCTAATAGTTGGGCAGGAGCAAGAGGTATGATGCAGTTAATGAAGTATACGGCTAAAATTGTAGCTAAACAAGCAAAGCTGCCTTACAGCATTAGCAGATTAACTCGAGATCCAGAATATAATATTAAATTAGGATCTTATTATTTTAATTCATTAATTGAAGACTATAATGGAGTTTATCCATTCGCCATAGCTGCCTACAACGCTGGACCTAATAGAGTAAAAACTTGGAGAAGAGTTAATGGTGATCCATCCAAAGGAAAATTATCATACGTTAATTGGATAGAGTTAATCAGGTTTAAAGAAACAAGAAATTATGTTCAAAGAGTTTTAGAAAACATAAATGTTTATAAATATATGTTAAGCAAAGAACCTGTTAAGATTGATAATTTCTTTAACTAACTTTGGCGGAAGAGGAGAGATTCGAACTCTCGGTACGATATTACTCGTACGGTTAGTTAGCAACCAACTGGTTTCAACCGCTCACCCACTCTTCCAAATAACCAGATTTATTTAGTACTATTTATTAAATAATTAACTTATAAATCAATCTAAAAAATGGTCAAATGAAGAAAAACTTAGTAGAGGGTTCATTATTTACAATTGGAGCATCTCTTTGGTGGGGTGTTATAGGGGTGTTTTATTTTAAATTTGTATCTTTTGCCTCACCTTTAGAGCTAACAATTCATAGAACAATATGGACTGCACTACTTCTAATAATTACGACTTTCTATTATTCTAAATGGTCTGAATTTAAAAATATAATCAAAAAACCAAAAAATGTATTTATATTTTTTTTAACTGGGACACTAATAACAATAAATTGGTTTACGTGGCTTTATGCAGTAAGCACCAATAATCTTTTAGATGGCAGTTTAGGTTATTACATATTTCCTATTTTAAGTGTTTTCTTAGGGATTATCTTTTTAAAAGAAACTTATAATAAAAATAAAATTATCTCTGTTGGATTAGTAATTTTGTCTTTAATTTATCTTTTATATCAATTAAAGGCTGTCCCATGGATTGGAATAACCGTCGCGATTACTTTTAGTTTATATGGCCTTATAAGAAAAAAAATAAATGTTTCTTCTGATATAGGTCTTTTAGTAGAAACCTTACTAATGACTCCTTTTGCTCTGATTCTGTTTTCTTATTTGTCTATCAAAAGTACAATTATTTTCTCAACAAATGAGCCTGTTTTATCTTTTTATTTATTTTGGTCAGGCTTAATGACTTTAGTTCCTCTTTTTTGGTACACAAAAGGATTTAATTTTATAGGTATTGGGCCTGCAAGTATGATTTTTTTCTTAACTCCAACAGCACAATTTTTTTTAGGTTTTTATTATTATGGAGAACCTTTAGATATTCATAAATTTATAAGCTTTATTTTTATTTGGATAGCAGTTGTGATTTATCTAAATGAATTACGTAAGGAATAAATAAATAAGACTATTAATGGAGCAAGTAATGAAACTAGAAATGAAATAAATAATAAATTCATTTTTACAAAAGAGTTAAAATAATCTAAAGAAAATAAATTTCCAACTAATATACTGCTCTGAAAATCTATATTTGGAAAGAATAATAATCCAAATATAAGACCACAATAGATAGATGACGCTGCTAACTTTGAATTAACTTTCTTATTAAAAAAACCATAAAAAATCGTGATTACCGCAGAACAACATAATAAATCAGCTAATAAAAATAAGTACAGAATGCTATAACCTCTGGATGCTAAAATAAAAACTAATAAACTTAAAAGTAATATTATTATATTTGCTTTAGTTTTAATTTCTTTGCCACTTAAAGATCTATTGATTTGAGTTCCATCGACAATAATCAAACTTGATATAGCATTGATTAACGTATCAATCGTACTTAAAGTCAAAGATAATGCTAAAATTAATATGCCAATAATTACAAGGGAACTATTATTGTTAAGAATTAAATCAAAGAAAGCTAAATCAGGTATGACCTTTGAATTTAAGGAATAAGATATTAATCCTGAATAACCCATCCAAAAAACAATAAAGAAAACAATTATAGATGAATAAATTAAACTTGATTTTAAGATAGAATTATTTTTTGCAGAAAAAACTCTTTGCCAATTACCCTGATGAAACAAATTTGTTGCTGCTACAGCAATAAAAAAAGTTAATCCGGCTGTATAATTAGGTAAATAATTTATATCAATTAAATTAGGAGAATTTTTTTTAATTGTTTCGTAACTTGATAAATCTATATTTCCTAAGATTATAAATACTGAAGCTATAATAATTAGAATAATAAAACTAAACTGATATTTATCAGTAATAATTGAAAGTTTAAATCCACCTCTCAATATATAAAGTAAACAGATCATTAAAGTAACACCTGCTGTGATCCATAATGGCACTTGAGATATGAAGTTTAACAAAGACGCTATCGCTGTTACTTCTGCTATTAAAAATATTGTTAAGTAAAATAATATTAGAAATAAAGTGATTTTAAGTACTCCTAAACCAAATCTTTTTTTAATGAACCCAGTCAATGTTAAGCCATTAGGAAATTCTTTCCTTATTTTTGGTCCAAAGTTATATAAAAATACCATAGGTGCTGCTGTGCCTAGGGCGTATCCTGTTACGGCCCCTATTCCGCCCCACGTTGCTGCTGAAGCTGGTCCAAATAGTATCCATGCTCCTAGTGCAGAAGCAGTTAAACTTGCTGTTAAAGAAAAGATATTTTCATCTCTGTCTCCAACTATGTAATTTTTGTTATTAGTTGTTTTTTTTGAATTTAAATACCCAAGTCCTATAAAAAAAAGACCTACTATAACTGTTACTGTTAGCGATGTTTGTATTGATGCGTATGCTGTTTTCATTGTGCTCCCTTACTGAATTACCGGCCAGGTTCGTCGGGTATAATCTCAGTCTTTTAGACACCCCGTTGTTAATTTTTATACACTAATTTTTGGCAAAGAGTCAAATGAAGCTGTATCTATTTTTGATGAATGTTCTCTTCTCATTTTCCAACTATTATTAACTCCTGCTTGAGCTATACTAATAGCGTTTCTTCCATATTTAGCATTTGTGAAATCTATTGCTTTCATTAATGTGTGGGATCTATTTTCCATAATTGGTGCTAATAAATTAAATTCTTTTTCACAACTATCATTTAATTTAGATAAAATAATCCCAGTTTTTTGATAAAAATATCCGTATCTATATATTTTTATTAATCCTTTAATTGCCTCTTTTACTAGCTCTAGACTATTACTTGTGGCGACTGGTAAATCAATAGTAATAGAATTTGAATAATATTTTCTATTTTTATCGAAAGGACTTGTTCTTATAAATACTGTTATTGCTCTCGTTGTTTGTTTATCTGTTCTAATTTTTTCTGCTGCATTCAGACAATGTGTTGTTACAGATTCTCTTAACTTTTCTAAACTTTCTACTTTTTTTCCAAACGATCTAGACACACAACAACTTTTTCTTTTTGTTTCTTGTGTTTCTAAGTTAATACAAGCAGTCCCCCTTAGTTCCATTACTGTTTTTGCACCTAATACATTTGTGCTTTTTTTGACCCATGTATTTGAAATATTCTTAAGATTATAAGCATTATCAATTCCATTTTTTTTATACAATTTAGATAATTGTTTTCCTACTCCCCAAACATCTGCAATATCAAAATTTCTTAATGTATTATCAATATTGTCTTTCAAAAATATTACACCTTCCTCATTTTTTTTTGCTATATGATTTGCAATTTTACTTAAAGTTTTTGTACTCGAAATTCCTACGCTAGTTGGAATTCCTGTCCATTTTAAAACTAGATCTCTTATTTTTTTTCCATATTCTTTGACTTGATCATCTTTTACATATGATAAATCTAAAAATGCTTCATCTATAGAATAAATTTCAATTTTATCAGAAAAACCTTTCAAAATTCTCATCACTCTTCTAGATAAATCTCCGTATAAAGAATAATTTGAAGAAAATATTTGAACATTATTTTTTTTAACTAAATCTTTAACTTTAAAATATGGTTCACCCATCTTAATTCCAATTTTTTTTGCCTCTATAGATCTTGATATTACACAACCATCATTATTAGATAGTACAACAACTGGCATATTTTGAATTTTTGGATTAAATAATCTTTCGCATGAAACATAAAAAGAATTACAGTCAATTAGTGCAATTTTATTTTTACTGTTGTTTGTGAATGACATACGTTACGACTCCCCAAATTATTATTTCTGGATTATCTGTTAAGTTAATTTTATCTGATCTATTTTTTGATCCAGATGTTAGATGGTTATCTCCCTTACTTTTAACCAATGTTTTAACAACAAGCTCTTCGTTAATATTCGCTATTACTGTAGAAAAATTTTTTGGATTTAAACTTTTATCCACTATTAATAAATCTCCGTCATATATTCCAACATTCGTCATTGACTTGCCTTGTACTCTTATAATGAAAGTAGCTGGAGCATTTGTTATAAGGTGTGAGTTTAGATCTATGTCATCTTCAATGTAATCCGTGGCTGGAGAAGGGAACCCTGCTCCTACTTTGTGTAAATAAAACGGTATTGTTAGCTTCATAAGTGTTCTTGTTTTGTTCTTTATAGATGATAAACTACCCTTTAGTCAACCTTTTTAATTTTAATTATTAAAGTGGGTCAAATTGCAAATCGAAAAAGATAATAAGATTGGTTAATAAAAAGTATATGATTAAAAAAATATTCTCAATTGTACTAATATTATTTTTAGCTACAGGCGCTCAAGCAGCATCAAAACTAGATTCAATCAAAAAAAAAGGTGAATTGAGAGTTGGCACAACTGGGGACTGGGACCCAATGTCAATGAAAGATCCTGCAACGAATAAATATAAAGGATTTGATATTGATGTAATGAGAGAGTTAGCAAAAGATATGGGAGTTAAAGTAAAATTTGTTCCTGCTGAATGGAAAACAATAGTTGCCGGGATTACAGCAGATAGATATGATGTTTCAACAAGTGTAACTAAAACGCCTAAAAGAGCAGAAGTAGCTGGTTTTACAACAACTTATTATAAATATGGCACAGTTCCATTAGTTCTGAAAAAAAATTTAAAAAAGTTTTCAACTTGGAGTTCGTTAAATAATAAAGATGTTACAATAGCAACAACTTTAGGAACATCTCAAGAGGAAAAAGCAAAAGAGTTTTTTCCTAAATCTAAGCTTAAATCAGTAGAAGCCCCTGCTAGAGACTTTCAAGAAGTACTTGCTGGAAGAGCAGATGGAAATATAACAAGTTCGACAGAGGCAAACAAATTAGTAGTTAAATACCCTCAGCTAGCAATAGTACCTGATGGTGAGAAAAATCCAGCATTTTTAGCAATGATGGTTCCAAAAAATGATAAAACTTGGAATAATTATATCAGTAAATGGATAGAAGATAAAAAATCTTCAGGTTTTTTCAAGACTTTACTAGCTAAATACAATCTTAAAAGCTTATAATTTAAGTTTAATTAACTTCAGCAAACAAATATAACAATCAAGTGAAGTTTATAAAATATCTTATTTTTTTTTTAATACTACAAGGTTGTAGCAGCAACTACGAATGGGGTTGGTATATTCTAAGCCCAAATAATATAGAAGGATTAACTAATCTTAAATTCTTAATTAGTGGAATAACTACTACAATTTATATTTCTGTGGTTTCAATAATCTTAGCTATGATTATTGGATTGATAGTTGCTCTACCTTCTCTATCGAATAACAAATTTTTAACTTATTTTAATATAGGATATGTAGAAATTGTAAGAGCTGTTCCTTTATTAGTTTTAATACTTTGGATCTATTACGGGTTGCCAATAATGCTAGGTATCAGTTTCTCCCCTTTTGTTTCAGGAATAATAGCTCTAACAATAAGCGAGAGTGCTTTTCAAGCTGAGATTTTTAGAGCAGGTATTAATTCAATCAATAAAGGTCAGCATGAGGTAGCTGGATCGCTTGGAATGGATTTTTGGAAAAAGATGCGATTTGTAATTCTTCCTCAAGCTATAAAAGTGGTTTTGCCAGCTTTATGCAATCAGTTCGTCTATGTTCTGAAGATGTCATCGCTAGTATCAATTATTGGAATAGGCGATCTAACTAGAAAAGCTAATGAGCTTGTTACTACTACTTACCGACCTTTAGAAATTTATACTTTTTTAATTTTGGAATATCTTCTTTTAATATTAGTAGTTTCTTATTTTGTGAGAAAGTTAGAGAATAAACTAGAATACAAATAATCTTTTAAAAGAAATCTTAAATACCCTTTTTAAAAAGAAGGGCACAAATGTTAGGACTACTAATCCCATCATCCAATTTGTAATCATTATTGTATAAAAAATATCTTGGTATTCTCCATTTTTTATATTTATCACGTACCACAAAGACAAAAACGGTATTAATGTAAGTCTGAGAATAGTCATATATAGACTATACGTCGGTCTTTTGAGGGCTTGAAATAAAGCCGATGTTATAAAAAATACTGGATATACAGGACCTATTAAAGCTGCTACTTGTAAATAAAGAGCACCACTTTGAATTACTAAAGGATCACTAGTAAAAAAAGATATTATCAATTCAGAGGTTAAATAAATAAAAATACCAGCTAAAATCATAAAACCTGAACCAAACATCAGTGCTTTTCCATACACTTCTTTTACTCTTAAATGTAATTTAGCTCCATAATTTTGTCCTGCTATTGATAAGACAGCTGTATTTAATCCTATTACTGGTAGCAATAAAACTTGCTCTATTCTAACCGCTGTACCATAGCCCGCCGTTGCTAACTCACCGAATTGTCCAACGAAATAGAAGATATTAAACACACCAAACATAATCATTAACATTGTGAACATAATTGGAACTGATTGCTTAAAAAGAGTGCTTATGTAATCAATCTTTGGTTTATAACATTCTAAATATAAATATTTTTTTAATTTACAACAATAAACTTTGTTAGCTAAATAAATTAAACCTATAAATTGTGAAATAAGAGTAGCTATCGCCAATCCAGCGATACCAAAAGCAGGTATAAAACCATACCCAAAAATAAAAAGTGGATTAAGAAAAATATTTAAAAAAAAAGTAAAGATTAAAACGTTTCTATAACTTTTAGTATCTCCTTGCGCATTTAGAGTTCCATTTAATGACAATTGTACTAATACTATAATTGCTCCATAAAAAATTATATCTAAATATTCGCGTGTTAAAATAATACTTTGATCGCTAGAACCCATAATTCTTAATAGTTCATCTGAGAAATTTAAACCAAATATTGTAACAAAAATTGAAATACCTATTGCAAAAATAATTGACTGAGCGACATACATAGAAGCTTTTTTGTCTTCCTTAGCTCCAATTGAATTACTTATAAGAGCTGTCGTCCCTGCTCCAATTCCAACTGCTACAGCTATAGCTATGAAATATATAGGCCATGACTTTGCAATAGCCGCAAGAGCTTCCGGTGAAATTCTTCCCGCAAAATATGTATCTACAAGATTATAAAAAGTTTGAAAAAGCGAGCCAGTACTTGCTGGGATAGTTACTTTTCTTAGTAATTGCCAAATAGAGTCTTTGGTTAAATTCATAAATATTAAAATTCCTTTTGGAACTTATGCTTTTTTCCAACTCGTTTAGCAAGGGTAATCTGCCTTTGTCTCATTCTAAATCTTGTTTTTTGAGTATTAGTAAGTGTGTCATAGCATCTAGAACACGAAACACCTTCCTCATATTTTTTTGACTTTTTATCTTTTGGAGAAATTGGATTTCTACAACCGCTACAAATAAAATATGAACCTACGGCTAAATCGTGTTTAACAGAAACTCTATTATCGAAAACAAAACATTCTCCTTTCCACATACTTTCTTTTTTTCTTTATCTTTTTTAAATAATTTAAAATTCCACCTTTCAACTGAAAGACATTTTCAAATCCTTTTTGATTTAAATAAGTCGAGGCCTTTTCACAGCGAATTCCACCCGTACAAAACATTGCAATAGGATTTCTTTTATCTAATTTATTAAGATATTTAGGAAACTCTCGGAAATGATTAACTTTAGGATTAACAGCTTTCTTAAAGCTACCTAGTTCATACTCAAATGGTTTTCTTGCGTCTAAGATAAAAGTATTTTTTTCTTTAATAATATTATTCCATCTCAAAGGATCAATATGATTATTTTTTTTATTTTTAGTTGATATATTTAAACCCATTGGTACTACTTCTTTTTTTATTTTAATTTTAGGTCTATGAAATGGTTGAAATTCACTTTTTGATAAATTTTCACTATCAAAACTTCTAATTTGAAATAAAATTTTAATCTTTTTACTTATTAATGAAATGCTTTTAGATTTACCAGATATAGTCCCGTTTAGTCCTTCTTTTGAAATAATAAGAGTTCCCCTAATTTTATTTTGAATAAACAGTTTTTGAAGAATAATTTTATTTTTTTTTAATGACTTTAAACTTTTGAATTTATAAAAACCTAAAATAATAAACATTATAACTTATTACAAATTGTAAAACCGTCTCCAATAGGGAGAATTATTTGTTCAGTTCTGTTATCTCTTTTAACATAGTTATTAAAATCTCTAATAATTTTAGTAAATTTTTCATTATTATCTTCATCAGCTACTTCTCCATGCCATAAAACATTATCAATTATAATTAAACCGTTTTTCTTTATTAATTGAAGACCATAATCATAATATTTTTGGTAATTTTCTTTATCAGCATCTATAAAAACTAAATCAAAAATCTCATTGTTTTCTTTTAATTCCTTCAATGTCTCTAAAGCAGGTTTTATAATAGTTTTAATTTTATTTTCTTGACCAGCTTTTTTAAAAAAATTAACTGCTGCTTGATTTGTTTTGCTGTCTTTATCTAAAGCAATAATTTTTCCATTCTTAGGTAAACCTAAAGCCATTGATAATGTGCTTAAACCCGTAAATGTACCCACTTCAAGAATGTTTTTAAAATTTGTGACCTTTGTAATTAGTTCTAAAAAATAGCACTGAGATACTGCAATCTGCAATTTTTTAGTTTCACCTAAACTTTCATTATAAGAAATAATTTCTTTTTGAACTGGGTGTAATGATTGACTGTGTTCTTCTATATATTTTTCAATACTCTCAGTAATTTTAAGATTGGAGCCCATTTAAGTTTATTTAAGTTTTTTCTTAAGAATCTCATTAACCAACTGAGGGTTAGCCTTGCCGCCAGATTCTTTCATTACTTGACCTACAAAAAAACCAAATAATTTATCTTTACCAGATTTATACTGTTCAGCTTTATCCTTATTATCAGATAAAATTTTATCTATTATTTTTTCTAATTCCTTGGGATCACTCTTTTGTTGTAGACCTTTGTTTTCAATAATTTGTTTTGGATCTTCACCCGTTTCTTTCATAATCTCAAAAACTTCTTTGGCTGTTCTCCCAGAAATAACACCTGAACTTATTGAATCTATTAATTCTGCCATTTTTTTTGCTTTTATTGGCGATTCCAATATAGAGATATTTTTTTCATTTAATGAAGCAAAAAGATCTCCCATAATCCAATTTTTTGCTAATTTTTTATCAGAACTTTTAATCACTTCTTCAAAATAATTTGATATTTCTTTTTCAGAAACTAGTACATTCGCCTCGTATGGTGTTAATGAGTGTTCTTTGATAAATCTTTCTTTCTTCTCATCTGGTAGCTCAGGTAAATCTTTTCTTATCTTTTCAATTAATTTTTTGTCTAAGTTTAACGGTAATAAGTCTGGATCTGGAAAATACCTATAATCATGAGCGTCTTCCTTAGATCTCATAGATCTAGTTTCATTTTTCTTTGTATCAAATAACCTTGTTTCTTGATCAATTGATTTACCAGACTCTAAAAGCTCTACCTGTCTTTTAGACTCATAGATAATTGCCATTTGCATAAATTTTATTGAATTTACATTTTTTATCTCACACCTAGTTCCTAGTTTTGTATCACCTTCTTTTCTTACAGAAACATTTACATCGGCTCTTAAAGATCCTTCTTGCATATTTCCATCACAAGTGCCTAAGTATTTCATAATAGATCTTAACTTTTTAATATATGCACTCACTTCATCTGGTGATCGTAAATCAGGTTTGCTCACTATCTCCATAAGAGCAACTCCAGATCTGTTTAGATCAACAAATGTGTTGCTCAGATCAATATCGTGAATACTTTTCCCTGCATCTTGTTCTAAATGAAGTCTTTCTATGCCAACTTTTTTACTTCCATTAGGCAAATCTAAAGTAATTTCTCCTTCACCTACTATAGGATTTTTATATTGTGAAATTTGATAGCCTTGAGGTAAGTCGGCATAAAAATAGTTTTTTCTATCGAAAACTGAATAAGCATTTATTTTAGCATTTAAACCTAATCCTGTTTTAACAGCTTGTTGAACACAATATTCATTAATCACGGGTAGCATTCCTGGAAAAGCACAATCGACTAAACTAACTTGAGTATTAGGCTCTGCTCCAAATGTTGTGGAGGAGCCAGAGAAAAGTTTTGAATTTGAAGTCACTTGAGCATGAACTTCAAGACCTATTACTACTTCCCACTTATCTTTTGCTCCGTTTATTAAATATTTTTCAGATTTTTCAATCATTAATTTATTTTTCCCACCATCTATTAAGCATTTGTTTAAAATTAATTTTCTTTTCAACTGCAAAAGCAATGTTTAAAAGTTTCTGTTCGTCTAAAGGCTTCCCAATTAATTGAAGGCCAAGTGGAAATTTATTATTATCGTGGCCTGCAGGTATTGAGATCGCAGGTATACCTGCTAAATTGACTGGAACAGTAAAAATATCATTTAAATACATTGATATTGGGTCATCTTTTTTTTCACCGATTTTAAAGGCAGAACTTGGGGTGGATGGTGTTAAAATAGTATCGACTTTTTTAAATGCTTGATCAAAATCATTTTTAATTAATTGTCTTACTTTTTGAGCCTTTAAATAATAAGCGTCGTAATATCCTGATGAAAGAACGTAAGTTCCAATTAAAATTCTTCTCTTAACTTCATCTCCAAATCCTTCTGATCTAGTATTTTCATACATTTCTATTAAATTATTTCCTTTGCTAGATCTAAAACCATATTTAACTCCATCATATCTTGCTAAATTTGAAGAGGCTTCAGCAGGAGCAACTATATAATAAGCTGGTAAAGCATATTTTGTATTGGGCAAAGAAATGTCAACAATTTCAGCTCCGGAGTCTTTTAGTATTTTTTTTCCATTTTCCCAAAGTTTGTCTATTTCTTTTGACATACCATCCACCCTGTATTCTTTGGGTATACCTATTTTTAATCCTTTAATCTTATTGGTTAAATTTTTTGAATAATTTTCTTTTTTTTTATTTATGGATGTAGAGTCTCTCTCATCAAAACTCGCCATTGCTTCTAACATTAAAGCGCAATCTTCTACGCTTCTAGTCATTGGCCCAGCTTGATCTAGTGAAGATGCAAATGCAACAATGCCCCACCTAGAGCAAAGTCCATAGGTTGGTTTTAAACCAACTGTTCCTGTAAATGAAGCTGGTTGCCTAATAGAGCCACCAGTATCAGTTCCAATTGTTGCAGGAGTTAGATCTGCTGCTAAAGCACTTGATGAGCCACCTGATGATCCCCCAGGAACAGTATTTTCAGCAATTGGATTCATTACGTTTCCAAAATAACTTGTTTCGTTTGAAGATCCCATTGCATATTCGTCACAATTTAATTTTCCTAATAAGAAAGCTCCCTCGTTCCATAAATTATTTGTTATAGTCGACTCATAGTTAGGAATAAAATTCTCTAACATTTTACTACCAGCTGTAGTTTTTACCCCGCTTGTGCAAAAAAGATCTTTAACAGCTATAGGAATTCCAGGTAAAAGAGTATTTAATTTTGGTTTTTTATCAAAATCTTTAGCTTTTTTTAAAGCTGATTCTGAACACTTTGTAACAAAAGAATTTAATTTTTTATCTTTCTCAATATTTTTTATAAAAGATTGAGTAAGTTCTTCAGATTTAATTTCTTTTTTTTTAATTAAATTTGCTATCTCTGTTAAGCTTTTTTTTGTTAATTCAGACATTAATCAATAACTTTTGGTACAACAAAAAATTCATCGTTTTTTTGAGGTGAATTTTCTAATATTCTTTCTCTAATTTTTCCATCATTAACAACATCTTTTCTAGATCTTAATGGTTCGTTCAAAATTGAAGATAATGGTTCTATTTTGTCAGTATTTAATTCATTTAGTTGTTCAATAAATTTAAAAATTGAAGATAGGTCTTTAGCTAAACTTTCTGTTTTTTTTGCATCTAATGAGATTCTAGCTAATTTACTGATATGCTTAATTTTATCTTTATCTATAGACATTTGTGAATTATGTTAGTTTTATAGGAAATTAATATCATAAAATATAACAAAAACATGCTCGATATTGAAGATTTTAAGAAGAAACTAGATAAAAAATCTAGAATAATGGGGATTGACCCTGGTGGAAAACGTATTGGTATAGCGATTTCTGATGAAAATAAAATAGTCGCGACTCCTTATGCCACTATCATTAAGAATAATTATCCTGATTTTATTAAAGAAGTAAAAAAAATTATTAACGAATATCAAATTAAGGGAATTGTAATTGGAAATCCAATTAATATGGATGGATCTAAAAGTCACTCATCTCAGTCAGCTAAGGACTTGGCTATTAACTTATCAAAAGATGTTACTGAAAATATCACATTATGGGATGAGAGGCTTTCAAGCGAAGGAGCTTTTAATCTTTCACGTGATTTATCAGTAAATACTAGTAAAAAAGTAAAAAAATTGGATGAAAACTCTGCACAATTTATACTACAAGGAGCTTTGGACTATCTAACAAAAGAAAATACTTGATCTGATGCCATAAAAGGCCTATAGAGTTGATTTTAATGGCAGTAAGAAAAAATACTTCAGCTATTAAAAACCCTCCAAAACATCTCTTGGGTATTCAAAATCTATCAATTCAAGAAGCTAAACAAATTCTAAAAGATGCGAAAGAATTTATAAATTTAAATAGAAGCAATTCAAAAAAATTAGATACACTAAGGGGAAAAACTCAAATTAACTTATTCTTTGAACCATCTACTAGAACACAGAGTTCATTTGATTTAGCTGGAAAAAGATTGGGTGCTGACGTTATGACTATGAATATGAGTAATTCAGCTCTTAAAAAAGGTGAAACTCTTATTGATACTGCGATGACATTAAATGCAATGCATCCTGATCTTATAGTTATAAGACATCAAGATTCAGGAGCTCCAAATTTATTATCTCAAAAAGTAAATTGTGCGGTAATAAATGCTGGGGATGGTAGACGGGAACATCCTACTCAAGCATTGTTAGATGCTTTAACTATTATAAACAGAAAAGGTAAAATTGAAGGACTCAAAATAGCAATATGTGGAGATATACTTCACTCAAGAGTAGCAAGGTCAAATATTTACTTGATGAATATGTTGGGAGCTGAAGTAAATATTATAGCACCAAAAACTTTAATGCCAAAATCAATTGAAAGATTAGGTGTAAAACCTTTTACGAATATGAAAAAAGGTCTAGACGGCTGCGATATAGTTATGATGCTAAGATTGCAGAACGAAAGGATGCAAGGATCTTTTCTTCCTTCTAAAAGAGAATATTATGAATTTTTTGGCTTAACTCCAGAAAAATTAAAATTTGCAAATAAAGATGCCTTGATAATGCACCCTGGACCAATGAATAGAGGTGTGGAAATAGATACTAAATTAGCTGACGACATAAATGTAAGTTTGGTAAAAGAACAGGTTGAACTAGGAGTTGCTGTAAGGATGGCCTGCTTAAAAACTTATTGTAAATAAATGAATGAAAAAATTTTTATAAATGCACGTATTATAGATCCATCACAAAAGATGGATGAGAAAGGTTCTTTAATTTTAGACAATAAAGGTAAAATAAAAGCAATTGGAAAAAATGTTAAAAGATCAGATGTTAGATCTTCTGCTGAAGTTTTCGATATTAAAGGAAATATACTAATTCCAGGAATAGTAGATATGAAAGCTTTTGTAGGTGAACCTGGATATGAATACAAAGAAAATTTTAGAACCTTGAGCCAAGCAGCCTTAGCTGGTGGGGTTACTTCTATTGTAACAATGCCAAATACAAAGCCAATAATTGACAATGTGTCTATGGTTGACTTTATAATAAGAAGAGGAAGAGACAAAGCTTCAATTAATCTTTTCCCATGCGCTTCAATTACAAAACAATGTGAAGGAAAATTGATGACTGAGTTTGGTTTACTTTCTCTAAGAGGAATAATTGGATTTAGTGATGTTAATAAAACTATACAGAATACGGAATTAATGGCAAGAATTATGGATTACGCATCTGATTTAGGCGTCTTGATAATGCAGCATGCTGAGGATTATGAATTATCAAAAAATTCTTGTATCAATGATGGAGAAATAGCAACAAGATTAGGTCTCGAAGGTGTTTCACAAATAGCTGAAAAAATTATTATTGAAAGAGATCTTTCTTTACTAAGCGAATATCCCTGTAGATATCACATAAATCAAATCTCATCAAAAAAATCTCTAGAAGTTATCAAAAGAAGTAAAAGTAATGGAAAAAAATTTAGCGTTGGTGTTTCTATAAATAATCTTTCTTTAAATGAAAATGATATTGGTGAATTTAAAACCTTTTTGAAATTATCTCCTCCTCTAAGACTGGAAGAAGATAGATTGTCACTAGTAAACGGAATAAAAGAAAATTTAATAGACGTAATAGTTTCTGATCATATTCCAGAGGACGAAGAGAGCAAAAGATTACCTTTTGCTCAGGCGGCTACAGGAGCTATAGGTATTGAAACTTTACTACCACTTGCTTTAGAAATGCATCATAATGAGTCTCTTCCTTTAAACAAGATCATTGAAACATTAACTGTGAATCCTGCAAAGATTTTACAAATTAATAAAGGAACCTTAAAAAAGGTTCTGATGGCGATATTTGTATCCTTGATCTTGATGCGCCTTGGGTAGTAAAAGCTGAAAAATTAAAATCAAAATCAAAAAATACAGCAATTGAAGGAAGAAAATTACAAGGTAAAGTTTTAATGACTTTTCTAAATGGTGAATTAGTATTCAATCAATAATGAATTTTGAAATAATATTAGTTTTTATTTATTCCTACTTTTTAGGATCTATACCATTTGGTTTAATTATCACTAAATTTTTTTTAAAAAAAGACATTAGAAAAGTCGGCTCAGGTAACATAGGCACTACTAATGTATTGCGAACAGGCCAAAAATCTTTAGCTATTGCTACACTCATATTTGATATCTTAAAAGGATATGTCTCCGTTTTAATTGCTTTAAAATATTTTAATGATCTTATTTATTTTTCTGCATTAATTTGTTTTATAGGCCACATATTTCCCGCCTGGTTAAAATTTAAAGGAGGAAAAGGTGTGGCAACTTATTTAGGAGTCATACTTGGATTATCTTTAAATTTTGGAATTATTTTCGTCATAACTTGGTTATTGATATCATCTATTTTTAAATATTCTTCATTAGCATCAATGGTTGGTTCATTAATAGTTTTTGCATACTCAATAAATTTAGATAACGCTATCCTCAGTGTCTTTTTATTTGTGACTTTTGTAATAATTCTTTACACACATAGAGAAAATATTGTTAGATTGAAAGAATCTAAAGAGACCAAGATCAAGTTATAATTCCTGTCTTTACTAACTTTTTAATATTAAATTTGACAAATTCAATTTTATTTGAAAGTAAAATAAAATAATGAATTTAGTAATAGTTGAAAGTCCTGCAAAAGCTAAAACGATTAATAAGTATTTAGGAAAAGATTATTTAGTTTTAGCTAGCTATGGACATATAAGAGATTTACCTTCCAAAAATGGATCTGTTGATCCTGAAAATAAATTTGAAATGCAATGGGAAATTGACTCGTTTTCAAAAAAATATCTCAAAGAAATAACTAATGCTGCTGAAGACTCTGATAAAATAATCTTAGCTACCGACCCAGATCGTGAAGGAGAAGCAATTGCTTGGCACGTAAAAAAAGTTTTGGAATCAAAAAAATTACTTAAAGGTAAAGATTTGGAGAGAGTGGTATTTAATGAAATAACTAAAAAAGCAATATTGGAAGCAATAAAAAATCCTAGAGAAATACATTTGCCATTAGTAGAAGCTTATTTAGCGAGAAGAGCGTTGGATTATCTTGTTGGTTTTAATATATCTCCAATACTTTGGACCAAATTACCAGGATCAAAATCAGCAGGTAGAGTTCAGTCTGTTGCATTAAAATTAATAACAGAAAGAGAAAAAGAAATTGAATTATTTAAACCAGAAGAATATTGGACCTTAACTTCAGATTTTACAAATAAAGAAAATAAAAACATTTTATCTAAATTAAGTTTGTATGATGGAAAAAAAATAGAACGATTTACATTTAAAAATAAAAATGAAATCGACCAAGCTATAAATATAATTAATAAATCAAAATTTATGATAAAAGATGTCAATACAAAAGTATTTAAAAGAAACCCATTAGCACCATTCACTACTTCAACATTACAACAGACAGCTTCTGGAAAGTTTGGTTTTGGAGCGTCTAGAACTATGCAGATAGCTCAAAGATTATACCAAGGAATAGATATTGAGGGAGAAACTACAGGATTAATTACCTATATGAGAACTGATGGAACAAACATTTCTCAAGAAGCTATAGATGAATTTAGGAATTTAATTAAAAAAGATTTTGGAAATGAATTTTTACCTGATCATCCTAATAGCTATGCTGGAAAGAAAGCAAAAAATGCACAAGAAGCTCATGAAGCTATAAGACCGACAGACATTACAAGAAAACCTCATGACTTAAAGAAATATATTAATACAGATCAATACAAACTTTATGAATTAATATGGAGCAGAGCTCTTTCTTCTCAAATGAATCCTGCAGAATTTGATAGAAATACTATCCTTATATCATCTAAAGATAACAATATAAATTTCAGAGCAAGTGGATCTATAATAAAGTTTGAAGGATTTTTAAAAGTTTATCAAGTTCAAGAGACAGATGAAGATGCTAAAAATATATTGCCTGAAGTTAAGGCTGGTGAAGAAATAAGTATACTTAAATTAAACGATGAACAACATTTTACGGATCCGCCGCCTAGATACTCAGAAGCAAGTTTAGTGAAAAAGATGGAAGAATTGGGTATTGGAAGACCTTCAACTTACGCAAGTATTATATCAGTATTATCAACTAGAAATTATGTAGAACAAATAAATAAACGATTTCACCCCACAGATAGAGGAAAATTGATATCAGCGTTTCTTGAAAAATTATTTTCTAAATATGTTGACTATAATTTTACTGCTGATCTTGAAAATCAACTAGATGAAATCACCAGTGGAAAAATTGAATGGGTAGAAGTTTTGAACAATTTTTGGAAAGATTTCTATGAAAATATTGGAAAAGTAAAAGAAAAAAGAACACGTGAAGTATTGGATTTATTAAATGAAAGTCTAGGAGCTCTCATATTTGATAGGGATTCCAATGATTCTATTGATAGGAAATGCAAATTATGTTCTAACGGTGAATTAAGCCTTAAAAATAGTTTTAGAGGAGGAGCGTTTATTGGTTGCTCTAATTATCCTGAATGTAAATTTACAAGACCTCTATCAAAAGCAAAAGCTGCTGCTCAATATAATTTAGCTGAACCAAAATTATTAGGACAAAATGATTATGGTAAAGATATACATTTAAAAAATGGAAGATTTGGTCCTTATTTACAATACGAAAAAGAATTAGAAAATGTTGAAGAAACTCCAAAAAAAGGAAGGAAAAAGAAAAAAAAAGAAAATGATCATCTTCGAAATGTCTCAATCCCTAAAGGAATTGAGGTTGATAGTGTTAATTTAGAACAAGCAAAATTTCTTTGTTCGCTTCCAAAAGTTTTAGGACAAAATCCAGATACAGGAAAAGATATAACTTTAAATTCTGGAAGATTTGGTCCTTACTTAAAATGTGAAAATAAATCAGCAAGATTAGAAAATGTTGAAGAAATTTTTACGATTGGTATTAATCGAGCTATTACAATGATCGCAGAGGCAAAACCTGGCAGAATATCTTCATCAATAATAAAAGATCTAGGAGAACATCCGGAAGACAAAAAACCTGTTAGAGTAATGAAAGGTCAATTTGGACCTTACATAAAATATAAATCATTAAATGCAACTATACCTGAAGAAAAAGACCCAAATGAATTAACTATGGATGATGCGTTAATACTAATAGAAAAAAGAAAAGAATATGATAAAACAAAAATGAAAAAGAAAAGAAAATGAATAGAACTATTTTATTATTTATATTTTTAATTTCTGGCTTCAATAGCTCAATATCCGCTAATGAATTAAGATGCAAAAATTTTGATGTTAAGTGTAAAACTAAAAAATTCATAGAAGAAACAAAAAAATATCAAAAAAAAGGTTTAGAAAAAAGTAAAGAACAAATTAAAGATCTCAACCCACTGAAAAAGTAACAATGTCTATAGAAGAAAAGATTAAAGAATTAAAAATAAAAATTCCTGATCCAAAAGATCCCGTGGGCGCTTATGTAGCCAGTAAAATTGTTGGAAATTTACTTTATATATCAGGACAGATTTCAATAAACGATAAAGGTGATCTAATAAAAGGAAAAGTTGGAAAAGATTTAGATGTTACTCAAGGCTATGAAGCTGCAAAAAGATGTGGTTTGGCTATAGTTTCACAAGTTAAAAAAGCATGTGATAACGATTTATCAAAAGTAAAATCATGTATAAAATTGACAGGATATGTCAACTCTACCGATAATTTTATAGATCAACCTAAAGTTATAAATGGAGCATCAGAAATTATTGCAAAAATTTTTGATAATAAAGGTTTACATACAAGAGCGGCAATCAGTTCTAATAGTTTACCATTAGGTGTGGCTGTTGAAGTTGATGCGATATTTGAAATTAATTAATATCAGGTCTTCCTACAGAATAATATTTCATCTTTTTATCTTTCATTTGATCTAAATTATATAAATTTCTCAGATCATAAATTCTCAAATTTTTATTTTTATTAATCTTTTTAAAATCTATTGTTTTAAATTCGTCCCACTCAGTGAGTAAAATAATTAAATCTGCATTTTTACAGTTATTTTTTATATCGTTTTCATACTTGCAATTTTTAATTTTTGAAAACTCCTTTTTTTTGCCTGAAGGATCATAATAAGAAACTTTTGCTCCTTTTTTACAAAGATAAGGTATCATTTTTAGACTTGTCGAGTCTCTCATGTCGTCTGTATTTGGTTTAAATGTAACTCCTAAAAAAGCTATCTTTTTATTTCTGACATTAGAACCAATTATTTTATGAATTCTTTTAGTGTGTAAATTTACTCTATTTTGATTAGACTTAATAACTGATTTAACAATTGAAAGATTTATTTTATTTTTTTCTGCAATAGAAACTAAGCCTTTTGTGTCTTTTGGAAAACATGACCCTCCATAAGCTGGGCCTGCTCTTAAAAATCTACTTCCTATTCTATTGTCAGAACCTATACCTAAAGAGATATCTTCAACATTAACTTCAGTTTTTTCACATAAATTTGATATTTCATTAATAAATGTAATTTTTGTAGCGAGAAAAGCATTTGAAGCATACTTGATTAATTCAGCTCCCCTTCTAGATGTTGTAAAAAATTTAGCCCCCTTACTTATTAAGGGAGTGTAAAGAGTTCTCATTTTTTTAAATATCTTTTTATTATTTGAGCCAATAACTATCCTATCAGGATATCTAAAATCTCTAATCGCATCACCTTCTCTTAAAAATTCAGGGTTAGAGATTATTTCAAAATTTTTCCTTTTTAGTTTTTTAATTATTTTTTCTATTTCATCGCCTGTTCCAACAGGAACAGTTGATTTTGTTACAATAATTTTCTTATTTTTTGTTGAAGAAATGATTTCTTTAATCGATTTATAAACGTAAGATAGGTCTACTTTAAGAGAACCTTTTTTGGTGGGTGTACCGACGCAAATAAAAATTATATCTGAAGAATTAACAGCCTTTTTTAAATCCGTTGTAAAAATTAATCTATTAGCTGTATAATTTTTTTTAATTAACTCATTTAAACCTGGCTCATAAATGGGTGAGATACCTAAATTTAATTTGTTTATCTTTGAAACATCTTTATCAACACAATATACTTGATTTCCTATGTCGGCAAAACATGTGCCGCTAACTAAACCAACATAACCTGTTCCTATCATACATAATTTCATAATATTATTATAATTTTGAAATGATTAAGTTTGACTTGATATAACTCTCAAGAGTTCCTGAGTCCAAATATTTTCCTCTAAAGATATTTCCATAAAATTTTTCGCCTCTTTCGATTAAGGTTTTGATTGCGTCAGTGATATGTATCTCTCCACCCTTTCCTTTTTTTTGATTTTTTAAAACAGAAAGAATTTTTTTAGGTAAAATATATCTCCCAATTATGGCATAATTTGATGGTGCCTCTTTCAATTTAGGCTTTTCGATTACTTCATTAATTGAGAATGAATGCTTTTTTTTGTCTTTAACACCTAAGATACCCCATCTCGAGACTGTTCTTCTTTCTACTTTTCTAGTTGCTATTATAGATCCCTTTGTTTTTTTATGTAAAGAAATCATTTCTTTTGAACAATTTTTTTTAATAATTAAATCATCTGCAAGAAGCATCAAAAAATGTTTATCTTTTAAATATTTTTTACATTTCAAGACAGCGGCTCCCGTTCCATCGGGTTTATTTTGATATACAAATTTTATCATCTTTTGATACTTCTTAATTCTTCTAAAAATTTCTTTTAATTTTTTGTCTTTTTTTTTCTTTTTAATTAATCTTTTATAAAAACTATCATTGAAAAAATAATTTTTTATAGTAGGTCTATTTTTAGGAACTATAAAAATGAACTGCTTGATCCCAGCTTCAACACATTCTTCCATTATGTACTCTAAATTTGGCTTACCGTTTAATGGTAGTAACTCTTTTTGAATTACACTAGTTAAAGGCAACAATCTTGTTCCTAAACCTGCTAGTGGAATAATTGCTTGTTTTATCATATGATTCTCTTAATACTTAATATCACTACAGTAAATAAATGAAAATATTTAAAAGTAAACATAAATTACAAAAAGAGATTTTAAATATCAAAAATATATCTTTTGTGCCTACAATGGGTGGTTTGCACAAAGGTCACATATCTTTAATTAAAAAATCAAAAAGTTTTAAAGGAAAAACTCTAGTTTCAATTTTTGTTAATCCCAAGCAATTTAATGAGAAAAAAGATTTTATTAATTATCCTCGTAATTTAAAAAAAGATTTGATGATATTAAAACGTTTAAATGTTGATTTGATTTATCTTCCAAATTCAAAAGATGTCTTTTCTTTTCAAGTAAAAAATAAAATATTCTTAGATAAATTCTCAAAGAAACTTTGCGGTAAATCAAGAAGAGGTCATTTTAAAGGAGTTTTAAATATTGTTAATAGATTTTTAGAAATAATAAAACCTAAGTATATTTTTCTTGGAATTAAAGACTTTCAACAATCGTATCTAATTAATATCCATATCTTAAAAAGAAAAATTAATACAAAAATAATTCATTGTAAGACGATAAGAGAAAAAAATGGAATAGCATGCTCCACTAGAAACAATAACTTGAATAGAAATCAATTTAAGATTGCTTCAAATGTTATTAAGTATTTAAGAAATAAAAAAAGATTAATTAAAAAAGAACTTTCTAACTTTAAATTTCTTAATATCAAAAAAGATTTAATGAATTTAGGTTTAACAAAGATAGACTATATAGAATTATATAATTCAAAGACTCTTAAACGACCTAAAAATAAAAAAGAAAAATTTAAAATTTTTATTGCTTTTTATCTTAATAAGATTCGATTAATCGATAATATTTAATTAAGAAAATAATAAGATCCTAGACCTAGAAAAGACAAAAACCCGATCACATCTGTTATTGTAGTTACAAATACACTTGATGCCAAAGCTGGGTCGATATTCATCTTCTTTAAAGACACAGGCACTAATATTCCAAACAAACCAGCTACGATCATATTTAAAATCATGGAAACCCCAATCAACAAAGATAAATTTATTTCTTTAAACCAAAGATGAACAATAACTGCTGTTATAATTGCAAAAATAATTCCATTTAAAACTCCAATAATAAATTCTTTTCCTACAACACGGTTAAAATTGCTAGCTGATAATTCTTTTTTTGCAATAGCTCTAATAGTTACTGCTAAAGTTTGCATGCCTGCATTTCCACCCATTGAAGCAACAATTGGCATCAAAAAAGCTAGCGCAACCATTTGTTCTATTGAAGCACCAAAATTACTTATCACCCATGTAGCAAGTAACGCGGTAAATAAATTTAATAATAACCAATTAAATCTTCTTTTTGTTTTAATAATCACGCTGTCTGTTATTTCTTCATCTCCAACACCTGCTAATCTTAATACGTCCTCTTCTGCCTCTTCTTGTACAACTGTAACTACGTCATCGGCTGTGATCATTCCTACTAATTTGTTATCCTTGTTAACTACTCCCGCAGAAACCAAATTGTAACTTTCAAATGTATGTCCAACCTCTTCCTTGTCCATATTAACTGAAATTAAAACTGGCATTTCAGCCATAATAGAATTCATTTTTGAATATCTAGAAGTTCTCAATACTCTTGATGAAGGAACGGTTCCTACAGGTTTAAAATCATTATCGACAATAAAAATTTCTAAAAATTCTTTAGGAAGATCTTTGTTTTCTCTTAGATAATCTATGGTCTGCCCAACACTCCAGTTACTAGGTACTGCTGTAAACTCTCTTTGCATAATTCTTGCTGCAGAATCTTCTGGATAGCTTAAACCTTCTTCTAAAAGAAACTTATCTTTAGGTGGTAATTTTTCTAAAACTGATTCTTTTTTATTTTTTTCTAAATTCTCTAATATCTTGATTGAGTCATCAGACTCTAGTCTTTTAATGATATTAATTATTGACTCACTTGATAAAAGCTGAAGAACTTCACTTTGAATAGACTCATTTAATTCAATAAAAATATCAGGATCAATATTAAATTCTTCTAACTCAATAAGCTTAATTCTTGTCTCATTAGATAAGTTTTCTATTAAATTTGCTACATCTGCTTCATGCAAATCTTTAAGAGTTTGATTGATAAATTTTATATCGGAAGATTGTATTTTTTCAGAAAAAGTATTAATGAATTCTTTATTAAAATCAAGATTGACCTTTTTATCTCCTGTTGATTTAACTAAAGTCATAAACACCTCTGATTGTTTTTTGAGACTAATAGTCCATAAAATGATAAATTTCAAACTAAATGAGCATAGAAGTAAAAATAAGTAAAAGACGTATTTCCTACAAAATTGCTATGAAATTTCTTCATAAACGTGTTGAGGAACTTAAAGTAAATAAAGGTAGAGAATTGTTATGGATTTTAGAGCACCCTCTTACTTATACAGCAGGTATAAGATCTAATAATAAAGAAATTATAGATAAAAAAATTAAAATCATTAATACAAATAGAGGTGGAAAAATCACACTGCATAACCCAGGTCAAAAAATCATCTATTTTGTTTTAAATTTAAATAAAAGAAAAAGAGATATTAGAAAATTAATAAGTACAATTGAAAAAAGTATTATTGAATTTTTGTGGATTTACAAAATTAAAGGGAAAAAAGACGGAAAAAATATTGGTATTTGGGTAAATAAAAAAAAAATAGCTGCTATTGGCTTGAGAATTTCAAAATGGATTGCCTATCATGGATTTTCAATAAATATAAACAATAATCTTGCTCAATATCTAAAGATTGTTCCTTGTGGACTTGATAATCAAAAAATAACATCCGTATATAATGAAAATGGAGTAATAATTAAAAATATAGAAAAAAAAAAATATCAGATATATTTATAAAAAATATAAATAAAATTTAAAATTGTCTTTTTAAAAAATTCTTCAAAATCCTTATTGTATTTGGCTTTAAAATTATATTGAATATTTTTTATCATAAATTTGATTTTATAAGCGTGTAACATAAGATTTTTACTTTTTATTTTTTTCTTATTAGCTTTTCTATCTATAAAATATTTATCATCGCCAACAATAGGATTTCCTATATTATAAAGTTGCTTTCTTAATTGATGCTTTCTTCCAGTTATTGGGTTTAGCTCAACATAAGAATAATTATCAGAAGATTTTAAAACTTTTAAATGAGAAATTGCTTTTTGTATTATTTTTTTATTATTATCATAAGAAACTAAATCGTCTTTTAAGGTATCTTTGGATTTAGAAATTTTACCGTAGGTCAAAGCAACATACGTTTTATGTATTTTTCTTATTCTGAAAAGAGATGTGAATAGTTGAGCATATTCTCTTGTTTTGGCTACAATTAAAACTCCAGAAGTTTCTTTATCTAATCTATGAACTATATATGGTTTTTGATTTGCAAAGTATTTTGTATCTTTTAATACATCAATAATATTCTTAAATGATTTTGTTCCAGATTGAACTGCGATACCAGCTGGTTTATTTATAACTACAAAATTTTCATTATTTTCTATAATATAGTCATCATAAATATCTACTTCTTTTCTAGATGGTTTATATTTTAATATTTTAGGCCTATCAGTTACTTTAAATTTTGAAATATCGTACACTTCTACAATATCTCCAAATTGTACTCTGTAAGATGATTTAGCTCTTTTTTTATTAATCTTTAGTTTGTTTAATCTAATAATTTTTTCTACTAATGATTGGGGTAGATTTATTATTTTTGCTTTAAACCATCTGTCAAAACGTGAGTTTTGATAATCTTTTTCAACAGTGTAGATTTTTGGCATGTAGAGCTAAAACTATTTGCTTGCTACTTTTTGATCTGTTTTTTTTTCGTTTTCTTTTTTTTCAACTTTTTTTGGCTTGTCAACTTTTCTTGCTTCTGGATTTTTATCTACTAACTCAATTACAGCCATTGGGGCATCGTCACCAGTTCTAAATCCAGCTTTTAATACTCTTGAGTATCCTCCTTTTCTTGTGTTGTATCTTTTTGATAGCTCATTAAATACTTTTGTAACTGATTTTTTATCTTGAAGTTTAGAAAAAAGCTTTTTTTTATTACTTAATATATTTTTTTTCCCAATTGTAATCACTTTATCAATTTGAGGTTTTAATTCTTTCGCTTTAGGTAAAGTTGTAATTATTTGTTCGTATTTAATCAAAGAATTGAGCATATTTTTAAATAAAGCTTTTCTATGTTCGCCGGTCTTATTTAATTTTCTATAACCAATACCATGTCTCATTAATAATTATTATCCTCAAGTTTTTTAGATAACTCTGCAATATTATCAGGTGGCCAATTTGGTATCTCCATGCCTAAATATAAGGACATTGTATTCAGCACTTCTTTAATTTCATTAAGAGATTTTCTTCCAAAATTTGGTGTTCTTAGCATTTCTGGCTCAGTTTTTTGAACTAAATCACCTATGTAAATTATATTATCATTTTTAAGACAATTCATTGATCTAACAGACAATTCTAGTTCTTCGACTCTTTTTAATAAATTTCTATTAAATTCTGGCTCAGTAGATTTAACTTCTTTGACTACTTCTTGAGGATCTTCAAAATTCACAAACATTGATAATTGATCTTGAAATATTCTAGCTGAATATGCGATCGCATCTTCAGCAGCAACAGTACCATTAGTTTCAACAGTCATTACTAATTTGTCATAATCAAGCGCGCTACCTGCTCTCGTATTTTCTATCGAAAAAGAAACTTTTTTAACTGGGCTAAATAAAGAATCAATTGAAATTAAACCAAGAGGACTATCTTCATTTTTGTTTTTTGGAGCAGCAACATAACCTTTTCCAGTGCTAATCATTAATTCCATATGAAAATTTGTTTTTTCATCCAAGTTACAAATAGTTTGTTCTGGATTTAAAATCTCTATTTCTGGGACAAGAGTGATATCTTTTGCCTTTACTTCTTTAGGGCCTTTGATGTCCAAAATAATCTTTTTGGTACTTGTTGATGATGACTTAATTGCTAAATTTTTTACATTTAATACAATATCAGTAACATCTTCTCTGACACCTTTTATTGATGAAAATTCATGAAGAACACCATCTATTTGAATAGCTGACACTGCTGCTCCTTGAATTGATGATAATAAAATTCTTCTTAATGAATTACCAATTGTTTGCCCAAATCCTTTTTCTAAAGGTTCAGCTATAACTTCTGCAATAGTTTTATCTTCATTGCTCTTGATCTCTAATTTATTTGGTTTAATTAAAGCTTTCCAATTTTTATTTATAATATTTGATGTAGTTTGCATTACACTCTCCTTCTTTTTGGTGGTCTTGCTCCATTGTGTGGCATTGGTGTTGTGTCTCTTATTGATAATATTTTAAATCCTCTTGACTGTAATGATCTTAAAGCTGTTTCTCGCCCAGATCCTGGACCTTTTACTTGAACAGTTAATGTTCTTAATCCTTGCTCATAAGCTTTCGAGCCTGCATCATCTGCAGCTACTTGTGCAGCATATGGAGTAGATTTTCTTGATCCTTTAAAACCTTTTGAACCAGCAGATGACCATGAAACAACATTGCCACCTTCATCAGCTATAGAGATAATCGTATTGTTAAAAGTTGAATAAACATAAGCAATCCCAGAAGTTATATTTTTTTTAACTTTTTTCTTTTTTTTAAAAGAGCTATCTTTCTTAATTAATTCAGATTTTTTTACTTCAACCTTTTTTTCTATTTTTTCAACTTTTTTATTCATTAATAATTATAAATTTATTTTTTAAGCGGTGTTAATTTTTTTCCTGCAATTGCGATTGCTTTACCTTTTCTAGTTCTTGCGTTGCATTGAGTTCTTTGACCACGTACAGGTAATTTTTTTTTATGTCTTGTGCCTCTATAACAAGCTAAATCTACTAAACGTTTAATGTTTACAGAAATTTCTCTTCTTAGATCTCCTTCAACTTTATGATTTGCATCTATAAATTCTCTAATTTTTAAAACTTGCTCTTCTGTCAATTCATTTACTCTTTTTGAAGAAGGGATTTCTAATTTTTCACAAATTTTTTTAGAAGAAAATGGACCAATTCCATGAATATAGGTTAATGCTATGCTTACAATTTTATTCTGTGGAATGTTTATTCCTGCTATACGAGCCATATTATAATGAGTTAAAGTTCCAAATGCGTATTTATATTGCCTAATTATTTAAAGTCAACTCTATATAAGGTCAATAATATCGCTAATTTCTTTATTTATTTGATCAATTGACCTCTCCCCATCAATCACCTTTAATAAATTCAATTTTTTATAATATTCAATTACAGGTTCGGTAGATTTTTCATAAGTCTTATATCTCTTGATAGCTATTTCTTCACTGTCATCAGCCCTTTTTTCAAGGGTTCTTCTTTCAACAATTCTTTTTTTTATTGTTTCTAACGACACTGATAGTTTTAGGACTAGATCAATTTTTTGGTTATATTTGCTAAGTAACTCTTTTAGAGTTTTGGCTTGAATTAAGTTTCTAGGATAGCCATCAAAAATTAATTTATTTTTATATTTTTCATCGGAAATAAATATCTCAACTGATTTTTTAACTATATCGTCTGAAACTAATGATCCTCCATTTATTGCTGAAAAGATTTTAATACCTAGATCTGTTTTATTTTTTATTTCATTTCTAAAGATTTCACCTGTTGATAATTGAAACAAGTTATATTTTTTAACAATAAAATCTGCTTGTGTTCCTTTTCCAGCTCCAGGAGGTCCAAATATAATTAGATTCATAAAACTAATTATTTTCCAAATTTAGTCTTTCTAATTAATGATTCATATTGAGAGCTCATTAATCTAGTTTGTACTTGAGTTACTGTATCCATAGCGACTACTACTACAATCAAAATTGATGTGCCGCCTAAATAAAAAGGAATTGGATATTTAGCGATTAAAAATTCAGGCATTAAACACACAAAAGTAAGATATAAAGATCCAACAGTTGTTAATCTAATTAAAATACTTTCAATATATTCGGCAGTTCTTTCACCTGGTCTGATGCCTGGAATATATCCTCCATATTTTCTTAAATTTTCAGCTGTCTCTTTAGGGTTAAATACTATTGATGTGTAAAAGAATGCAAAAAAAATAATACCAGATGCATATAGCAACATGTACAATGGCTGACCTTGTGTAAACATTGAAGAAATTTTTATTGAAAGATCTGACTCAGCAAATCCAAAGTTAGTTAATGTAATTGGTAACAATAACAATGCTGAAGCAAATATAGCTGGTATTACTCCCGCTGTATTAATCTTTAGTGGTAAGTATGAGGAATCACCTCCATATACTTTGTTGCCAACTTGTCTTTTGGGATAATTTACTAAAATTTTTCTCATGGCCCTTTCAAAAAACACAATAAATAAAACTGTAAATATTATTAATATAAATATTCCTACAATCATTACTGCTGATAAAGCCCCTGTTCTGCCTAATTCAAAGGTAGAAGCTAAAGCTCTAGGTATTTCTGCTACTATTCCAGAAAAAATTATTAATGAGATACCATTTCCAACTCCTCTTAAAGTAATTTGTTCACCTAACCACATTAAAAATGTTGTTCCAGCAACTAAAGAAATTGTTGTTATAATTCTAAATCCCATGCCTGGTTCAATTACTAGATTTCCTGCATTTTCTAAACCAACAGAAACACCGTAACCTTGTAGACATGCTATTAAAACTGTTCCATATCTTGTAATTTGAGTAATTTTTTTTCTACCTATTTCTCCTTGTTCTTTTAAACTTTTAAAATAATCTGATGTTCCAGTTAATAACTGTACTATAATTGCTGATGAAATATATGGCATTATTCCAAGAGCAAATATTGCCATTCTAGTAACTGCACCTCCTGAAAACATATTGAACATTCCTAGTAAACCTTTTTGACTAGTAGCCATTATTTCCTTCAAAGCAGATGGGTCAATTCCTGATAAAGGAACATAGGTCCCTAACCTATAAATAATTAAAAGCAAAACTGTAAATAAAATTCTATTTTTAAGATCTTTAGCCTGACTAAATGCGCCTGTTGTGTTTAGGGTTTCGCTGGACATATTGAATTATTTTTTTAAAATATTTAGTTTTCCACCTGCTTTTTCAACTTTTTCTTTTGCTTGTTTCGATGCATAATGGGCTGTGATATCTACTTTAATTGTTAATTCACCTGTTCCTAAAATTTTTAATTGTGAATATTTTTTATTTATAAATTTATTATCTTTTAAAGATTTTAAATCCAATGAAGTATTTAATTTATCTTTATTTTTTTCATAAATATTTTGAATTTTAGATAAATTCAATATTGCTGTATTTTTTTTACCTAAAGAATTAAAACCTCTTTTTGGCAAACGTCTATATAAAGGCATTTGACCGCCTTCAAAACTTTTGATAGCTACGCCAGATCTAGATTTTTGACCTTTGTGTCCTCTCGAAGAAGTTTTACCTCTACCAGAACCAATGCCTCTTCCTACCCTTAATTTTTTTTTATTATTTTTCACTAAATTATTTAATTCCATTATTTTGTCTCCCTTTTTAATACAATGTCAGATATTTTTTTTCCTCTAATTGCAGATAATATTTTTGGAGAACTTTGAGATTTTAATCCATTGACACAAGCTTTTAAAACATTATGAGGGTTTGCAGACCCAAGCGACTTAGCTACAACGTCTTGAATTCCTAATACCTCACAAACTGATCTGATTGGACCACCGGCAATAATTCCTGTTCCAGCAGGAGCTGATCTCATAAATACTTTTCCAGATCCATTTTTCCCTTTCACATCGTGGTGTAATGTTCTGCCATCTTTTAAAGGAATTTGAACAAGGCTTTTTTTTGCAACTTCTGTGGCCTTTTTAATTGCATCAGGAACTTGTTTAGATTTACCTTGACCAATACCAACAGAACCTTTTTGATTACCGACAACTACTAAAGCAGCAAATCCAAATCTACGACCTCCTTTAACTACTTTAGTAATTCTATTGATAGCAACTAGTTTTTCTTTTATATCACTTTCTATTTTTCTATTATCAGCCATATCAAAATTTTAATCCATTTTTTCTCAGTGTTTCTGCGAAAACTTTTATTCTTCCATGATATTTATATTCGCCTCTATCAAAATATACATTGCTTATATTTTTTTCTTTAGCTCTTTTTGCTAAAATTTCTCCTATCAAAACTGATTTTTCAATCTTTTTAATTTTATTCTTCTTAATCTCCTTCTCAATAGAAGATGCGGAAACTAAAGTTTTTCTACTTTTATCGTCTATTATTTGAATAAAAAGATTATTTAAAGATTTAGATACAGAAATTCTATATCTATCATTACTAACTTTTTTAAGTTTTTTTCTATTTCTTAATTTTCTTTTAATTTTACTGCTAATCTTTCTCATTATTTTTTCTTTCCCTCTTTTCTTAACACAAACTGACCTTTTTCTTTAATGCCTTTGGCTTTATAAGGCTCTACAGGTTTTAAATTTTTAATGTCTGCAGCTATTTTAGCAACTAAATCTTTGTCTACTCCATCAATTTTAATTGTTGTTTGCTTTTCAACAGTAATTTTAACATCCTTCGGAACTTTAAAATTTACATCATGGCTGAATCCTATTTGTAAATTTAAATTTTCTCCTTTTATATTTGCTCTAAATCCAACACCACTTAATTCTAGAACTTTTTCATGTCCTTTAGAGACTCCTGTGATTGCATTATTAATTAAGCTTCTATAGGTACCCCACATCACAGTTGTCTTTTTGTCTATCTTTTTATTTAAAGGTAAAATCTGAAATTCATTTTTTTCATTAAGTTTTGATGAAAAAATCTTATCATTAATAGTCAGTGTTTTAGTTCCTTTCGGACCAGTAATAGTTAAGTTACTACCTTCGATTTTTACTGAAGACTCTTTGGGTATTAATATGTTTTTTTTTCCAATTTTAGACATCAAAATACCCTACAAATTATTTCGCCACCAATATTATTTTTCCTTGCTTCTGAATCGCTCATCACACCTTTTGGTGTTGAAAGGATGGCTAATCCTAATCCATTCATAACTTTTGGGATACTGGTCGCTCTTGAATAAACTCTTCTTCCTGGTTTTGAAATTCTCTTAATTTCTTTAATTACAGGATCTCCTTCATAATATTTAAGATTTATTTTTAAACTCACCTTATTATTTTCTGATTTTTCTATATAGTAATCTTTAATATAGCCTTCATTTTTTAGAATTTTTAAAATATTTTTTCTAAAATTTGAGGAAGGTATGTCTACAGAATTTAATGATCT
>JACWDC010000005.1 GCA_014654415.1 Pelagibacterales bacterium SAG-MED05 | reverse complement strand
TTGAACTTTCACTCAAATTTTCAACAACTTCAATTGCTTCTGTGTCAAATTTAATTATTTTTGCCATTTTAATTCTCCTTTAAAGATTATTTTTTTCCTTTTGAAACTCCCATTATATCGGACTCTTTCATAATACTATATTCTTTACCGTCAATTTTTACTTCTGTTCCTGACCATTTTCCAAAAAGCACTATATCTCCCACTTTAACATCCATTGGATTTAATCTTCCATCTTCATTTTTGGAACCAGGACCTACAGCCACTACCTCACCTTCCTGCGGTTTTTCTTTTGCTGTGTCAGGAATAATTATTCCACCGGCAGTTTTTTCTTCACTGTCTAAAACTTTAATAAGCACACGATCGTGCAAGGGTCTAAATTTCATACATATTCTCCTGTAATTTTTATGTAGTGCTGATATGGTGAGTTTTGCGAAGATTTCAAGAGGCGAAAATCATTAAAAAAAAGGCTAAATTGCTATATTTTAAGAGATAAAATTAAGAGAGACAGTAAAAATTGAGAAACTTAAACCATTTATCAGAGGTATTTCACTCTTACGATACATACGTAATTGATTTATGGGGAGTGATGCATAACGGGATATCTTTAAAACCAAAAGCAATTGAAGTTGTTGAAAATTTGAGTGAAAGTTCAAAAAAAATTGTATTTCTATCTAATGCACCTAGACCTAGTTCTAAAGTTGTTGAATTTTTAAAAAGAATGAAAATGAAAGAGAAATTTTTATCTAACGTAATAACATCTGGCGAGTCAGCAATGCATGCGATTAACCAAAATAAATATGGAAAAAGTTTTTATCATCTAGGACCATCTAGAGATCAATCAATATTTGAGAAAATGTTGAAAAATAAGACATCTCTAAAAAGCTGTGATTTTATACTTTGTACTGGCCTCTTTGATGAGCATGATGAAGATTTAGATTATTATAAAGATTTACTTAAAAATTATATTTCTAAAAAATTCATATGTACAAATCCTGATTTGACTGTTCACAGAGGTGATACAGAAGAACTTTGCGCTGGGTCAGTAGCAAAAACTTTTGAGACGTTAGGAGGTGAGGTCATATATTATGGAAAACCATATAAGGAAATTTATGAAATGTGCTTTGATACAAAAGAAAAAGTTTTAGCCATAGGGGATAATTTGAGAACAGATATTAAAGGAGCAAACAATCTTAATATAGACAGCTTATTTATCTACAATGGTGTTCACAGAAATGAAATTAAAAATGATGAAGGCCTTCCAGCTTTATTAAAAAGATATAATGTAAAAACTAATTTTTTTCAGAAAGAACTTAAATGGTAAAATGAAAATTTATAATAATCTTATAATAAATAAAAAACATCAGAATAGTGTAGTAGCTGTTGGAAATTTTGATGGAATACATATAGGTCATCAAAAAGTATTAAATGGAGCTAGACAAAAAGCAAAAAAAAAAGGATTGCCTTTTGGAGTTATTACTTTTGAGCCTATGCCGACAATGTTTTTCAATAAAAAAATTAAGAACCATCGTATAAATTCATTATTACAAAAAAAAAATCAACTTAAAAAATTGAAATTAGATTTTTTAATAATAATAAATTTTAATAAAAAATTTTCTAAATTATCAGCAGAACAATTTATAAATAATATTATTTTTAAAAAGGCAAAATGTAAATTTTTGTACGTGAGCAATAATTTTAAATTTGGTTTTAAAAGAAAGGGTAATATTCAAACGCTTAAAAGATATTCAAGCATATATAAATATAAAACTGTGATTACAAATCCTCTAAGAAAAACAAGGAAAGTTATCTCCTCAACAGTCATAAGAAAAAAAATTTCTCAAGGAAAAATATATGAAGTCAATAAATTATTAAATCGAAATTGGTGTATTCAAGGAAAAGTAATTAAAGGCATGAGAAGAGGAAGAAAAATTGGCTTTCCAACCTGCAATATTAAGTTTAAGAATTATATAACGCCTAAGCTTGGAGTTTACTCAGTAATAGTTGAAACAAAACATTTTAGAAAACAAGGTATTGCCAATATAGGCTATAGGCCAACATTTAATGGCCAAAATTTACTATTAGAAGTGAATATATTTGGAATTGATAAAAACTTATATAATAAAGAGCTTAATGTTAATTTTATAAAATTTATAAGACATGAAAAAAAATTTAAAGGTTTAGAACAATTAAAGGAACAAATAAAAATTGATATAATTCAAGCTAAAAAAAATGTCTAAAGATAACTTACATCTTCCAAAAACTGCTTTTTCTATGAAAGCAAGCCTACCAACTAAAGAACCATTAATTTTAGAAAAATGGGAAAAAAATAATATTTTTGAAAAGTTAAGAAAAAACTCAAAAGGTAAAGAAAAATTTATTTTGCACGATGGCCCACCATATGCCAACGGCCATATTCACATGGGAACAGCTCTCAATAAAATTTTAAAAGATATAATAACCCGCTCTCATCAAATGAAGGGCAAAGATTCTGTTTATGTACCTGGTTGGGATTGCCATGGTCTTCCAATAGAGTGGAAAATTGAGGAGCAATATAAGAAAAAGAAAAAAAATAAAGATGAAGTTCCTATCAAAGATTTTAGACAAGAGTGCAGAGAGTTTGCAAAGAACTGGATACAAGTTCACATTAAAGAATTTAAAAGGCTAGGTGTTGTCGGAGATTTTGAAAATTATTACTCAACGATGAGCTATGAAGCCGAAGCTCAAATTGTAAGGGAACTAGGAAAATTTCTTTTAGATGGCAGCTTATATCAAGGATTCAAACCTGTTTTATGGTCAACAGTTGAAAAAACAGCTTTAGCAGACGCTGAGGTTGAGTATATGAACCATACTTCAAATACAATTTTTGCCGCTTTTAAGGTTAAAAATACTAAAAAAGATTTTCTTAAAGACTCTAGCGTAATAATTTGGACAACAACACCTTGGACTATTCCAGCAAATAAAGCTTTAGCATTTAATAGCAACATTGAGTATGCATTAGTTGAAATTAATGAGTTAGATTATTTTAAAGATAAAAAAATAATTGTTGCTACTAATTTAATTCAATCAATCGTTAAATCTTGTGGAATAGAAAATCATAAAATATTAAAAACTTTTAAAGGCTCCGAATTCCAAGGAACTATTTGCAGCCATCCATTTTTAAGCATGAAATTTGATTATGATATTCCAATGCTCGAGGCAAATTTTGTGGATCTTGAGCAAGGAACTGGAATAGTTCATTGCGCACCCAGTCACGGCCCAGATGATTTTAATTTATGCTTGAAGAACAATATTCCATCTAGTTACACTGTTGATAATGCTGGCTTGTATACAAAAGAAGTACCTTATTTTACCAATACACATATTTTTAAGGCTGATCCTTTAGTTATAGAAAAACTTAAGGAACAAAATCGATTATTAAAAGATGATAAACTAAACCATAGTTACCCTCACTCTTGGAGGTCTAAAGCACCTTTAATATATAGAGCTACTCCACAATGGTTTATCTCTATGGAAAAAAATTCTCTAAGAAATAAAGCTCTTAAAGCGATTAATGATACAAATTTTTATCCAAAGAAAGGAAAAGAAAGACTTTTATCAATGATTCAAGATAGGCCTGATTGGTGTGTTTCAAGACAACGAGTTTGGGGAGTTCCATTACCTATCTTTATCAACAAAAAGACAAAAGAGCCCTTAAGAGATAAAAAAGTAATAGATAGGATTGCTGGAATTTATGAAAAAGAAGGCTCGGACTGTTGGTTTACTGACGAACCTAAAAAATTTTTAGGAAAAGATTACAATCCAAATGATTTTGAAAAACTTAATGATATCGTTGAAGTATGGTTTGATAGTGGCTCAACTCATAGTTTTGTTTTAGAAAAAAGAAAAGATTTAAAATGGCCTGCAGATATGTATCTTGAAGGTTCAGATCAACATAGAGGTTGGTTTCACTCATCGCTATTAGAATCTTGTGGAACTAGAGGCAGAGCTCCTTTCAATAGTATTCTATCTCATGGTTTTGTTGTTGATGGCAAAGGTTTAAAAATGTCAAAATCTTCAGGCAATGTTATTTCTCCAGAAGATATACTTAAAAATTATGGCGCTGATATATTGAGAGTGTGGGTAGCTTCTTCAGACTATGCAGAGGATTTAAGAATAGATAAAACTATTTTAACTCAACACGCAGAGTCCTACAGGAAAATAAGAAATACTTTTAGATTTATTCTAGGGAATATAAAAGATAATTTTGTAAAACAATCAATGGAGTCTCTAAATATTAAAAATTTTAACGAGCTAGAACAATATATTTTGCATAAAGTTTTTATTCTTAATAATTCAGTTGAAGAAAACTTAAAAGAATATAACTTTCATAAATTATACAAAGAGCTTTTAAATTTTTGTGCTTTGGATCTTTCTTCATTCTATTTTGATATTAGAAAAGATGTATTATATTGCGACAGTTTAAATTCAAAAAAAAGAAAAGACTGTATTATAGTTTTAAATATAATTCTGGATAGTTTATTAAAATGGTTTGCTCCAATATTAGTTTTTACTACAGATGAAATTTACAGTTTAGTAGGCAAGGATAGCAAAAGTATTCATGAGTATTCATTTCCTGCAATTCCAAAAAAATTTGAAAATCAAGTTTTAGGAGAAAAATGGAAACAGCTTTTTAAAATTAAACAAGAAGCCAATATTGCAATTGAGGAAAAAAGAGCTAGTAAAGAAATCGGCTCAAGTTTAGAAGCAGAAATAAATATTATTACAGATAATAAGAATTTTGAACTATTAGAAGGTTTAAATTTAGCTGAATATTTTATTACTTCGAAAGCAGAAAAATTAAAAAGCAAAGACAAAGAAGAATTAACAATCAAAGTTAAAAAAACTAAAGGCATCAAATGTCCCAGATGTTGGAAAATTCTAGAAAGCAAATGTGTTAGATGTGAAGAGGCTATTGTGGAGAATGTTTAATATGAGCACACAGAAAAAATTTGATAAGAATAATTTTTCATTTTTGGCTCAAAAAGATAAACTGATCTGCATTTTATTAGTAGGTCTAGTATTTTTTTTGGATAGAGTCTCTAAAATTAAAATAATAAATCATCAGTTTAATAACGATCGTGTTTATATTAATGATTTTATTAATTTAGATTTAGTATGGAATACTGGTATCGGCTTTGGTCTTTTTAGCTCAAATTCTAGTATTATTTACAATTCAATCACAACACTAATAGGAATTATATTAATGATAATAGTTTTTATGATTATAAGATCCAATTTGTTTGAAAAGATTTTATATTCTATAATTTTAGGAGGAGCTCTCGGTAATATGTATGACAGGATAGCATATTTTGCGGTTCCAGATTTTATAGATATTCATTATCAGAGATTTCACTGGTTTACTTTTAATATCGCAGATATATTTATTACGATAGGTATATTTTTATTAATTATTAAAGAATTTTTTTTAACTAATGAAAAAAATTAAAACAATATTATTATATTTTATATTAATAACTTTTTTGCACTCTTGCGGAGGGGCCTCTGATGCGGCAAAAGTATTGAAAAATGAAAAAATTACAAATACCGACGAGTTTTTAGTTAAAAAAAGAGATCCTTTAATACTCCCGCCAGAATACGATACTTTACCTGCGCCTCATTCTAAAAATAAATCAAAAAAAACTGACCGCAACGAGATTAATAAAATTTTAAATCTTCCAGATCAGCCAACATCTGCAGCAACAGGCTCTTCTTCAGTAGAAGAATCCATTATGAAAAATATTAGAAAGTGAATAAGAATAAAAAAATAATTTATAAAAATTTCATTCAAAAAGAATTTTTTAATTTAAATAACAATAAAAAGATAAATAAAAAATTTTATAATATTTTAAACAATATTACTTTTGATTTAAATTCATCCAAAAGTGTATTTAATTCCTTGAGTAATAAATTTAAATTTAATTTCAAAATTAAGGATTTAAATAAATTTAAAAAATTTAATACAGTTGTGATCATAGGTATGGGTGGCTCTATATTAGGATCAGAAGCAATTTATTCTTTTTTAAAAAAAAAAATAAAAAAAGATTTTATATTTTTAAATAATATTGATGAAGATGAATTACAAAAAATTAAAAGCAAACAAAAATTAAGTAAAATTCTTTTTATAATAATTTCTAAATCAGGTAATACAATTGAAACATTGTCTAATATTAGAGCTCTAAAAATTATTAAAAAAAAAAGCAAAAATATAATTATAATTTCTGAAAAAAAACAAAACCCTCTTTATTTGTTATCCAAAAAAATGCAAATTTTTCATATTGAACATAAAAGTTATATTGGAGGAAGATATTCTGTTTTATCTGAAGCTGGAATGGTTCCGGCTTACTTGATGGGATTGAATATTTCAAAGTTAAGAAAAAATTTACTTAATCATTTTAGGGCTAGAAATAAAATTTATTTAAAAGATAGTTCAATAAAATTAGCCAGTATTTTACAAAAAAAGAAATTAAGTAATTTAATTTTTTTCAACTATGTTCCACAATTAAATAAATTTTTATACTGGAATCAGCAACTAATAGCTGAAAGTTTAGGAAAGAACGGAAAAGGTTTTCTGCCAATCATATCTTCAGCCCCAAGAGATCATCATAGTTTATTACAACTTTATTTAGATGGACCTAAAGATAAACTATTTTATGTTTTTAGTTCTGACACTGATAACAAAAAGAAAATTAATTCAAATATTTTGGGAAAAAAATTAAATTTTTTAAACAATAAAAGCATAAATCAAATTAAGATAGCTCAAAAAAATGCTTTTCTAAAAGTATTAAAAAAAAAGAGAATTCCATTTAGAGAATTTAAAATTGGAGATATAAGTGAAAAAGCTCTAGGTGAGTTGTTTTCATATTTTATATTAGAAACAGTAATTGTAGGAAAAATAGCAAACATCAATCCTTTTAATCAACCGGCTGTAGAAGAAGTAAAAGTTTATACTAAAAAGATTTTATATTAGGAATTTTCCAAATATTATTTTTGAACGGCCATATTGCTTAGTTACTAAAGGAGATAAAATATCTTCAAAATTTTCAAAAGATTTTCGTTCTCGATGAATTATAATAAGATGATCTTTTTTATAATTTTTTTTTTTTTTAATTAACTTTAATTTTTGAAGACAAGATTCATCTGCAAAAGGTGGATCTAAAAAAATTATTTCAAATTTTTCGGAAAAGTCTTTTTTTAAAAAATTTTCTATTTCATCTATTATGACAGTAGTATTTTTCTTTATATCCAGATTTTTTAAGTTTTTTTTTAAAATTTCACCTGTATTTTTATCTTTTTCGACAAATGTGATTTTTTCTGCTCCTCTTGAAATGCATTCTAATCCAAAAGAACCAACTCCAGAATAAAGATCTAAAATATTAGAATTTTTTATTTTTACGTTAAATAAATTTGAGTGAATTATAATATTAAAAATATTTTCTTTAACTGAGTCCTTTAAAGGTCTGGTTACAGAAGATTTTAAAAAAGATATAGTTTTTCCTTTTAACTTTCCGCTTATTATTCTCATAATATATTTTAAATTACTCTCCAACCAATATCTTTTCTATAAAAGCCATATTTCCAATTAATCATTTTAATAATTTTGAAAATATTTTTCCTTATTTTTTTGAAGACTTTTCCAGTAGATGTAATATTTAAAACTCTACCTCCATTAGAGACTAATTTGTTTTTTTTCAACTTTGTTCCAGCGTGAAAAATAAATGAATTTTTTAAAAGATTTAATCTTTCAATGTTTTTGATTAATTTATCTTTTTTAATTTTTCCTGGATATCCTTTTGAGCATAAAACGATAGTCATGCATTTAAGTTTTTTCCAATTTATCTTAATTTTATTAAGTCTATTATTTATTGTTGCATTAAAAATTTTAACTAAATCAGTTTTTAATCTAGGTAAAATTACTTGGCACTCAGGATCTCCCATTCTAACATTATACTCTATAAGATAAGGCTCCTTATTTATTATCATCAAACCAACATACAAGAATCCAGTGTAAGGTTTTTTTTTATTTTTTAAGGCTAGCAAAGTAGGTTTTACAATTTTTTTAATTATCTTTTCTTCCAAATCTTTATTAATTATTGGTGCTGGGGAGTAAGCTCCCATACCACCAGTATTAGGGCCTCTTTCATTTTCACCTACACGCTTATGGTCTTGTGCAGAGCCAAAAAATTTATAATTTTTTTTATCTACAATTAAAAAATAACTTGCTTCTTCACCGTTTAAAAATTCTTCTAGTACTAACTTTCTTGAAGTTTTGAATTTACCTTTAAAAATTTCATTTGAAATAGTAAATATTTCTTTTTTGGTCTTACAAATAGTCACTCCTTTTCCAGCAGCTAGGCCATCTGCTTTTACAACTAATGGGAGCTTACTATTTTTTATAAACTTAACTACATCTTTTTTATTTTTACATATTTTAAACTGAGCTGTAGGAATTTTAAATTTTTTACAAATTGATTTCATGAATGCTTTAGAACCCTCTAATTTTGCAGCATATTTATTTGGTCCAAATACTTTAACTTTATGTTTATTTAAAAAATCTACTATTCCTCGAACCAAAGGCTCCTCTGGACCTACAACAACTAAGTCTATTTTATGTGATTTAATGGTTTTGAGTAATTTTTGAAAGTTTAGAAAATCTAAGTCTATATTTTTTGCAATTTTTTTAGTTCCAGGATTTCCTGGAATACAAATTATATTTTTAGATAATTTAGATTCATATATTTTTTGGCATAAAACATGCTCTCTGCCACCACTACCTATTAAAGCGATATTCATATGAAAAGATATATAATATATAATTTATAGATGAATAAAAAAAAAGCTAAACTTCATTATAAGCATAACTCATTTGAAATTATAGAAGAAGGAAGCTTTGTAGTTTGCGCTATTTCAGGAAAAGAGATACCTATAGAAAATTTAAACTATTGGAATGTAGAGTTACAAGAAGCTTACTTTTCATCTTTAGAGGTCAATGAACGCTATAAAAAGTTAAAAAATAAAGAATAATTTTATTTATTATTTCCACCTATCATGTGTCCAAATCCATTGATTAGGATTTTTTATAATCATGTTTTCTAATATTTTATTCAATTTTTCAGAGACCTCAGATGTGTCTTTAAAGTTTGATGATTTAATTGGTTCGTATACTTTCATTTTAAATAAATTATTATTTGTTCTTTCGATAAATATTGGAACAATATCCAACTTATATTTTAAAGCCAGCTGTCCAGGCAGAGTTGTAGTTAAAGCCTCTTTATCAAAAAATTTAATTTTTTCACCTTCACTTACTCTTTGGTCGACCATAAGAGCAATGCTATGATTATTTTTTATATATTGAACAGACTCTTTTACGCCTCTTCGTCCTTTTTTAATTTGATTTTTACATACATGTTTTTTTCTCACATGTTCCATAAACGGGTTTAGAAAAAAGTTATTTAGAGGTCTATAAATAGTTGCTAGATTAATTTTTTTTTTTGTAATTTCCATGGACATTAGTTCAAAGTTTGCAAAGTGTCCTGATATAAATATAACTGGTTTATTATTTTTAGATATTTTGAGTAATATATTTTTTCCTTCAATATTTATATGTGATTGTCTTTTTTTAAAATTGCTTAAAAAAATGTATTCAATAAAAGTCATACCGTAATTGGACCACATGTTTGATATTATCTCTCTTTTTTTTTGATCAGAAAGTTTATTTGAAAAATTCAATAGGTTTTTATTAATGATATTATTTGATCTAATTATTGGGCCTATTTTTTTGAATATGAGGGAAAAAAATTTTCTACTCAATGAAAGACCAATTAATTTTGCAATTAAAAAAGATAAATAAACAAAAAATGCTTCAAAAAAATATTTAATCGGTTTTATCATCAGTAATTTAAAATTTGATTTATTAATTTATCTTTTTCTAAAATTTCTAACTTTACTTTTAAAAATTTAATATATTTAAATCCATAATGCTTAATCCTAAAGTAATCTTTTTCAGTTGTTACTAGTTCCAAGTTATTATTCAAAGCTTTATCTATCATTTTTTGAATTTCTGGTTTACTAAATTTGTAATGATCTGGAAATGCTAGCTTTGTGTGTACGCTGAGATTATTATCACTTAATAATTTGAAAAAATTGGATGGATTTCCAATTCCAGCAAATGCAAAAAGATTTTTATTTCTAAATTCCTCAATATTTTCTGGTAAATATTTTGAGTAAAAAATTTTAACTTTATTTGAAATACTTAAGATTTTTTCTTCAAATAACTCTTTTTTATTACCGTTAATTAAAACTATTTGAGTTTTTTTTAAAGCAGTTAAGCTTTCTCTTAATGGACCAGAAGGCAAAGTCATTCCATTTCCAATTAGCTGGTTGCTATTGAAGCATAATATATTTAGGTCTTTTTTTATGGAATAGTCTTGGAACCCATCATCTAATATAGCCACATCATATTGTTTTTTTTCTGCACTATTTATAGCCTTAGATCTTTGTTTATTTAAAAAGAGGCAATCCAGACTATTATTTATTAAATTATGTTCATCAGCATGTTCAGAATAATATTTTTTGATTATAGCAGGTTTTTTATTATGTTTTTTTAATTCTTTAGCAATCAAGAGGGATAAGGGTGTTTTTCCAGTCCCACCTAAATAGATATTTCCAATACAAATAACTGGAATTTTAAATGTATGCTCAGGGGTAAGTTTTTTCTTAACTATAATTAATAGTTGTAAAAAAAATGAGACAGGTAACAACAATAAAGATATTAAATTATTATTTTTTTCCCAAAATTTAGGTTTTAGAATTTTCATTTTTTAAATAGAGGGTTAGTTCATTATATGTGTCTTCTAAAATCTTTTTTCCAAGGCTATCAACAACTGATATTTTGTTATCATAAGTTTTTTTAAAATTATTAAGATCTTTTATTAAATAGTCAGACAATTCTATTTCGTTATGAATGGTTTTAGAAATTTTTAATTTATTTAAAAGATCATATATTTCCTCAAAATTACTTACAAATGGCCCATGATAGATTTTGCAACTAAGTTTTGCTGCTTCAATAGGATCCTGACCACTAACATTTTTCAACTTTTTAAGCATAGATTTTCCGATAAATACACTTTTACAAGATTCTAAGTAATTAGATATAACTCCATAAGAATTTATAATAATTATTTCACTGTTAGGATCTATTAATTCATCATTGGATAAAATCTGTGATTTTAAATTAAATTTACTACAAGCTAATTCTATATCATTAGATCTATTTATGTGTCTTGGAATTAGAATAGTAACAATATTATTATAAATTTTTTTTATATTGAGATGGGTTTTAATACAGAATAAATCTTCTCCCGGATGAGTGCTAACAGCACACCAAAATCTTATATTTTTAAGCATATTTTTATTTTGAATTAATTGGTTTTTTAATTCTATTTCTGCGCTTAATTTTAAATTCCCTATATGTTTAACATTTTTTGCACTTAATTGTTCGAGATAATTCTTTGATTTATTGCTTGATGTTAGACAAAGATCAAAAGTTTGAAAAATTTTTTTAGCTACTTTAGGTATAAGTTTCCATCTTAAAAAAGTTTTTTTTGTTATTCTTCCATTTAAAAGAATTAATGGAATATTTTTTTTTTTGATTTCAAAAAGAAAATTTGGCCATATTTCAGAATCAACAAATAAAATTAAATCTGGAGACCAACCTTCCAAAAATTTTATGACAACATTCTGTTTATCTACCGGAAAGAATCTATGAATTACATTTTTTTCATTAGACAGCTGTTCTACAATTAATTTTGAAGAACTTTTTGTAACCGATGTAATTAAAAATTCAAATTTATTATTTGTGTTAAGCTTTTTAATTAATGGAATTATACTTTTCATTTCTCCAATACTTGCTGTATGAAACCAAATTAATTTTTTATCTTTATTTCTAGTTATGTTAAATGATGAAATAAAAAGTTTTTCTTTAAATCTATTTTTGTCTTCTTTTTTAAACCAGACTCTTAAGAAAATTAAAATTATTATTATTGGAAATAAAATATTTATAAGATGGCGATAAATAAGAATCATTATTTATTTTAATTGATTTTTATAAAGAGATTTATATTCCTCACTATTTTGAATAAGTTCTTCATGGTTTCCCGAGTCTATGATTTCACCTTTTTTCATTAAAAATATTTTATCTGCGCTATGAATTGTTGAAAGTCGGTGTGCTATAATAACTGTAGTTCTTCCTTTTATTAGATTATTGATGGCATGTTGTACGACTCTTTCAGCCTCTGTGTCTAAAGAAGATGTAGCTTCATCTAATAGAATGATTGGAGATTTTTTTAGGATTGCTCGCGCGATGGATATTCTTTGCTTTTGCCCACCTGAGAGTCTAATGCCATTTTCTCCAACAATAGTATCATATTTTTCTGGTAGTTTTTCAATAAATTCATCTGCAGCAGCAAATTTGCATGCTTGCTGAATGTTTTCTTCAGAAGCATTCGGATTAGCGTATGCAATATTATTCTTAATTGTATCATCAAACAAAATTACATCTTGGCTTACCAATGAAATTCTTTTTCTTAAAGATTTGAGTCTTATTTTTTTTGTATTTTGATCATCAATTGTAATTTCACCATCTTGAGCATCATAAAATCTTGGAATGAGATTTATAATTGTACTTTTACCAGCACCACTTTGACCAACTAAGGCAGTAATTTTTCCACCTTCAATTTTTAAGTTTATATTATTAATTGCTTTTTCGTTTGTAGACTTATATTTAAAGTTAACATTATTGAATTTGATTTCACAATTTTTAACTTGAAGTTCAGGTAAATGACTCTCATCTTTGATCTTAATTGGTTCGTCTATTACAGAGAAAATTCTATTGGCCGCCGCTCCACCTTGATATGCCACCATGTGAATCGTGGCCAATGATCTAATTGGTTGATAAGCCAGCATCATTGCCGCAAGAAAAGAAAAAAAATTATTTATCTCAAGCTCTCCAGCATTAATTAATTTACCAGAATAAAAAATAAATCCCGCTATCATAAATCCTGTTAAAGTTTCCATAATAGGAGTAGCTCTAATCATGATACTCGCTATTCTAATATTTTTTCCTATCAAAGAAGATATAACTTTAGTTGCATTTTGATTTTCAGTATCTTCTTTTTGATAAATCCTAATCATTCTAGAGCCTCGAAATATATCTGACAAAAAAGATGTTAAATTTCCTACTATTTCACCAGCCTCACCTTGAGCTTTTCCAATTTTTTTCCCTAAGTTCTTTGCTAAACCTGCCGCTAAAGGAATCATGAAAATAGCGAAAATTGCTAATTTCCAGTTTTGATAAAACATAACTCCAACTAAACAAATTGCAGAAAAACTGTCTTTCATTAAGTTTAACACTCCCGTACTAACTAAATTTTGAACTTGTCCCGAGTCGAACATAACGTTCCCTATATATTTACCCGAATGCCTAGAGTCTAACGTTTGAACATCTGAAAATAAGATTGTTTCTGCAATTTTTTTTTGTAATTCGCCAGCAATTCTTTGACCAACAATTAGTATATTTAGTCTTGCAAAATAAAGAGACAAGCCTTTGCCTGTAAAAGTAAAAATTATAGCCAACGGTATTAACCATGCTAGAGTTGAATCTTTATCAATAAAAATCTTTTTTACTGCCGGATCTAATAACCATGCAGTAGCAGATGTAGTTAAACCAACCAATATTGACAAAATAAGACACAACAAGATTCTTTTGAAATGATATTTTACATAATCTTTATAAAGTCTTTTTAAAGTAATTTTAAGTTCATTAAATTTCATGATTTAAAAAATATAGATAAAAAAATTAATAGTCCGGATAAATTATTTATTTTGAAAGCTTTTAAGCAACTATTAGGGTTGTCTTTTTTAAAAATTTTTAATTGATAAATTAAACTTAGAAAAAACAGAAATAAAAATAAAGTAAAAATATTAAATCCCATACTTTCTTTAAATAAATAAGCTATAAGAGAAAAAGTTAATAAATAGCATGAGCTTACAAATAATTTTATATTATTTTTAAATTTAATAGCAGTAGATTTGATTCCTATTATTTCATCATCTGCTACATCTTGAACTCCATAAATGGTGTCATAGCCCAATGTCCAAAATATGGCTGATATATAAAATATAATTATTTCTCCAGAAATATCACTATTTACCGCTGTCCAAGCCATTACCATTCCCCAATTAAAAGTTAAACCTAAAAAAAGTTGAGGCCAATAAGTAATTCTTTTCATAAATGGATAAGAAAAAGCTAAAAGCATTGATCCTAGCCCAAGAGCAATAGTAAGAAAATTAAATTGAATTAAAATCAAAAAGGCAAAAGCACATAAAATTATTATATAAAAAAAAGATTTTTTTATGGAAATTTTTCCAGCTGCAATAGGCCTTTGTTTTGTTCTCCAAACTTTTTTATCCAGGTCTTTATCTACAATATCATTAAATATACAACCAGCACTTCTCATTAGAACAGAACCAAAAAAGAAAAGTAGTAAATAATATAAAAAAGTATTTAAATCTTGATTTAAATTATATGCATAAACTAAACCCCACGAACATGGCCAAAATAAAAGCATAAAACCAATTGGTTTGCCTAATCTGGTTAAATTAATAAATATTTTTAAATGTTTCATGAAAATATGACTTGTAAATATCAAACACTATCTACATAATCAATTTGATTCGATATGGATATAGATTACACAGTAGCAGCTTTAATGTTTCCAGCTATACCTTTAATGATGACCATGTACAGCAATAGATATCATACCTTGAGTGCATTGATTAGAAGGCTGCATGATCAATATACTTTTGAAAAACGCACGCCTCCCGAATGGGAGAATCAATTGCATGTTTTAAACAATAGGACAAACTTATTGAAATTTACTATGGGATTTGCAGCTTTTGGATTCCTCTTTAATATGTCTACAGTTTTAATGCTTTATCTCGGAAATACTCAACTTGCTAGGATTATTTTTGCAGGGTGTTGTATCTGTATGATTATTTCAATTTTTTTATTTTTACAAGAAATTAGACTGTCCAATAAAGCCTTGAAGTATCATTTAAGTGATATGGACTCAATGAAAAGAGATTTATAGTTTATTTAGTTTCTAAGAGATTTTTTTTAAATAGGGATATACCTTTATCAAGTTTATGTTTATAGGATTCTTTAAAAGTATCTAGCTGCCAACCTTTCATTCTTAAAACTATTTCCTCTAAGTTTTTATTTTTCCATTCTTTTGTTGTATTTTCCCTTTTCCATATTATTTTTTCATCATTAGTTCTTGCGCATCCATAACAAAAACCAGTTACTGGATCAGTTTTGCAAATACTTATACAAGGTGATACAACTTCGTTTTCCATTATGGAACTAGTATAGCTGGACCAGTTAGTTTTCTAGACTCTAAATCTTGATGAGCTTGTTTTGCTTCTTCTAACTTATATTCTTTAAATATTTTTATTTTTATCATTCCAAACTTTATTTTTTCAAATATATCGTCAGCTCCTTTTTGAATCTCATTTCTGTTTGTAAAATAATGTCCAATAGTTGGTCTTGTTAAAAAAAGACTTTTAGATTGAATATCTTTAGAAACATTTACAGGTTCTAAAGGTCCTGAAGCATTTCCAAAACTTATCATCATACCTCTTGGTTTTAGGCATGCTATAGATCCCTTAAATGTATTTTTTCCAACTCCATCAAAAACTGCAGAAACCCCATTATTATTCGTCAATTTCATGACTTCTTTTGCAAAATCACTTTTTGAGTAGTTAATAACATTCTCGTATCCATTGGCTTTAGCAATTTCAATTTTTTCGTCCGAACCTACGGTACCAATAACAGTTGCCCCTATGCTTTTAGCCCATTGAGCAAATATTTGACCAACGCCACCAGCTGCAGCATGAAATAAAATAGTTTCATTAGGATTAAGCTTATAAGTTTTGGTTAATAAATAATTAGTTGTTAAACCTTTTGTCATTAATGTTGCTGCCAATTTATGTGAAATCCATTCTGGAACTTTTACCGCAATTTTTGCTGGTATTATTCTTTGTTGAGAGTACGCTCCTAAAGGCATAGATGCATAAGCAATGTTATCACCTTTATTAAACTCTGTAATATTTGAACCAATTTCATCAACTTTTCCTGCAGCCTCTAATCCTATACCGCTAGGTAAAGGCAAAGGATATAACCCTGATCTATGATAGGTATCAATATAGTTTAACCCTATTGCATGATTAGTAACTTTTATTTCATCTGGCCCTGGTGACTTTACATCGACTTCTTGAAGCTCTAAGACTTCTGGCCCACCATTTTTTTTTATAACAATCGATTTAGACATTTTTGAAGAAACGTACTTGAAGTTTTAATATTTAGCAAATGTTCCATTATTATAGTCTTGAATGGCCTCAAGTATTTCAGCTTTTGTATTCATGACGAATGGACCACCTCTAGCAATTGGTTCACCAATTGGCTTACCAGCAATAAAAAGAAACTCAGTCTTTTGGGTTGCCTTTAAAGCAAGTTTATTCCCTCTTTCAAGTAAAATTAAATTAGAATCATTAGTTTTATTATGTTCTTTTTCTCCAATTTTTAATTGACCTTTTAGCAAATAGATAAAAGAATTATGTCCTTCGGGTATTTCATATTTAAATTCCTTCTTCTCATTTAAAACTATGTGAAAATAAATTGGTTCTACGTTGTGACTTGTTTGAGGCCCCTCAGCCTTTTCATATTTTCCGGCTATAACTTTCACTATTTTTTCACTATCTTTATGAATACCAAGTTCATTACCCTTAATATAAAGATACTCTGGTTTATTTCTTTTTAACTTTGCTGGCATGTTAATCCAGAGCTGGAAACCTAATAATTTACCACCTGTCATTACTGGCATTTCGGAATGAATTATACCTCTCCCAGTTTTCATCCATTGAACATCTCCTGGCGTCATCTTACCTTTTGATCCTGTACTATCTTCATGCTCAAATTCACCATGCAACATATAAGTTACAGTTTCTATTCCTCTATGAGGATGAGGGGGAAATCCAGCCAAATAATCGTCTTTATTTTCTGATCCAAATTCATCGAGCATTAAAAATGGATCTATATAATCTGCTTCTGGAGTGCCGATACTTCTTTTTAACTTAACTCCAGCTCCATCCGAAGCATTTAGTGCTTTAATAATTTTTTTTACTTCAATTTGAGTCATTACAAATAATAACTTTTAAATTAACTCTAGTAACTGCGTTAAATTGTTTATTTCATTTTTAGGTTTAAAATCTAAGTTATCAAATACAGCATTATTTCTATTCACCCAAATGGAGTTATAACCATAATTTCCAGCACCAGAAACATCCCATGTATTAGCACTTAAAAATGTAACTTCTTCAGGTTTAATTTTATATTTTTGTAACGGTAAATCATAAACTTTAGAGTCAGGTTTATAAATTTTAACAGACTCGATTGAGAAAAGATCATCGAATAAATTTTCTAAATTATTACTGTTAACCAATTCCTCTAGTAGAGCTGGAGTTCCATTTGATAGTATAGCAAGTTTAAAGTTTTTCTTTTTTAAATTTTCTAAAACTTTTTTAACTTCAGGATATGGAGATAAAACTTTATAAAGATTTAATAGATCGTTCTTCATATCAATATCGATCCTAAAAACTTTCATGGATTTATCTAAACTATCTTCTGTAACTTGCCAAAAATCTTTATGTCTTTTCATTAAGCTCCTTAGCCAAGTATATTCTAGCTGCGTTGTTCTCCAGAAGTTTGCAAAGCCTTCCCACTTATCTCCAATTTTATCTTTGCATTTTTCAGCAGCAGAATTAACATCAAATAATGTACCATAAGCATCAAAGACTATAGATTTAGTTTTCATTTCTTTTATAATTAGTTAAAAGTTATTTTTATTGTATATACAATATATGAGCAACATAAGATTATATTATCCTAATAGTATAGTTGAAAACACCACTTCTCTATTGTCAAAAGAACACACTCATTACGTGGTTAATGTTATGAGATTGAAACGTGGTTCGAGTATAAACTTTTTTAATAAAGAGGGAGAGTGGGCTAGTGAAATAGTTTTTTTAGAAAAAGATAGAGTTGAGGTTAAGTTTATAAATAGAGAGAAAGAGTCTATAAAATCATCGAGCACAGAGCTAGCAATTTGTTTAGTGAAAAAAAATCCTATGGAGTTTATTTTACAAAAAGCTACAGAATTGGGAGTGACTAAAATTATTCCTATTATATCTGAACGCACTGAGGTTAAAGAATTAAATTTTGAAAGGGCTAATAAGATAGTTATTGAAGCTACTGAGCAGTCAAATCAATTAAACCCACCTGAAATATCAAAAATAACTAAACTTAAAGATTTTATTAATAATCTTAACCCTACTAACAAACTTTTTTTTGCTGATATAAATTGCAAAAAGGGATTAAAAAAAGAGGATATAAAAAATGATAATTTAAAAACCATACTTATTGGCCCCGAGGGAGACTTTACTCCAGCTGAAAGAAAAATAATTTTAGAAAATGGTAATACAATTCCTTTCTCTCTTTCAAAAAATATTTTAAGAACAGAAACCGCTACAATTTCTGCATTATCTTTAGTAAACTATTCTTACGACTTATAAAATTTTCTTAATTATATTTAAAGATTCTTTAATATCATTGTGATGAGTAATACGACTAGAATATTTTCCATTCTTTAATAAAATAATCGGTGAGCTATGATCTACCGTATAGCTTCCATCTTCAGAGAATATTTTTTCACTTTTTATACCCCACGATTTTGATAGAAGAAATATTTTTTCTGATTCTCCGGTTATGCCAATAATTTTATTTTCAAATGAGCTTAAATAATTTTTCATTACTTCTGGAGTATCTCTTTCTGGATCAATGCTAATAAAAAATATTGTTAAATTTTTTTTTTCTTTTTCCAGCTCATTTAAGATATAGGTCAATTTATTTAGAGTCATTGGACAAACATCTGGACAATTCGTAAAACCAAAAAAGAGAGCTGTGGCTTGGCCTTCAAAAGATTTTTCAGTAATAATATTATTGTTTACATCTTTAAGAGAAAATGATGACCCAGTAATCGATGCGACATATTCATCTTTTTTATCTTCTACAGACAAAATTATTGGTAACATGATAAATAAAAAGATGCCTAAACACCCTATGAGAATTGATATAGATGTTTTTATTTTCATTAATGGTATAATTAATCTTTATGTCTAAAATTATAAAGAAAATATTTGGCGCACTTATCGAAAAACCTTGGGAAGAAAATCAAGTAAATATCGACAATCATCATGTTGGCAGTACATTTAAAGGAGTTTCCTCTTATGTATCAGCAGTGATTGTAATTTTTGGAGTTAGCACAGTACTCTTTAGCCTTATAGTTACTGCCTACCTTTATTCCATTCCAGGGGGTCAAGACACAATGTTTCTTTTTAAACCTAATTTATTTTGGTTCAATAGTTTCGTGCTAATTTTAGTTGCTTATATTTTTAGAAAAATTACAAAAGATTTAGAAAACAAGAGAACATCAAAAATAAAAAGAAACCTAATTCAAGTTGGAGCATTAAGTTATCTATTTTTGTTAGCACAAATATTATTGTGGTTTCAATTAATGGAAGATGGAAAATTTGTTTCTACTAATACATATTTTACTTCTTTTTATTTTTTTACAGCACTTCATGGCATTCATCTCTTAGGAGGATTATTCTTTTGGGGAAAAGTTTGTTCTCAGATTTTAAAATTAGATGAAAAAAAAATTTTAGATGAAAAAAATAAAGTAGAAGCTTTATCTCTTTATTGGATGTTTTTACTAATTATTTGGTTAGTATTTTTTTTGGTTATGTATGTATTTAATGATGCAGTCATCGCTTGGTGTAAGGAATTAATTTCTTAAAACTGAATTTAGAGAAATAACACTAGAATTGATCCTAAGAGAGCAATTATTACTAATAAAACATAGATAGACTTTAGGTATTTTTTAATTTCTGGTTTTTTTTCTTTTTTTGAGAAAGCCCCTGCTCCTAATGATATAACAATAAAAAATAGGAAGACCAAAGAAAGTATAGTTATTAAAATTCCCAATTTTCCAATCATTTTTGTAATTGTATAGACCTTTTAAGACATTTTGTCCCTAGGTTAAAGCGACCTTTTATTTTATAAGTTTGATTGTATGTTTACAGGTTTCGTATTTTTAGCAGTAATAATTGGTTCAATCATTTTTCATGTTTGGACTCCGTGGTGGTGGACTGACATCGCCTCAAATTGGAGTGCAATGGATGATACTATAATTTTAAGTTTTTGGATTGGTGGTGGAGTATTCATTTTAGTTTGCCTTTTCATGGTCTATTGCATTTTTAGATATCAATATAAAGAAGGACGAAGGTCCGAATACAAGCCTGAAGATAAAAAATTAGAAAAAGGTCTTACATGGTTAACAACGATTGGCGTTGTAGCTCTTCTTGCTCCCGGACTTGTTGTATGGAATAACTATATACGGGTCCCAGATAATGCTATCCATGTAGAAGTGATGGCGTGGCAGTGGGGATGGAAATATAGATTGCCAGGAGAAGATGGAAAGCTTGGTACATCTAGCAACAGAATAATCAGTGATGATAATCCCTATGGATTAAATATTGACGACCCAAATGGCAAAGACGATGTTTTTGTTGAAAGCAATGAATTGCATCTACTAAAAAATAGACCTGTAAAAATTTTATTAAGATCAATTGATGTATTACATAATTTCTACGTTCCACAGTTTAGATCAAAAATGGACGCTGTTCCTGGAACAATCACTTACTATTGGTTTGAGCCTAATAAAAATGGAGATTATGAGGTTTTATGTGCCGAGTATTGTGGCGTTGCTCACTATGCTATGAGAGGCAAAGTTGTAGTAGAAAATGAAGATAGTTATAACAAATGGTTAGATGAGCAAGAAACTTTTTCCAGCTTTACAGCTAAAAATAGAAATAATAAATTAAAAGAGAAAAAATTAGTTAAGATTAATAATTTATCAAGCCAGAAAAATAGTATACTAAGGAAACAAAATGTCAGATGAACTAAATATTAATAAAAAAAAAAAGAATCAAATAAAAACAAAATCTTCTACTGCTTCTGGCAGGGGAGAAACAGATATTGATTATGTAAGACCTGCAGAATTACCAGAACAAGACCTTTATCATGGACATAGCTTTATAACTAAATGGATTTTTTGTCAGGATGCTAAAGTTATAGGAATTCAATACACTCTTACCGCAGTATTCACTGGAGTAGTCGGCTTAATTTTATCTTGGATGATGCGTATGCAACTTGGTTTTCCAGATCTATTTCCTTTTTTAACTGCAGAAACATATTATCAAATGGTAACAATGCATGGAATGATAATGGTAGTGTATTTATTAACCGCTTTGTTTCTAGGAGGATTTGGAAATTACTTGATACCTTTAATGGTTGGAGCAAGAGATATGGTATTTCCATACGCAAATATGATCAGTTTCTGGATGTTTTTTGTAGCTGTAGTAGTTTTAATGTCGAGTTTTTTTGTACCAGGCGGGCCAACCGGATCTGGTTGGACTTTATATCCTCCTCAAGCAATCTTAGAAGGCACACCAGGCTCAGGTTATGGAATTTTGTTAATGCTAATATCTTTATCATTGTTTGTAATTGGATTTACCATGGGAGGTTTAAATTACGTAATTACGATTTTACAAGCTAGAACTAGAGGGATGAGTTTGATGAGAATGCCTTTAACCATTTGGGGAATTTTTACTGCAACTGTTCTTGCTTTATTGGCTTTTCCAGCTTTGTTAGTCAGTTCAATCATGATGACATTAGATAAAGTTTTAGGAACTAGCTTTTTTATGCCAACTATTATTAAAGCAGGTGAAGCACTTTCTTATGACGGAGGTAGCCCTATACTTTTCCAACACTTATTTTGGTTTTTTGGCCATCCAGAAGTTTATATTGTGGCCTTACCAGCTTTTGGAATCGTTTCAGATTTAATTTCAGTACATTCTAGAAAAAATATTTTTGGATATAGAATGATGGTTTGGGCAATTGTAGGAATTGGTGCTCTTAGCTTTTTTGTGTGGGCTCACCACATGTATGTTAGCGGAATGAGTCCTTGGTTTGGTTTTTTCTTTGCGACTACTACCCTTATTATTGCGGTGCCAACGGCGCTGAAGGTTTATAATTGGATACTTACACTTTGGAGAGGAAATATAAGAATAAATACTGTTATGCTTTTTTGTCTTGGTTTTATATTAACGTTTGTTAATGGAGGTATTACTGGAATTTTCTTAGGAAATGTTGCTGTAGATGTTCCATTATCTGATACTTATTTTGTAATAGCTCACTTTCATATGGTAATGGGGATAGCACCTCTTATGGTAATTTTTGGAGCGATTTATCACTGGTTTCCTTTAGTAACAGGAAGACTTCTCGATGAAAAATTAGGTAAATGGCATTTTTGGACAACTTTTTTAGGAGCTTACTCAATCTATTTTCCAATGCATTATTTAGGTTTTATAGGTGTACCAAGAAGGTATTTTGAAATGTATGACAGCCCTTACATGACATCAGCAATAGGAATGAATGAATTTATCAGTGTTGCTGCGTTTATAGTGGGAGCTGCTCAGTTCATTTTCTTCTATAATCTTGTAAAAAGCTTAAGATTAGGTAAACCAGCGGGCAAAAATCCATGGCAGGCCAATTCTTTAGAATGGCTTACACCTGACGTTCCTCCTACACATGGTAATTGGGGAGAAAAACTTCCTGTAGTTCACAGATGGGCATACGATTATGGTGTGCCTGGCGCAAAAGATGATTATATTCCTCAAACAACACCTCCAAGTGAAGTTAGAGACGCAGAAGTAGAAAAAACTTAATTATAAAATAATATTATATATGTCAGATATTAATCTAGATAAATTGCCAGGCGGCTTTAAAGGCATGTCAGAAGATATAGGCTCAGATCAAACTACCTTCAAAGGAGTGAATTGGGGTAAAGCAATGATGTGGATCTTTTTGCTTAGTGATACTTTTGTCTTTAGCTGTTTTTTGGTTGCTTATATGAAAGTAAGAGCTTCAGTAGTTGAACCCTGGCCGTATCCTAGCGAGGTATTTGCTTTAGAAGTGATGGGAGTTCCAGTTCCACTTTTATTAATAGCCATAATGACTTTTGTATTAATTACTAGTAGTGGAACTATGGCATTAGCAGTTAAATATGGTTATGAAAAAAACAAAAAGATGTGTGGATGGTTTGTTTTGTTGACTGCGATAGGAGGGCTTACATTTGTCGGCATGCAAGCATTTGAATGGTCAAAATTAATATTTCATGACGGAGTAAGACCTTGGGGAAATCCTTTTGGAGCTGAACAATTTGGCGCTTTCTTTTTTATGATTACTGGTTTTCATGGGACTCACGTTTCAATAGGAGTAATTTTTTTATTTATTTTTGCAAGAAAGGTATTTAGAGGAGATTTTGATACAGGAAAAAGAGGGTATTTTACTACAATGAAATCAGACTACGTCTCTATAGAAATATTAGGACTTTACTGGCATTTTGTAGATCTTGTCTGGGTATTTATATTTGCTTTCTTTTATTTATGGTAAACTAGATTATGACTGAAGCTAAAAAAGAACAAACATCAACACATAAAATAGGCATATATCTTTGGATATGGGGTCTTTTATTTGTTCTAAGTTTTTTTTCTTACATGGTTGATTGGTATAATTTTCAAGGCTTGTTGAGATGGTCATTAATTTTATTTTTTATGTTCCTTAAAGCTGGTTTAATAATGGCTTTTTTTATGCACTTGTTTTGGGAGCGTTATGCTTTGGTCAATGTTCTTCTATGGCCTATGACAGCTATTGCATGTTTTGTTAGCTTAATGATGGCAGAAGGAAAGTACACTGTGTTTTCAAGGCTATTTTATTTTTTTGTGGGAGGGGCTTAATTTAATGGGTGGTTTTAATATAGTTGCTGGATTTTTAATATTCTTTTTTCTTTTTATTTATTTTGTTTGGTTTGGCACGTCATTAAAAATTGAAAATGATAAAGACAAGAAAGATGATATTAAAATCAATCCTTACGACCAAATACCTGTCCACAGAAAATTAATTGATAAAAAGAATAAAAAAATAGGAATTTTCGATTTAGGCAATCATATTCTAATTATAGGAATGATATTGATAGCAATATTTATTTCTTTAAATGTAGGATAGTTTTGTCGCAAAACATACTTAAAAATAAATCGTCTCAAATAGACCTAAGCGTTTATATTAAATCCTTTTTATTGCTCATGAAACCAAGGGTAATGTCCCTTGTCTTGTTTACGGCTATGGTCGGCTTATTAGTTGCCCCAGTAACAGTTTCCTTTACAACAGCTTTTTTATCTTTGTTAGCTGTGGCTATAGGTTCAGGAGCCGCAGGGGCATTAAATATGTGGTATGAATCCGATTTAGATGCGCTCATGAGCAGAACATGTTTAAGACCTATACCAACTGGTAAAATCAGAAGGGAGCAAGCTTTATTGTTTGGAATTATTCTTTCATTTATTTCAATAGTAATGCTTTATCTGTCCTCAAATTTAATTTCTGCTCTTCTGTTGGTAGCAACGATAAGTTTTTATTTTTTTATTTATACTATTTGGTTAAAAAGAAAAACTGCACAAAATATTGTAATTGGAGGAGCGGCAGGTGCACTTCCTCCAGTAATAGGCTGGGCTGTTGCAATGAATAATGTTTCTATAGAACCAGTAGTAATGTTTTTAATAATATTTATTTGGACCCCATCTCATTTTTGGGCTTTAAGTTTATATAAGTTTAAAGATTATGAAAAAGCAAAGATTCCTATGCTGCCCATTACTGCAGGAATTAAAAAAACAAAGCTTAATATTCTTTTATACTCTATTCTAATGCTGCCGGTGGTTGTCGCTCCCTTTTTTATTGGATTTGGCAGTATAATTTATTTTGTTTTATCTTTGGGAATGACAATTTATTATATAAGCTTATGTTATTTACTATTCAAAACTAAGGCAGTTTCCAAATCAAATTTAATAGCTAGAAAAGTATTTGTATATTCAATATTTTATTTATTTTTTCTATTTTTAATAATTCTTTTTGACAATTTGTTTAAATTAAATGAAATAATCAGCATTTTCTAAAACAAATTAATTAATATCAATTTTTGTTTATTTTCTATATTTTAAAAGAATCAAATGAAGTATTTTAGCACTAGAGATAAATCTTTAAAATTTAGCTTTAAAGACATCTTTTTAAGGGGTCTCGCTCCAGGGGGCGGTTTATTTTTACCAATTGAAATAAAAAAATATAATCAAGAAGAACTAAATAATTTGAGTAAATTAAACTATCAAGATTTAGCTGCAGAAATAATATTCAATTTTTGCAAAGAAGAAGTTAGTAAAAATCAGCTAAAATCTCTGATAGAAAAATCCTATAGCAGCTTTAAAAATAAAGATGTAGTTAATTTAAAAAAGTTAGGAGACATTAATCTCCTTGAGCTTTATAATGGACCAACTCTAGCTTTTAAAGATATAGCCATGCAAGTTATAGGAAATTTGTATGATCATTTAAAAATAGCAAAAGAGAAAACTGTTAATATAGTTGTTGCGACTTCTGGAGATACAGGTGCAGCTGCTATTGCAGCATTAAACAATAGAAAAAATATAAATTTATTTGTTTTACACCCTCACAATAAAATTTCGAGTGTTCAACGTAAAATAATGACAACTATTGGTAGTTCAAATATTTATAATATTGCAATCAAAGGTTCCTTTGATGATTGTCAAAAAATTGTAAAAGAACTTTTTAATGATGATAATTTCAGATCAAAAATTAACATGTCAGGAGTAAATTCTATTAATTGGTCAAGAATAGTTTGTCAGATTGTTTATTATTTTTATTCTTACTTTAAATTAAAAAAAGACAATATTAGCTTCTCAGTGCCTACAGGAAATTTTGGTGATATTTATGCAGGCTATGTTGCAAAAAAAATGGGATTACCGATTAATAAATTAATTGTTGCAACTAATGAAAACGATATATTACAGAGAACAATCAATAAGGGTGAATATAAACCCGATAAAGTAAAACCATCGATTTCTCCAAGCATGGATATTCAAGTTGCAAGTAATTTTGAAAGACTTCTTTTTTATGCTGTAGGTGAGGATGATCAAAAAGTTAATTTATTGATGGATCATCTATCTAAAAAAGGTTTTTTTAAATTAGATGAAAGCACGATCCAAAATATCAAAAAAGATTTTGAAGCAGTAAAAATTAATGATGAAGCTACGCAATCGATTATTAAAAATATAAATGATGAATTTGATTTTATAATTGATCCACACACAGCTACTGGGTTTGGAGCCGCGAAAAAAATTAAAGGTTTAGAAAATATAGTTGTTCTAGGGACTGCTCATCCTTTTAAATTTAAAGATACAGTTAAAAAAGCAACAGGAAAAAATTTAGAAGCTCCATTCCATTTAAAAATGGATGTAGATAAAAAAGAAAAATTTGATATTATTGAAAATTCTAATTCACAAGTAAAAAATTATATCTTAAGTAAAGTAAAATGAAAATAAAAGCAGGCCATAAATTACCAAGCTCTGAATTGTTTTATCTTGATCAAAGTAATGATGTAAAAAAAATTGATATTTTAGATCTATGTAAAAATGATAAAATTATTATTTTAGGCATGCCAGGTGCATTTACAAAAACATGTTCTGCACTTCACTTACCTGGATACATAAAAAATTATGAGTTGGCTTTAAATAAAGGAGTCTCAAAAATTGTATGTATTTCTGTAAATGACCCAAACGTCATGAAAGCATGGGGTGAAAATCAAAATACCGGAACTAAAATTTTTATGACTGGTGACCCATTTCTTAAATTTACAAAAGCTATTGGAGCTGAAGTAGATAAATCTAAAAAAGGACTTGGAATTAGATCAAATCGATACACCATGCTTGTAGAAAATGGTGAGGTGAAAAAAGTAGAGGAAGAAAAAGAAACGGCAACTTGTGAATTAACTGCTGCTGAGAGTTTTTTAAACTCTATTTAGTTTCAGAAACAGCTAACTCATCAACTAGGTTATTATATTTATTTTCTGAGTGACCTTTAACCCACTTCCAATTGACTTTATGTTTTTCGCAAGAATCATCTAATTTAATCCAAAGATCTTTGTTTTTAACTGGTTTCTTATTTGAGTTTTTCCAATTGTTCAATTTCCATTTTTTTATCCATTCTGTAATTCCATCTTTCACATATTTCGAATCTGTATAGACTGTTATCTCAGATCTTGTTTTAATTTTTTTTAAAGCCATTATTGGTGCAGTTAATTCCATTCTGTTATTGGTAGTATTTTTTTTGCTGCCAGAAATGTGAGTTTGATTTGTATTATTATCTAAAATAATTGCAGCCCATCCTCCTTTTCCTGGATTTCCAGAACATGCCCCATCTGTGTAAATTGTATATTTCATTAAAAAAAAAAATCTTCGAAGTTTTTAGAATTCTTATGGAACTCTAACCTTTTTAAATATTCCATGGGATCTTTTACTTTTACAATCGCACCATCTACAGTATTTAATGCATCAAAAACTCTAGTTAATAAAAATCTTAGAGCCGCACCTTGAGATAATACTTTTATATTTCTTTTTTCATCATCAGTTAGTTTTCTTATTGAATTGTACCCATTAATAAAGTTTTTAGCTTTAGTTACATTAAAACTTAAATTTTTTGGAACCCCATCAAAACACAATGCATTAAAACAAATTGCAATTTCAAATGCGTAAAAATCTTCGCATGAAAAATAGAAGTCTATTAATCCACTAAACTCATTATTGTTAAAGAAAATATTATCATTAAATAAATCAGCGTGTATTATTCCTTTTGGTAAGTCATTAGGCCAATTTTTTTCAACATCATTAAGATTAGACTCAATTAATTTAGGAAGATCTTGGTGAATTTTTGAGCATTCTTTTTTAACTGAATTAAACAATTCTCTCCATGAATTAACGGATAAATCATTTTTTCTTCTAATTTTAAAATTTTTTGTAATTTCATGCATTTTAGCAACTTCAACACCAACTGATTTGCAGTTTTTTGGAGTGAGATTTTTTTTTGCTTTACCTTCCAGGTAAGTAACAATCATTAATTTTTTTTTACTATAATCAGTAATAGTTTTTTTTTGTTTATTAATAATTGGTATTGGGCACTTAACGCCTGCTTTATTTAGACCAGTCATTAGCTCAGAGAAAAAAGGAAGATCTTGAGATTTAACTCTTTTTTCATAAATTGTGAGAATGTATTTTTTATTATCTATAAGTAAAAAATAATTTGAATTTTCTATACCTTCTTGAATTCCTTTAAAAGAATTTAATTTACCGATCTCATAACCTGATAGAATTTCTTCAATGTTTTCTTTGTTAAGTTTTGTATATACTGCCATTTAGTTTAATTCTTTAGGAAGCTTGAAAACTACTTTTTCTTCAGCAACAATCACTTCTTCAATAGATACTAGATAATTTTTTTTTATTTCATTGATTAAATTTTGTACTAACTGTTCCGGAGCAGAGGCACCTGATGATATACCAATTATTTTCGAATTTGCAATGTCTGCAAATGGAATTTCTTTTTCAGAATGCATAAGTAAAGAATTTTTACATCCTGCTTTTTTAGCCACCTCAACTAACCTAGCTGAGTTTGATGAATTTCTACTCCCAATGATGAAAAATATATCACATTTGGCAGCCATTTTTTTTACAGCTATTTGTCGATTAGTTGTCGCATAACATATATCTTCTTTTATAGGACTTTTTATATTTGGAAATTTTTTTTTTAAAAAATTTATAATTTCAGCAGTATCATCTACTGATAAAGTTGTTTGAGTTATATAGGCCATAGGTTTAGTAAAATTTTTATTTTCTAAAGATTTTGCATCGTTTATCGTCTCAATTAGTGTTATAGCTCCTTTTGGCAACTGTCCCATTGTACCAATAACTTCAGGATGGTTATTATGACCTATAAGAATAATGTCATGACCATTTTTATAAAGTTGTTCAGATTCTCTATGTACTTTTGATACTAGTGGACAAGTTGCATCTACATAAGAAAGCTTTTTAATTTTTGCTTCTTCAGGAACTGTTTTTGGCACACCATGTGCGGAAAAAACTACTGGTCTAGTTTTATCTTTAATATCTGACAATTCATTTACAAATATGGCTCCCTTTTTTTTTAAATCTTCAACCACTTGTTTGTTGTGGACTATTTCATGACGCACATAAACTGGTGAACCATATTTATTTATTGATTTATCAACTATTTCTATAGCTCTTTTGACCCCAGCGCAAAAACCTCTTGGCGATGCTAAATAAATTTTAAGTTCTTTTTTCATTTTTTTCTAAAAGGTATTCAAGCAATATATGCGGAAAAGTAAGTGACGCCAAACCAATAAAAATTACCTTATAAATGGCTTCATCGAGGTTGTAAAAATTATTTAAAAAATATATTGCGAATAAAAACATTACTCCAGTGATAAAAGTTAAAGGAATTGCTCTATTTATAAATTTTTTTAGTCCTGATTTGAAAGATTTATCTAACTCAAAAATTAGCGTTATAGAATGTCTTATTGAATGAAGAAAACAAAAATAAAGCGTGAATGCTATAACAGGTGTTAAGAAAAAATTTAATACGATTAGTGATGAAAAATCCATAATCATAATTCCTTTTAAGTTAGTATTTTTTTTATTTGAAATACATAAAGATGATAAAAAACTTAAACATAGTAGCATTACTAAAAATTCATTACTGAAAACTGTAGATTCAAAAACATCAAAATTTAAAATTCTAAATATTTCGTTTGTAGCATTCCTTTGCAACAACAATGGAGTTACGATTACAGATGAACCTTTAAAAAAAAATAAACATTCTGATATTAAAAACTTTCTTTTAAAAGAAAACACTGTATCTTCTTTACCAAAATGATAAGCCGCAACAATTAGGAACAAGAATAAAACAGTATTCGGAAATACCAACCAGAAAATTATTATTAAAAAAGAAATTAATATATAGATAAGATAAAAAGAATTAGTAGACTTATAACCAAGCAATTTTAAAAGTTTTTTTCCTTTAATATTGTCTAACGCCCCATGAGAAATTCCCAAAATTAATATTAAGAACAAGCAGAGTATTATTGGTTCAAAATTTAGTATAAGATAAAATGGACTCACCAAAATACATAAAATAAAAAATATAACTGAATGTTTAAAATTTATTTTTTCCATTAGCTAAATAATGCCTTTATAAAAATTAATTTAGGCATTTTTCTTATAATATTAATATCTTCAAAAATATTACTTTTATTTGATAAAAATTTAATAACTGTATTAGAAGAAGTTTTGAACATATCTGAGAATATCTTTGGCATTTTTTCTGGATGTTTTTCTAAGACTCTTAGAAATACTTTATCTAAAAATTGATATTTTTTTCCAAGATTAAATGTATTTATTTGTTTTATTTTATGAATATTCTTTACAATATATTTACTATGCTCTTGAATATTCAAAAAAGTATATCCAGTGCTTAATCTAGTCATTCCTCCAGCAGATCCTATGTTAATATTTTTATCATCATTTTTAAATGATGGATAAAATAAAGGTATAGCTCCTTTTTCTGTAAAATTTATTTTATAATCTTTTATCCCTAAATTATTTTTGATATAGTTTTCCAGTTGTAAATCATAATCCATAAGGCTTTGATCTTCTAAATCTGATAACCAGGTTGTTTCAACCAAAGCTTTATTTTTTCTAAAGGGCAATGTATAAAAAAAATGCACATCATTTCTTTGATCGCAATTAAAATCCATTAGGTTTAAAATCTCATCATCAAAAATATCCTTTTTTGTCTCAATTTCAACTCCTTGGAAGTGCTGCCACAACTCTGATTTATCAAGTTCACCTTCAAACACACTATTGAAGACAATTGAATTTTTCGAATTAATCTCATTAAGATTTTTGAAAAAATTTATATTTGGATTAGCAGAAAGTTTTAAATTAATTTTTTCATAAAATTTTCCACTATCAATACTCTGGTAAGGAAAATTTATATTTGTTAATTCTTGAGAACTTTCAGAGGAGTGTATTGTAAAATTATTCCAACTCTTTATTACACAATCTTCAAAATTATGATCAAATACTTTCCAGAAAGACCAAGTTTTATCTCTTCTATATTCTTTACGAGGCTCAATGATAGCTAAAGTTTTATCCTTTAATTTTCCATTAATTTCAAGCTCATAAGCCAAAGATAAGCCTGCGCATCCTCCACCAATGATTAAATAATTAAATTCTTTCATTTAAGTTAACTTCTTTATCTAAAATATTATGGTTTATATGATTATCGTAAATTAACCGCTTAACAAATAATAATTTAAAAAAGTCAAAAATAGAGAAAAAAGTCTGAATTATTTTCCCAAAAATTGGAACATAGATTTTTCCTGCTTTATTATAATTTTCTATGTTTTTTTGTTTCAAAATATAATCGCCAATTTTTCTATAAACGCGTCTCGCCACAATAACTGAAAATCTAGATCTTAATGGTATGCTACTAATTGAATTGAAAGATTTTTCGTAAAATATTTGAGAGTCGTTTATTGTTTCTTTAATAGCAGAAAAATCAGGTTTAATATATTTACGATTACGATCTCTATCTTCACAAACGTCTCGAGCAATATTTGTAAGTTGCATAGCAATCCCAAGATCAATTGCTCCTTTTAGAGCCTCTTTATTTTTTACTTTTAAAATCTTTGACATCATCAAACCAACTGTTCCTGCAACTCTATAAGAGTAAATTAATAATTCTTTTTTTGAATTGATCTGCACTTTTTCTTCTAAGTCCGTTTCAACTCCATCAAATAAATCTGTTACAACCTTTTCGGAAATTTTTTCACTATTAATTATCGACCACATTTCTTTGATTATTGGATTATTGAGATCTTTATCTATAAAATTCTTTTTAAATCTAAAGAAATTATCTTTTTTAATTACCAGCTTTTCATGATCATCAACGATATCATCTAAAGTTCTACAAAAGTTATATAGAGAGGAACATTTACTAAATATCTCTTTAGATAAGAAGAAACTAGCCCAGTAAAAAGATTTTGCATGTTTTTTTAATAAATTATTACTCATGAAAATAATTTATCTAATACTTTAGCTGAAGAGAGAACTCCTGGCATTCCTGCTCCAGGGTGTGTTCCTGCCCCCACAAAGTACAAATTTTTAAATACTTCTGATTGATTATGAAATCTAAAATACGCAGATTGTGAAAATTTAGGCTGAATTGAAAATCCTGAACCGTGTAATGTTGCTAATTCTTTTTCAAAATAGTCAGGGGTCAAATAAAAATCACTTACAACATTCTCTTTTATTCCAGGCAATACAGAACTATCCATTTTTTCTAAAATTAAATTTTTAAATTTTTTACCTTCATTTGACCAATCTATATTTGATAAATTGTTTGGCACAGGAACTAAAACATAAAATGCGTCTTGGCCACTTGGAGCCATATTAGGATCTGTAGCTGAAGGTCTGTGTAAATAATAACTAATATCTTTGGATAATATTTTTTTCTCAAAAATTTTGTCTAAATGTTTTTCATAAGAATTTCCAAAATAAATAGTATGATGGGCCACGTCTTTGTATTGTTTTTTTGATCCAAAATAATAAACAAATAAACCCATAGAATAATCCATTCTTTTTATTTTTTGTTTAAATAAAAAATTATAATTATTTTTTGATTTGATTAAATTTTGGTAAACATTTGGAGGATCAGAATTACAAACTATATAATCACATTCAATTATTTCAGAATTATTTAACTTAACCCCTTTAACCTTGTTATCACTTGAAATGATTTCAGTGACTTCAGCCCCTTTAATGATCTTAATATTTTCTTCCACCATTAATTTTTCTAAAGCATTTACTACGTTTCCAGTACCTCCCATCGAGTAATGGATGCCCCATTTTTTTTCTAAAAATAAAATTAGTGTATAAATTGATGTAGTTGTAAAAGGATTACCTCCTACTAAAAGAGGATGCATACTAAACACTCTTCTTAGTTTTTCATTTTTTATATAATTTGAAACTAATTTATAAACGGACATATAACTTTTTAACCTTAACAGCGAGGGCACCTGATTGAGCATAAAAGCAATATTATTAAATGGTTTATCTGATAAATCAGTAAAACCTTTATTGAAAATTTTTTCTGTAAAATTTACCAAATCCTTATACCCTTTAAAATCTTTATCTGAAAATTTTTTGACTTCTTTTTCCATTGATTTTTCATCACCTGAGTAATCAAAAGTTTGTCCATCACTAAATACGAATCGGTACCATAAATCTAAAGGGACAATTTTAACATAGTTAGAAATTTTTTTATTAAACAAGGAAAATAATTCTTCAAAAAGATATGGAGCTGTTATAACTGTAGGACCACCATCATAGGTAAAACTTCCTTTTTTAAAAACTCTAGCTCTACCTCCTAGACCAGAATGTTTTTCAACTAAAGTTACATCAAAACCTTTAGCCCGCAATCTCAAGGCAGAGGCTAATCCTCCAAAACCTGAGCCAACAATTATTATTTTTTTTGCCATGATTGTTATGGCCTATTCTAACTGGATTTTTTCTTAAGTGCTAATTTTGTTTCTTCAATACTCGATAAATAGATTTTATCTAATTTACTTTTATCTATGGAATTTTTAAGAAGCTTTTCAACAGATTCTATTGCTATTTTGACCGAACTGTTTTTAATATCCTTAAGCGCCTGGTTTTTCATTTGTTTGATTCTTTCTTCAGCATTTTTTTTTCTATTTTCCATTAATTTATAAAATTCTTCGTTTGTTTTAATAATATTTCTTTCAGAATCCTCGTTGGCTTTATTAAGCATTGATTTAACCTCAGCTTTTGAATTACTGATCTTTTTTTCATGTTCACTTAAAATATTTTTTGCTTCTTCTTTTAATTTTTCCGCCTCATTTATTTGTTTTTTAATCTTTGAGATATTTTCATTTAAAACATCTTTTACTTTTTGAGGTATCTTAAAGTAAATTAAGATTCCTAGAAAAATAAAAAAAGAAATGGCAACCCAAAATGTTGCATCTATTGTCATAAATATTTACCAATATTTTTTTTAGCAACATCTTCAATTACAGCTCTAGTGCTACTCTCATTAAGTTTATCACCTGATATTTTTTCGATTATATTTGAAGCAATTTCTTGAGATATATTATGTATAGAATTAATAGAATTTTTTTTCATTTCTAAAATTTCTTTTTGTGCTTTTGAAATCTCATTTTCAATTTCTTTTTCCATAGAAGCTTTTTTATTTTGGATATTTTTATTCAAAGTATTTTTAGAAACTAATAAAATTTTTGTAACTTCTTTTTTTGAATTTTCTAAAATAATTTCATATTCTTTGATCTTTTTTTCAGATAAATTTTTTAATTTACTGGCTTCATCTAAATCTTCTTTTATTTTGTTTTCTCTATCATCTAGGTTGCTTTTTATTTTTGGTAAATAAATTTTAGCAATTGATATATATAAAATTGAAAATACCAAAATTAACCAAAAAGCTTGCGAAGCCCAATACTTTGGGTCTAGCTGAGGCATACCAGCCTCAGCTGCAAACAAATTAGTGCAAATAGTCGACAGGACTAATATTAAAGCCAGATAACGCTTCATAATTTATTTAATTAAAATGCAAATAAAATAATCAACGCTACTACAAGCCCAAATAATCCAGTTGCTTCAGCTAAAGCAAATCCTAAAAGCAAATTAGGAAATTGTTTTTGTGCTGCTGACGGATTTCTCATAGCTCCAGACAGATAATTACCGAAAATAATTCCGATACCTACTCCTGCTCCAGCCAATGCGATTGCAGCAAGACCTGCTCCAATCATTTTTGCCGCTTCTAACTCCATTTTTCCTCCTTTATTTATTAATGGTGTAAATTTAATGCATCATTTAAATAGATGCAGGTTAATATTGCAAAAACATAAGCTTGAAGAAATGCCACTAAGATTTCTAAGCCTGTTAATGCTACTGAAAAACTAAGCGGTAACCAACCACCTAGTATTCCTAAACTAATTACAAATCCTCCAAAAACTTTTAACATAGTGTGACCTGCCATCATATTAGCAAATAATCGAACTGATAAGCTAACTGGTCTGCTTAAATATGAAATAATCTCTATTATAGTAATGAGAGGAAGAAGAACAGCTGGAACTCCACTAGGAACAAATATACTTAAATATTTAAAACCATGTTTAAAGAAACCAATTATGGTTACAGCGATAAAAACAAACAAAGCCATAATCAGCGTAACAATAATGTGGCTAGTTACGGTAAAGGCGTAAGGGAGCATACCCACCATATTACATAAAAGAACGAACATAAATAAACTGAATATGAATGGGAAATAAGGTTTAGCCTTAGAGCCAGCAGTATCACTAATCATCTTGGCAACAAAGTTATATAGCATTTCAGCAATCAATTGAATCTTATCTGGAATTATCTTTCTTTCTTTTGTTCCTAAGAATAAAAAAAGCAGAATTATAGCCATACTAATAATCATAAATAAGCTAGCATTTGTAAAAGAAAGATCTATCCCAGCAATTTTAATTTCTGGACCTATTTTATGAACACTGAATTGTTGCATTGGGTTATTTGCCATAAAAATCCTTTAATTTAATCTTCTTTTTGCATTCGGTTAGCTGTTCTTACAACATTTAACATTCCAGCAGCAGCTCCTAAAAAAAAGAAAATTATTATTAACCATGGTTTAGTATCAAACCAACTATCTAAAATAAACCCAATTATTGTCCCAACTCCAACGGCAGCAACTAATTCTGTGCCTAATTTGAATGCATTGCCCATAAAAGAGCCTCTTTTTTCGTTGTCTGGATTAATTTGTTTTTTTATTTTTGATTTTGCAATTTTTAGGCGAGTTTTAAAATCCTCAGGATTTGTCATTTTTTTTAAATATTTAAGCTACTAACTCTTCAGCTTTTTGCAAGTCAACAGAAACTAACTGGCTAACTCCTTGTTCAGCCATAGTAACTCCATATAGTCTATGCATTCTTGACATAGTTAGAGCATGGTGCGTGATAATTATAAATTTTGTTTTTGTAATTTTTGTCAATTCATCAAGTAGTTCACAAAATTTTGTCACGTTAGCATCATCCAAGGGCGCATCAACTTCATCTAAAACACAAATAGGCGAAGGGTTAACTAAAAAAACTGCAAAAATTAATGATAATGCCGTCAAAGCTTGCTCTCCACCAGATAACAAAGTAATTGATTGAAGTCTTTTTCCAGGAGGAGATACAAACATTTCCAAACCTGCTTCAAGAGGATCATCCGAGTCGACCAATTCAATTTTTGCAGTACCCCCGCTAAACAATTTTGTGTAGACTTCATTGAATTTTCTGTTTACTTTTGTAAATGCTTCTAAGAGTCTTTCTCTGCCTTTTTGATTAAGTTCATCAATACTAGCCTTTAGTTTTACTATTGCAGAATAAAGATCGGCTCTATCATCTTCCATTTTTTTTATTTCCGTCTCATATTTTTTAGTTTCTTCATCAGCTCGAAGATTTACTGATCCTAAAGATTCTCTCTGCTTTTTAATTTTTTCTACTTTTAGAGTTTGATCTTCAATGGTAGGTAAATTTTCAGTAGATAAATTACTTAAATCTGATTGAGTTATTAATAATGTCTCATTTTCGATGCTTAGTTCATTTTTCACTGAATACATCAAATCTTTCTTTCTATTGTCTATACCTTCAATCGTTGCTTCGTTTCTAGCTTTTTTCTCTTTTAAATCTGACAATTTGGATTGTATCTCTTTTAAATTTTGACTAATCAAATTGTGCTTACTTTCAGACTCAACTAATTCTGTTTCAATTTCTTCATTTCTTTTTTTAGTGTTTTCTAAATTTTGTAAATTTTGACCTTTTGAAGTTGCTATACGTTCTGGATTTTTTTTATTTTCATTTAATTCTTGTTTAATTTTATCTTTTCTTTCATTAAGTTCAGTGGTCATTTTTTCTGAATTAGATTTTAAATTTCTCCAGTTTTCAAGCTCAATATCTATATTTTTTATTCTTTCTTTTCTTTTAATAGAGTCGCTCTGAATAGATTTATTTTTTCCATATTTTTCCGCATACTCTTCTTGAGATAGAGTGATTTTTTTTACTAATTCTTTTAATTCTTGAAATATTTCTTTTGTTAATTTTTTTTCTTGATCTATGTATCCTTCTATTCTATTTAGCAACGCATCTAATTGTGTTTGTAAATTACTTAAATTAGTTTTTGATGAATTAAGTTCTTTAGAAGATATTGACTCTACTTCTATTAGCTCATTTTCAGTTTTTAATAATTCTTCTTTTTCTTTTGATATTCTTTTTTCATTTAACTCAGCATCTAAAGAGATACTTCGTTCACGCTCTGAGTCAGACTCTATCGTTTTTACAGATCTTTCAAGTTTTATCTCCAATGATTTAACTCTGGCCTCTTCTTCCTCAAGGCTTGCCATATCTAAATTTAATTTTTGAATTTTAGCAGCACTTTCCATTTTTTTGTCTCTTAATGGAGAAAGTTTTTTATTCTCTTCTTCTAAAAGAGAATTATTGTGATTGAGATCTATATTTATTGCACTCACTTCATCTTCTAATTCACCAAGTTTTTCTGAAATTTGTTTTTTATCTTTTTCTATTTCTCTAATTTTTAAATAATACAAACCTGACTCGATCTTTTTTATTTCTTTAGATATTTCTTTATATCTCGTCGCTTCTTCAGCTTGTTTTTTTAAATTATCTAATTGTTTTTGTTGTTGTTTTTTAAGCTCGTCAGCTCTTTTTAAATTATTTTCAGCAGCATTTAGCCTTGTCTCAGCTTCTTGTCTTCTCGAATGAATTCCTGATATTCCAGCAGCTTCTTCAAGAACAGATCTTCTTTCAATAGGTTTAGAAGTGACAAGCTGACCAATTCTACCTTGACTAATTAAAGAGGGTGAGTGAGCACCAGTTGATAGGTCTGCAAAAAAAGTTTGAACATCTCGCGCTCTAACTTCCTTGTCATTAATATAATATTTTGACCCCTTATCTTTTTCTATTTTTCTTTTAATTCCTATCTCGTCAAATTCATTATATTGAGACGGTCCATCTTTATCCTTGTTTTCTAACAACAATGCTACTTCTGAAATATTTTTTGATGGTTTATTAGAAGTTCCAGAAAAAATAACATCTTCCATCCCAGTTCCTCTCATGCTTTTGGCAGAATTTTCACCCATACACCATCTTAAAGACTCAACTATATTTGATTTGCCACATCCATTAGGTCCAACTATTCCTGTTAAACCATCTTGAATTAAAAAAGTTGTTTTTTCAGAAAAAGATTTAAAGCCATTAATCTCTAATTTTTTAAATTGCATTTATAAAAGTTTTTCTATTGTTTTCTTAAATGTTTTATATTTATGCTCACCTTTGTACTTTTTCTCATTAATATAAATAGTTGGTGTAGATTGAATTTTATACTTTTTTTGCGCTTCAATTCTTTCATTTAAAATTTGATCTTGAACACTTTCATTCTTAAGACAATTATCCATTTTTATATTGCTTAACCCAAAATTTAAACCAATCTTTTTGATAGATTCGTTAATGAGATTTATATCAGATCCAACAGCCCATTGATTTTGTTTTTTATAAATTTCACCCAATAATTGAAATTTTTTATTAACATCTGCGATACACCTAATAATTATTTCTGCATTGAGCGCTGCTAAATCTAAGGGGAAACTGTGATGCTCAAATCTCACTAAGTCTTTATCTATATATTCTTTTTTTAAACTTTCAAATATATTTTTGTGAAAATCAGCGCAGTGAGGGCAGGTTAAAGATGAAAATACTTTTACAGTAATTTCTGCACTCGAATTTCCTATCTCTAAAATTTTATTTTCAGCATTAACTGCAAAAGTAAGAAAAATAAAAAAAATTATTTTATAAAAAAAACTATTTATTTTTTTCATTGAATGCCTTTAAAAAATTATTTAACGAACTCTTTAATTGATTATTTTTAACATTATCTATTTTTTCGGTAATTTTTGATAAATTTTTAATCTTTGGAAATTCATTTTTTGTAGTATTAACTTTTTCTTGCACTATTTTTAAGGTTACTTGACTGATACAATTATATCCAAAAAAGCTATTAATTTTATCAACAATCTCTTTTTTTTTATATTCAATTTCCAGCTCTTTTCCATGAAGCACATTTAGTACTAAAGTGCCATTTCTCATTTCTTTTCCCATTTTAACTGTAATTGGATAGCAGCAATCAGATATTTTTTTATTTACCATTTTAGTCCAATTATCAACAATGTTTGAATAGTTATATCCGCCTGTCTTTAAATGTTTTTTTAAAGTTTTAGGTATTGAACTCGAAAAAGGCCTCAGCCCTTGTGTGAAATTCTTTAATTTATTATTATCTTTACTATGCATATAAATTTTAATTTACCAAAAAAAATTCTAGGTTGGTACGATAATAATAAACGCAGCTTACCCTGGCGTGTTGGCAGAAATTCACCTAAAAAGCTTTATTATAGACTTTTAAGCGAATTCATGTTGCAGCAAACTCAGGTTAAAACGGTTATTCCATATTTTAAAAGATTTATTAAAAGATTTAAAACTTTAAAGTCGCTTTCTAGGTGTAGTGAAAAACGAATTTTAAAATTATGGGAAGGTCTTGGCTATTATAGAAGAGCAAGGAATCTTTTAGCAACTTCAAAGGTATTGGTTGGCAAATATAATTCAAAATTACCTAAAACAATTAAAGAAATTAAAACTCTTCCAGGTATCGGAGAGTATACAGCCAGCGCATTATTAGGATTAGTTCATAATCAACCAACTATTGCATTTGACGGAAATGTAAAAAGAGTATTTTCTAGAATAATTAACAAAAAAGAAAGCAAAATCAATTTTGATTACTTTATAGAAATAAACAAAAAAAAACTTTTTAATTCAAAAAGAAATTCAGATTTTGTTGAGGCTTTAATGGAATTTGGAGCACTAGTTTGCAAGCCTAAAGAACCAATATGCAGTATTTGTAATTTGAATAAAAATTGTAAATATTTTAAATCTTCAAAAAAGATTAAAACTACTAAATATAAAATGATCGAAAATATAAATTATGATGTTTTTTGCTATGTAAATAAAAAAAAACAGATAGCCCTTACAAAAAAAAATAATCTTGGTTTTTTAAATCAATTTAGTTTGCCAGAGATTCGTGAAGCAAAAAATAATGTAAGAACTAGTGATTGGAAATTTTTAAAAAAATATAAAAATTCTATCTCAAACAAAAAATTAAATATTAATTTATATTATAAGTTTTCAAATAAAATACCTTCATCTTTTATTTGGCATTCAATGGATAAAAACAAAGAATTCATTCCAACATTTACAAAAAAAATATTTAGACAAGTTTCAACTTTATTTTAATGAAAAAGAAAATAGCGATTATTGGAGCAGGTATTGCAGGCTTGACTTTAGCCAACTTAATTAAAAAAAATTCTGATTTTGAATTCATGCTTTATGAGAAAGAAGAAAATTTATCTCTAGATGATGGTTTTGGAATTCAGTTGGCAACAAATAGTGTTTCTATTTTAAATAAAATTGATTTTAAAAAAATAAATTCAAAAGATATTTTTCATCCTAAAGATATAGATTTTTTTACAATTAAGAATGAAAAAATATGCGATTTAGAAATTAGTAAATTTAATTCCGAATATTCAAAATACACAACTTTAAAAAGATCTACATTGATAGAATTTTTAAAAGATGAAATTTACACGCAACATTTAAGGTTTGGAAAACGCATTAAAGAAGTAACAGAATTAAAAGGAAAAGTTTTAATAAAATTTGATGATAATACCAATGATCTTGTTGACTATGTTGTGGGAGCTGATGGAATTTTTTCTAATACCAGATCTTTTTTTGAAAAGAAAAAGAATCAACCCTCATTTAAAAAAGCAATTGCTGTTAGGTCAATTTTTAACATGAATCATAATTTAGATATAAAAGTAAAAAACATTAGTTTATTTATGGGGTCTAATTTACATTTAGTTATTTATCCAATAAATAAAAAAAATGAATTAAATTTAGTTTGTATTATCAGAGATAAAAAATACGACCCAGATAATATTAAATCTTTAATTGAGAGAAAGCTTTTAACTCAAAATCCAAATTTTAAAGATTTATTTAAAAATGATTTAAAATCTTGGCCTTTATATTCAAGTCCAAAAATACTTCCTTCATCTAACCAAAAAGTATTTTATATTGGTGATGCTTTTAATGGCTTTCTTCCTACCCTGGCACAAGGGGCAGGCCAATCAATTGAGAGCGCTTATGAATTATTCAATTTAATTAAAAATCAAAATCCAGATGCAGCTAATGTTTATTTTAAAAAAAGATCAGAAAGAGTAAAAATTATAAAAAGAAGATCCGACTTTAATTTTTTTGCATTTCATTTTTCAAGCCCTGTTATGCAAAAAATAAGAAATATATTTTTAAAATTTTTGATTAAGAGAAAAGGTTTTATTAACAGCTATCTTGGGACAGTTTATAAAAATTAAATTTGTTTTGAAGATATAAATTTTTGTCTCAAACTATCAATAAGCACTGCAGATCCATTAATATCACAATGCCAATAAGTCCATCCATTACAACTTTCAGTACCCATAATCTTGGCTGCTACTTTATGTATAGATCCCTCAGATTCTTTGTATCTAATACTTCCGTCGGCCATTATTTTGGCATTAATTTTCTTTTTATGATCAAACAGATTTGTGCCAGGCTTTAAAATTCCTAGTTCGACCAATGAACCAAAAGGTATTCTTGGTTTAGATTTATTGTTTTTAACTGTGTCTAGATAATTATCTTCAATTTTCTTAGCTTTATCAATTCTATCTTGTGCAGCTCTAAAATATTTTTTATCTTTTTCTATGCCATAGTAATTTCTTCCTAATTTCTTTGCAACAACAGCTGTAGTTCCGGTACCTAAAAAGGGATCAAATATAGCATCACCTTTATTAGTAGTTGCCAGCATAATTCTATGAAGAAGAGATTCTGGTTTTTGTGTAGAATGAATTTTTTTACCGTTTTTTTTTAATCTTTCTTTTCCATTACAAATTGGAAGCATCCAATCAGATCTCATTTGCAAATCATCATTTAAACATTTTAAAGATTGGTAATTAAAAGTATATTTTGATTTTTTATTTTTTGATGCCCAAATTAATGTTTCATGAGCATTAGTAAATCTAGTGCCTCTAAAGTTTGGCATTGGATTATTTTTTCTCCAGATTACATCATTTAATAACCAGTAATTTAAATTTTGTAAGTGATAACCAAGACGGAAAATATTATGATAAGATCCTATAACCCAAATACTTCCGTTATCTTTTAAAATTCTTCTACATTCTATCAGCCATGATTTACAAAAATCATCATAGTGTTTGAAGCTTTTAAATTGATCCCATTTATCATCAACGCCGTTTACTTTACTTGCATCAGGTCTAGTTAAAGTTTCACCGATTTGCATGTTGTATGGAGGATCTGCAAACACTAAATCAAAAGTTTTGTCTGGAATTTTTTTTAATTCTTCTAAACAGTTTCCATTAATAATTTTATTAAGAATTTCTGACATTTCAAGATTCAACCAAAAATTGAATCCAGGGTCAAAGGTTTTTATATAAAAAAAGAGTCTTCTTGTGCCTTGGAATTTTATTTGGACAATATCTTGTATATCGGTTTGAATGCTTTTCTATGATGAGAAGTGATTCCAAATTTTTTTAAGCCATTCATGTGAGCTTTAGTTCCATATCCAAAATTTCTTTCCCAAGCATAATTTTTATATTTTTCAGATAATTTAATCATTAATAAATCTCTATATGCTTTAGCTATAATTGAGGCTGCGCTGATACATTTAATTTTTTCATCTCCATTGATAATTGTTTTAAAATTTTTTACTCCTTTTGGAGCAAAATTTCCATCAATTAAAACTAATTTTGGTTTGATTGACAGTTTATTAATTGCTCTTTTCATAGAAAGTAATGCGGCTTGAAGAATATTTAAATTTAATATTTCCTCAACAGAAGCAACACCTATCGCGTAATGTGAATTTAATTTTATATGCTCGGCTATTTTTATTCGATTTTTAAAATTAATTTTTTTAGAATCTTTTAATATCTTTAAATCAATATTTTGCTTTAATATTACTGCTGCGGAAACCACAGGGCCTGCTAGACATCCTCTTCCTACTTCATCAACTCCAGCTGTAATTATATTATCCTTCAATTAAATTTTTAATTTAGATTTTCTATCTCTTATCATTTTAAGGTCTATCCAAGTCATTTTTTTTTGGGCTGGTTGTCTCATTAAAAAAGCTGGATGAAACGTGATAATAACTGATGTTTTACATTCTCCAAATTGTTTTTCAATCCACTGTCCTCTAGCTTTAGAGATCACAATCTCATTACCGATAAGAGCATTTAAAGCTGTGCTTCCTAATAAAACTAATATTTTTGGATTGATTATTTCAACGTGTTTTCTTAGATAGGGTAGGTATCTAGCTATTTCTCCTTCGGTCGGTCTTCTATTTTCAGGCGGTCGATAATTTACAACATTAGTGATGTAAACATTTTTTCTATTTAAATCTATTGAAGCAAGCATTTTGTCTAATAAAGCTCCAGCTCGACCAACGAAAGGAAGACCTTCTTGATCTTCATTAGAACCAGGCCCTTCTCCTACCAGCATAATTTTTGCCTTGGGATTACCATCTGCAAACACAATATTAGTTGCACTTTTTTTTAATTCACAGTTTTTGATATTAGAAATAGATTTTTTTAGATTTTCTAGTTTTTTAGCTTTATCCTCTGATATTTCAAAAGTATCTTTTTTATATCTGTTGATTGCCTTATTATTGTAAATTAAATTATAGTTAATAAAGTTATAAAATTTAATTAACTTAATTGTTTTAGTATTAATTTTCTTTATCATGAGAACTTATGAAAATATTTAAATTTAGCGTTAAACCTATCGCACAAATATTATTTGTCATCATTTTTTTTTCCACACTTCAAGCTAAAAATCTGGATAAATTTAACGAAGGAGGTTATATTTCAGATTACTTTTCGGGAATATTACTTCTAAACGATAACCAGTATAATGAATCCTACAGTTTTTTAAAGAAATTAGATGGTCTTGAGGCAAGTCATTTAAATTATTCTTCAAGATACCTTTATTCGTTGGTTAATTTAGGAAAATTTAATGAAGCTTTTAATTATTCAAAAAAGTTAGAAAAAAGAAAATCAGGCAATTTTGAAAGTGATTTGATTATAGGAGTTTATTATCTTAAAAATAAAAATCATGATTTAGCTCAAAAATATTTTTTAAAACTTAAAAATAGAAAATCTAGTTCTGTACTTAATAATTTTGTATCAAATGCTCTTTTAAATTGGACAAGTTTAAAAGACTTAGATTTAGATAGCGCTGAAAATAAAATTAATGGGACAGACACTAGATTTGAGAATTTAAAAAATATTCAAAATGTATTCTTACACTGTTTTTATAAAAGCAAAAAGACAGAACTTTTTTTTGAAGAACTTGTTTTAAATCAAAAAATAGATTTTTCTAGATATAATTATTTTTATGCAACATATTTATTAAACATAGGTAAAATTGAACAAGCAGAAAAAACTACAAACTCTTCACTTAAGTTATATCCAAGAAATTTATTATTAAATCAATTCAAATTAGATTTAAATAATGGAAAACATAAAAATAATTTTAATTGCCAAAATTTATCGAATATAATTGCGGAGATTTTTTATATAACAGCCAATGCTTTATCTTCTCAGAGCATTTATACATTTTCTAATTTTTATTTAAATTTATCTAAATACTTAAATAATGATTTTTATTCGTTTAATACATTGTTAGCTGAAAATTTTTATAATACAGATGATTTCATACAAGCCAAAAAAATTTACAAAGAAATGAGCAAACAAGGAGAAGCTTTTTTTTGGTATAGCGCTAAACAAAATGCAAAGATTTTTATTAAAGAAGGTAAACAAGAAAAAGCGTTAAAACTGATGAGAAATACTTATGAAAGATTATCAGAAAAAAATATCTATGAAACATTTGATTACGCAAAATTTTTAAAAAATAATGAACAATTTGAAGACTCGATTAAACTTTATACTCAAATAATTAAAAAAATAAAAAAAAATGACCCTTTGTATCCCAAGGTTAAAGATGGAAGAGGTGTTGCTTATGAGAGAATAGGGGAATGGCATAAAGCAGAAAAAGATTTATTATCTTCATTGGACTCAAATCCAGACCAAGCTTATGTAATTAATTATCTTGCTTATTCGTGGATTGAAAAAGGTAAAAAGATAGATCAATCTTTAAAGATGCTTAAAAAGGCAAATGATTTAAAGCCCAACGATCCATTCATTATCGATTCTTTAGGCTGGGCTTTATTTAAATTAAAAAGATACGAAGACTCAAAACATCATCTTCAATCAGCAGTTAAATTAATGCCCGCCGACCCAATAGTTAACGACCACTATGGTGATGTTCTCTGGAAAAATGGTAGTAAAATACAAGCGAGATATTATTGGAATTATGTACTTAATCTTGAAGATACAGAAGAAGATTTGAAAAAGAATATAAAAAATAAATTAATTTCTGGCCTGTAGTGTAAAATGAAATTAAAATCTTACTCAAAAATTAATTTATCTCTTAATGTTAATAGAAAATCAAAAAAAAGCAGGCTACACGAAATAGAGTCTTATTTTTGTTTAATCGACTTATTTGATCAAATTAAAATAAAAAAAAATCAAGATCGAAAAGATATTGTAAAATTTAAAGGAAAATTTTCTAAAAACATTAACAAGATTAACAATTCAATTATAGATACTCTAAACATATTAAGAGAAAGAAATCTAATTTCTGACTACTATTCAATTTTGGTAAGTAAGAAAATACCTGTATTTTCTGGAATGGGTGGCGGAACCAGCAATGCCGCATGTTTAATTAAATATTTTACAAAAAATAAAATCAACAAAAATTTACTTCATATTTTAAGTAAAAAAATAGGCTCAGACTTAAAATTGTTTTTTTATAAGCAAGGCTTTTTAAAAAATATTAAAACAATTAATGTTTTTAGAAAAAGATATAAACTAAATTTTTTATTGGTTTATCCAAATATTAGATCTTCTACCAAGCATGTTTATTCTAAAGTAAAGAAATACCACTTAAAGTCTAAATATAATCTCATTAAAATTAATGATAAAAATAAATATATCAACTTTCTTACTGAAAAAAATAATGACCTTCAATCAATTGTAGAAAATAAACATCCTATTATTAAGAAGTTAATTATAGAAATCAGCCAAAATAGGGGATGCTACTTTTCTAGAATGACTGGTTCTGGGTCGGTTTGTTACGGTGTATTTAAAACTGAAAAAACAGCTAAAGCTGCTTTAAAAAGAATAAAAATGAAGCATCCTAAATATTGGGTATCTGTTGCAAAAACTATTTAAATTAATAGATTTATGATATATCAAAAACTTAATATTGGGGCATAGCCAAGCGGTAAGGCAGCGGTTTTTGATACCGCCATCCTAGGTTCGAATCCTAGTGCCCCAGCCAAAAAAAATGTTTAACTCTAATTTCATAAAAAAAATTAAAAAATTTTTTTTTCCTTTCTATAAAGATAATGATTTAAAATTTGTTTTTAAAAAATTACAAGAAGATTTTACAAATCAATCTAAAACAGCAATGTTTGTTGGTGGATGTGTTAGAAAACATTTATTAAATGAGGAAATAGACGACATAGATATAGCAACTACTTTAACTACGGATCAAGTTAAAAAAAAATTTGAAGATTCAAAATTCCATATTATTGAGAGCGGTATTAAACATGGAACCATAACTCTTGTTTCAAAAAAATTGAAACTTGAGTTGACTACGCTAAGAAAAGATATCAAAACTGACGGAAGACATGCTGAAATAGAATATACTGATAATTGGCAACAAGATTCAGAAAGAAGAGATTTTACTATTAATGCAATTTATTTAGATATAAATGGAAAAATTTTTGACCCTCAACTAGGAATAACAGATTTAAAGAACCATAATATAAAATTCATTGGCGACCCTCAAAAAAGGATTGAGGAAGATTACTTAAGAATTATACGTTTTATAAGATTTTCTCTTGAGTATGAAAGCAAAGTAGAACCAACAACAATAGAAGCAATTAAATTAAATTTAGATGGAATAAAAAAAATCTCTAAAGAAAGAATTTTAAGTGAATTATTTAAGATTTTAAATACAAAAAATTTTTTAAAACTGAACAACAATAAGGAATTAAAAGAAATTTTTTCTTTAATTTTTGCTGAATTTAGATATTTGGAAAGACTTAACAAACTAGAAAATATCAATGATCATTTAAATTTTGATAAGAAAACTTTTTTAGCTGTAATGTTAATAGATGAAAAAAATAATCATGAATATTTTTCACATAAATATAATGTTTCAAATGAATTAAAAGATGCTCTAAGTTTAGTCGCTAAAAACTTTACAATTATCCAAAATAATAAAGAATTTTTTTTAAAAGACTTAAAAAAGAATATTTATTTTTTTGGTAAAATGCATTTGGCAACACTCAATGCTCTTCATTTTACAAGTAATAAAAAAATGAAATTAAAAGATTATCTAGATGTACTTCACAATATAAAAAAGATAGATATCCCTAAATTTTCCTTTGATGGGAATTATTTAAAAGAAAAAGGAATGAAAGAGGGGGCTTTAATTGGAAAAGCTCTTAAACGGATAGAGAATGAATGGCTTGATAATAATTTTAAAATCTCGGATAAAAGAGTTTTAAAGATCATTAAAGAACAAAACCATTAAACATATTTAACATTTTTTATTTCAAAATTTCTTTCACCTGATGGAGTACTTACGTTTGCTATATCATCTTTATTTTTTCCAATTAAAGCTTTTCCTATTGGACTTTTATAAAATATTAAATTCTTTGAAATATCAGCTTCATCTTGCCCAACTAACTTGTAAGTTATTTCTTTATTAGACTCTAAATCTTGAACTTTTACTGTGGAACCAAAAATAACTTTTCCATCATTCTCAATTTTAGTAACGTCAATAACATTTGCTCTAGCTATCAGATCATTAATTGCAATTACTCTACTTTCAATTAAAGCTTGCTGTTCTTTAGCCGCATGGTACTCAGCATTTTCTTTTAAATCACCATGAGATCTTGCTTCAGCAATAGCTTCTACTACTCTAGGTCTTTGAATATTTTTTAAATCTTCCAGTTCAGACTTTAAATTTTCAAGACCAATAACTGTGATAGGTTCCTTATCCATATTTTATTTCCATTTTGCTTCTGGTGGTAGTGACATTAATATAGAGTCTATATTTCCACCAGAGTTTAACCCAAATTTTGTACCCCTGTCATATAAAAGATTAAACTCAACATATCTTCCTCTTTTGAGCAATTGTTTTTCCTTGTCTTTTTGATTCCATTTTAAAATATTTTTTCTTTTAATAATTTTTTTAGATATATCTATAAAAGATAATCCAAGTTCTCTTACAAATTTAAAGTTATTATTCCACTCACCGGTCTCATAATCAAAAAATATTCCACCAATTCCTCTGACTTCCTTCCTATGAGGTAAATAAAAATATTTATCGCACCAGTTTTTATATCTTTTATAATTTTTTTTATTTTTAACACATACTTTTTTTAGCATATTGTGCACTAACTTCTTCTCTTTTATATCCTTATAACTAGGGGTTACATCCATTCCACCTCCAAACCATTCTTTAGTAGTTACTATGAATCTTGTATTAAAGTGTATGGCAGGTATTTTTGGATTTTTCATATGAGCAACAACAGATATGCCAGATGCCCAATACTTCCCGTATTTTTTTGCTCCTAATATTTTGCCTCTAAATTCTTTTGAGAATATTCCAGAAACTGTTGACTTGTTAACTCCAACTTTTTCAAATACGTTTCCTTTTGATAGCAAAAAGGATGTTCCACCTCCTTCATTCTTATTTTTTTTATGCCAGTCTTTTCTTGTAAATTTTTTTTTTCCTTTTTCAAAAATTTCAAATTCTTTACAAATTTGGCTTTGTAAATAAGAAAACCAACTATCTGCCATTTTTTTTCTTAAATCAGAATTAATCATTATTCTAAAAAATTATTTTGTCTTAAAGCTTCCGAAGCTACTATTGCAACTGTCATAGCCACATTAAGAGACCGGGTTTTTTTACTAATAGGAACTTTTAATTTATTTTTTATTTTTTGATGTAAAAGCTTTGGAACTCCTGCACTTTCTCTTCCAAACAAAAGCATATCGCTACTTTTGAATTTAAATTTAAGATATGATTTTTTCGCTTTTGTTGTCATTAGAATAATTCTAGATTTTGAGTTTTTTTTTAAAAATATATCATAGTCTGCATATCGAAAAATTTTGCTTAAACCAATATAATCCATAACAACTCTTTTAAATCTTGGGTCTTCTAAGCTAAAACCACAAGGTTCCACAATATGTAGCTTTAGGCCTAAACATGAGCTTAATCTTATTACTGCGGCAGTGTTTTGAGGTATGTCAGGCTTATATAGAGCTATGTGCATTACTTTTGCTTATTTTACTTAATTTATGTGTCATTCTGACCCTAGTAAATATTAAAATTTAGATTTATTTATTAGTTACATTATAAACACATACATAATAAATGAGCAAAGAAGAAAAAAAAGTAAATCGAAGAGATTTTTTATTTACAGCTAGCTATACCGTTGGAGCAGTTGGTTTAGGAGCAGTAGTGTGGCCTTTGGTACACCAAATGAATCCAGATAAAGCTCAACAAGCACTAGCAACAACCGAGGTTGATATAAGTCAAATTGAACCAGGTAAGTCAATTACAGTGTTATGGAGAGGAAAACCTGTTTTTCTAAAAAGAAGAACACAAGAAGAAATATCCGAAGCAAGATCAGTTAGCTTAAAAGATTTGCCTGACCCGCAAAAAGATGAGGATAGAGTTAAAAAAGGTAAAGATGAGTGGTTAGTAATGTTAGGCGTTTGCACGCATCTTGGTTGTGTGCCTTTAAAAGATAAAGGGGATTATAAAGGTTGGTTTTGTCCATGTCATGGCTCTCATTATGATTTGTCTGGAAGAATTAGAAAAGGACCAGCGCCCACAAACATGGAGATACCGAAATTTGAATTCGTAGACAATAATACAATTAAAATTGGATAATAAATTTTTATGAGCGATCAGGAATATACACCAAAATCAAAAGCTGGAAAGTGGTTTAACGACCGTTTGCCATTATTAACTCTAGGGTCCCATTTAACGGATTATCCTACTCCAAAAAATTTAAACTATTGGTGGACCTTTGGTGGAATATTAACTTTTTGTTTGATGACTCAAATCATAACAGGAATTGTTTTAGCGATGCATTATGTTGCCCATGCCGATCTAGCATTTGCAAGCGTCGAACATATTATGAGAAATGTAAACTTTGGTTGGTTGATCAGATATATTCATAGTAATGGTGCGTCTATGTTTTTTTTAGCAGTCTACATTCATATTTTTAGATCTCTATTCTATGGCTCTTACAAATCACCAAGAGAAGTCATTTGGATAATCGGTTTATTAATTTATTTATTAATGATGGCAACGGCATTTATGGGGTATGTTTTACCTTGGGGTCAAATGAGCTTTTGGGGAGCTACTGTAATAACAAGCCTATTTAGTGCGATACCTTTAATTGGAGAAAGCATTACCACATGGCTATGGGGGGCTTATTCAGTTGACAACCCTACCTTAAATAGATTTTTTAGTTTGCATTACTTATTTCCTTTTTTGATTTCAGGATTAGTAATTTTACATATCTGGGCATTACACGTTCCAGGTAACAATAATCCTATCGGAATAGATTTAAAAAAACCTTCTAAAGATACTGTACCTTTTCATCCTTACATCACTATCAAAGATGCTTTTGCTTTATTGTTATTCATGATTATTTTTTCTGGATTTGTATTCTTTTCACCAAATGTATTAGGTCACTCGGACAATTATATTCCAGCAAATCCATTAGTTACTCCAGCTCATATTGTTCCTGAATGGTACTTATTGCCTTTTTATGCAATATTAAGATCTGTTCCAGATAAATTAGGTGGAGTTATTTTAATGTTTGGATCAATATTTATTCTTTTTATTCTTCCCTGGTTAGACACTTCGAAAGTTAGGTCTGCAGTGTTTAGACCTATGTATAGATATTTTTATTGGATATTTGTCATAGATGTTTTATTGCTAGGATATATGGGAGCAATGCCTGCAGAGGGTATTTATTTAGCTTTAGCAAGAATTGGAACTATTTATTATTTTTTACATTTTATAGTCGTTTTACCAGTTTTAGGCTTATTTGAAAAAACTGATCCAGTACCTATGAGTATATCTGAACCCGTTTTATCAAGCGGCGGAGACCCAGCTTTAGCCAAGAAGGATTATGATAAGATTTAACTCTAAAAGATTAATTCTTGTAATTTTATCAACACTAATCTTTATCAACCCTTTATTCAGTGCGGAATCTATTGACCCAATAAAAGTTAATTGGAGCTTTAAAGAATTAACCGGTAAATTTGACAGAGCTTCATTACAAAGAGGTTTTCAAGTTTACAAAGAAGTGTGTGCATCTTGCCATTCGATGCAATATTTGAGCTATAGAAATTTAGGTGAGCCCGGAGGTCCAGAGTTTACTGAGGAAGAAGTAAAAGCAATTGCAGCTAGTGTTGAAATTGAAGATGGCCCAGATAGTCAAGGAGAGATGTTTACAAGGACAGGTAAACCATCAGATAAATTTAAGAGCCCATATCCAAATGTTGAGGCATCAACAGCAGCTAACGGAGGAGCTTACCCACCTGATATGTCAGTTTTAGTTAAAGCTAGACCTGGTGGAGCTGATTACATGTATTCAGTTTTAATGGGATACGAGGAACCACCTGCAGGCATGAAGTTAGATGATGGTGTTTATTATAATAAATACATGATTGGTCAAAAAATAAAAATGGCCTCACCGTTAGCCGAAGGCATTGTAGAGTATTCTGACGGCACAGAGGCTACCATGGATCAAATGGCGAAAGATGTAACTACTTTCTTAGCGTGGGCAGCAGAACCAGAATTAGAAGAGAGACATAGAGTTGGATTTAAAGTTATAATATATTTGTTACTCCTAACTATTTTAGTTTATTTAAGTATGAAGAAGATTTGGTCAAGGGTTGACTCTGAAATATAAAACATCTCCATCTTTAACAATATAGTCTTTACCTTCTATTCTTAACTTTCCATTTTCTTTACACTTTTCTGCGCTACCAAATTTTATAAAATCTTCACAAGATACAGCTTCTGCTCGTATAAAATTTTTTTCAAAATCAGTATGAATTACGCTCGCTGCTTTAGGTGCTAATGTATTTTTTTTAACAGTCCAAGCTCTACTTTCTTCTGGACCTGAGGTAAAAAAGGTATCTAATCTTAAAAGATCATAACCTTCTCTTATTAATTGATTAAGACCAGTTTTATTTAATCCAATTTCCTTCATGAATGTTTCTTTCTCATTTTTATCTAAACCCATAATTTGATCTTCTATATCTGCACAAATTTTCACAATTTTTTCATTAGGATATCTAGATTTGATGTTTTCCGTAAATTTATTTCCTTTTGTTAGGCTTTCTTCATCAACATTACAAACAATTATTTTAGGTTTTATGCTTAATAAACCAACAGTAGACAAAAATTTATTATCATCTTCATGATTAGTGGTTAAGTCTTTATTTTGATTTAACTGGTCTAGTTTTTTTTCTAACACTTCTATTTCTTTTTCATTAAGGAGTTTTTTTTTACCTTTCTCTAATTTTTTTTGAATAATATCGATGTCAGAAAGCATGATTTCTGTTTTTATTGTTTCTAAATCGTTCACAGGATCTATTTTTGAATTTACATGAGTAATCTTATCTGACTCAAAACACCTCACTAAGTGTATAATGGCATCTACTTCTCTTATGTGAGAAAGAAATTTATTACCCAGACCTTCTCCTTTCGATGCTCCTTTTACTAATCCAGCTATATCGACGAAGGTGATATTAGTATAAATTTTTTTTTTAGATTTAGATAACTTTGATAAGAAGTCCAATCTTTCATCAACTACATCTACTACGCCAATATTAGGATCAATTGTGCAAAAAGGAAAATTTGCAGCCTCTGCATTTTTTGAGGCTGTTAGCGCATTGAATAGAGTTGATTTTCCAACGTTAGGAAGTCCAACAATTCCACATTTAAATCCCATTAAGATTTTGATTAACTTTGCTTGAGAATAAATCTATTTTTTTTTCAATAAGGGTAGGTATTAATTTCACAATATTTTCTGCAATTTCTTTAATTTTTTCCTCTTCATCTTCCTTAAAATCTTCTAAAACATGATTGTTAACTTTATTTTTCTGTTTAGGATGACCTATTCCAATTCTAACTCTTGAATAATCTTTTCCGATAAACTTATCAATTGAATCGATTCCATTATGACCAGCGCTGCTACCCCCGAATTTTACTTTAATCTTTCCAAAATCAATATCCATGTCATCATGAAAAACAAAAACATTTTTTGCATCAATTTTAAAGTAGTCAATTAATTCCTTAATTGCTGTTCCTGAATTATTCATAAAAGTTAAAGGTTTAATAGCATAAATTTTTTTAGACTCTATATTTCCCGTTGTTAGCAATCCTTTGAATTTTGGTTTTTGTTTTGATAGCTTAAAATGTGCATTGACTGCATCAATAATTTTAAAACCGATATTATGTCTGTTATTAACACTATTAGAACCAGGATTTCCCAATCCGACAAGTAAAAGCATATTAATTATTTTTTTTCAGCAGGCTTCTTTTCAGTCGCTTTTTTTTCAGCGGGCTTTTTATCACCAGCAGCTGCCTCTTTTCCTTTTTCATCTTTTTTGACTGACTCTCCATCTTTAGCTACTGCTTCTTCTCCTTCGGCAGGAGCTTCTCCTTCTGCACCTTCAACAGCTTCGCCTTCAGCAGGTTTTTCAGGTTCTTTGATTATTGTTGGTGCCGCAACCGTTGCAATTACGAAATCTCTGTCAGTTATTGTAGGTATTATATTATCTCCCAATTTTACTGAAGATATTTTTAAGCTCGTTCCAATGTCAGTACCTGCCAAATCTATAGTGATGTCATCAGGTATACTTTCTGCTGGGCATTTTAACTCCACTGTTCTCCTAACTATGTTTAGGACTCCACCTCTTTTTAATCCTGGAGAGTCTGGATGATTAATGAATTTAACTGGTATTTCTAAAACAATTTTTTTACCAGACACTATTCTCATAAAATCAATATGAATAGGTTCTTCCGAAACCACATGATAAGCAACATCTCGAGGTAAAACTTTTTCTTTTTTTCCCTCAACATCAAGTTCTAAAACTTTAGATAAAAAATTGTCAGATTTAATGATGTCTCTTACAGATTTTTTTTCAATAGAAATTTTTTGATTAGGAGCTTTTCCCCCATACAAAATTGCGGGAATAAATCCAGTTGCTCTCAATTTATTAGTTGAGCTAGATGAAGTATTCTCTCTTTTTATTGCTTTTAAGTTGCTCATTTAATTTTTTGTTGGAGAGGCTATATAACTCAACTTATTTCATAAAACAAGTATTAATTGAATAAATCTGACACCGAATTAGAATTAGCTATTCTTTTAATAGCCTCTGACATTAGAGAAGATATGGATAAGACCTCTATTTTATTGTTATTTTTAATTTTTTGAGAGTTGTCAATTGTATCGGTGATTATAAGTTTTTTTATTTTAGAATTTTTAATTTTTTTTGCAGCATCTCCACTTAAAACGGCATGTGTAATAAAAACATAAACTTCATTAGCGCCATTTTTCTTTAAAGCATCAACTGCATTTATAATAGTTCCACCGCTATCAATAATGTCATCAACAATAATACATGTTTTGTTTTTTACATTTCCAATAATATTCATGACTTGAGATTTTCCCGGCGCAGGTCTTCTTTTATCAATAATTGCAAGATCTGCTTTTACTCTTGTGGCCAAAGCTCTTGTCCTTTGAACTCCACCAACATCAGGTGAAACACAAATTAATTTTTTGTTATTAAGTTTTTTTTTAATATGTTTTGCAAAGAGAGGAGTGGTAAACAAGTTGTCTACTGGCATATCAAAAAATCCTTGAATTTGTCCTGCATGCAAATCTACCGTAACAACTCTACTTGCACCAGCGTTTGTAATTAGATTAGCAACCACTTTTGCAGAGATAGATGTTCTCGGAGCAACTTTTCTGTCTTGCCTTGCATAACCAAAATATGGGATAACAGCAGTAATATTTTTTGCAGAAGATCTCCTTAATGCGTCAACTACAAGAAGAAGTTCCATTAAATTATCATTCGCTGGATTAGATGTAGATTGAATTACAAAAACACTATTACCTCTAATATTCTCATTCACCTCTATATAGATTTCACCATCAGCAAATCTTTTAATGTTAGTATTAACTAACTTTAATTTTAATTTTTTAGCAATATCCTTGCTTAACTTAAGGTTGCTAGTTCCAGATAAAATTTTCATGAAATATAATTACTTATATATCTATTTTTTCATGTTTTCAAACCAAATCCAAGTTATATGTTGTTGAAGGATTACGTTAAAGAGCTTTAACAATTATTAATATAATAATTAATTTTGTCTAAACTTTGACAGTTTTTTTGAATTATCTATTCGACAAGACTTATTATAGAGATACACCTGCCATAATCTTTTTCTTGTAATTTTTGAGACCTTCTATAGCTAAAAAAAATACTCTTTTCCTTAAAAGTATCGTGGTTTACGTGGTCAACTTTTACATTAAGTTTTATTAGCTTGTCACTAACGTATTTTCTGAGATTAAATAATTTCTTTTTTTTATTTTTTTTTGAAAAGTATACTGCATTTTTTTTTGATTTTAATATAAATTTTTTATAAAAGTCTCTATCGACTTCGTAACTTTTTTTTCCAATACATGGTCCTATGCTTGCAAAAATTTTATTTTTTGAATTAAGGTTTTTAAATTTTTTTACTGTATTTTCTATTATTCCAGATGAAGCTCCTTTCCACCCAGCATGAATACATCCAATTATTTGATTTTTAATATCATAAAGAATAATTGGAACACAATCTGCCGTTACAACTCCTAAAGCAATTCCTTTCACTTTTGTTATTAGTGCGTCCGAGTTAAATTTTTTAGAATTTTTATTTTTTTTATTAATGATAATTACTTTGTTGCTATGAGTTTGGTACATCAGTGACAGTCTTTCCTTATTTATTTTCATTTTTTTTGCCACTAAAGATAAGTTTCTATAAATATTTTTTTTGTTATCTTTTGATCCCTCGCCACAGTTGAGGCTTTGGTAGATTCCCTTTGAAAATCCTCCTCGTCTAGAAAAGAAACAGTGCTTTATATTTTTGAATTTTTTTAATTTTTTTGAGTAAAACATTATTCAAATCCTATAAAGTCATCTTTTTTGAATTTATACGTAAAAATAACTTTAAACAAATCTCCCATCAACTTTGTGTCTAGTAATCTTTTTAATCTCAAATATAAATTTGATTGTTCTTTGAAACTCATTTTTTTACTTAAACTATTAGCTCTCTCAATAATCCCCATTTTTTCTAAAAAAAACTTTTGAGTGACAACTTTTTTTACTTTTAAATTATTATTAATAAAATACTCATTCAAAAGGTTAAAATTAACCAAAGAAGTTATGTCTGCTTTACCTAAATTGTCTAATAATTTATTTTTTTTGTGTTTTATTAGAGATTGTAATGTATTTTTATTTTTAGGAGTTAAATAGCCGTAATCAATTAGAAGAAGACCGCCTTCAAGCTTTGCTATTTTTTTGACTATCTTATTTAATTCATCAAGTCCTAATTTTGGAAACTCAACAAATTTTAAATTTTTTAAAATTTTAAACTTTTTTATCTGAGAGATATATCTATTAGAAGCTTTTTTATAAATTTCATCAATTTTATTTTTTTTATTCAATGAATAATATTTTTCCAACAAAAGATTTTTTTTACGAGTAAATTGTTTAATTGGTATTGCATCAAAAAACTCATTACCAAAAAAAATAATTGGCCCTTTTTTTATGCTAGTAAAATTTTTTATCCATTTTACTTTTAAATTATTTATATTTTTTTTTTGTAATTTCTTTAATAAATTACTTTTTTCATATAAAAAAATATTAGCTGCTTGATTAAATGTGGAAAATTGTTGAAATGTTTTAAGTAAAATTTTTGTTAAACTTCCATCTCCGGGGCCAAGTTCAACTATATTAAATCTTTTAGGTCTACCTAAAGTATTCCAGGTTGATATAAGCCATATTCCAATTATTTCAGAAAATAAATTTGATATACCTGGGGCAGTTAAAAAATCTCCTTTTTTACCGAAAGGAATCTTTGATGAGTAATAACCAACCTTTTTTTTATAAAGAACATTTTCAATAAATTGATCAACGGGAAGCACTTTAGAATTATTAAAAAAATTTTTATTTGATATCATTTTTTTTTAAAAAAATAATTATACCAGCCAATATCATTAAAAAACTTAAAATCATTCCCATACTAAAGTGATTAAATAAATATCCAACCTGTGAATCTGGCTCTCTAAAGAACTCAGAAAATGTTCTAAAAATACCATAAAAAATTAAAAACATATAAGAGCAAGTTCCAGTTTTATAATTATTTCTAAATAAGATTAAATTCATGATAATAAATAAAAATACACCTTCAAAAAAAGCCTCATATAATTGTGATGGGTGCCTTATGTTATTATCAATGTTAGGAAAAATAACTCCCCAGAAAACGTCTGTTGTTTTGCCAATCAATTCTCCATTAATAAAATTAGCTACTCTTCCAAAAAATATTCCTATTGGGGCAACGAAGGCGATTATATCTAATAAGAAAAAAGTTGGTATATTTTTCTTTATTGAAAACCAATAAGTACCTAAAATTATAGCTATTAATGCTCCATGGAAAGACATACCACCCTCCCAAATTTTTAGAATATCAAGTGGATTTGATAAGTAATATCCAAAATTATAAAATAAAATATAACCAATTCTACCTCCTACCAACATGGATATGATTATATAAGTAATTAAATTATCAAATTCTTTTATTTCTAAATTGAAATTAAGATTTTGAAATCTCTTCAAGATGATTCTTTTACCTAACCACCAACCAATCAAAATCCCGAAAATATAAGCAAGTGAATACCATCTGATAACTAAAAACCCAAAATCAAACAAAATAGGGTCTAAATCATGGGTGTACATAATTTCTTATATCATATTTGAAATTAATTTTTCTATCAAATAAGATAAATTATGAGTAATTCTGAAAAATTATTAAAGACTTTATCTAGTTTAGTTGAGAATGGAATTCTAACCTCAAAAGATATCAAAAAAGAAATATCTACTGATCTGAAATTTACAAGAGACAAGTTAATTAATAAATTTCAACTTGTTTCAAGAGAAGAATTTGAAATTTTAAAAAAATTGGTTCAAAAACAAGAACTAGCTATAAGGAAATTATCAAATAGAAAGAAAACTAAAAAGGTAAAGAAATCTTAACTTGCAGACCTTTATACTGACTTTTTCCAAGTTGAATATTGCCACCATGGGAATTAATTATATCTTCAACTATAGCTAGACCTAAACCAACTCCTGATTTATTAAGGCTTCTACTTTTATCTAGTCTGAAAAAAGGTTTAAAAACATTTCTATACTGCTCTTCGGGTATGCCTGGACCGTTATCTTCAATATTTATTATTATTCTATTAGAACTTTTATTTAGGTTTACATATACTTTTTCTCCATAGATTAGACCATTATTAATAACATTCTCAAAGCATCTTTTTAAAGAAGAAGCTCTTCCTGTTAAAATAATTTCTTCTGAATCTATTAGAGTAAGGTTTTCGTTTTTTAAATCATTTTTAATTTCATTAAACAAATTAGATAAATTAATTGTGGAGGTGCTTTCTTTGGTTTGAGTTTTTGCAAATTGTAAATAATCATTAAGCATGCCCTCCATTTCATCAATATCTTTGGACATATTTGCTGAAATATCCTTTTCTTTTATCATTGCTAATTGTAACTTTAATCTAGTGAGAGGAGTTCTTAAGTCATGACTTATTCCAGATAACATTTCAGATCTTTGATTTAGATGACGATTAATCCTTTTTGCCATTCTATCAAATTCGTATGCAGCTTTTCTAATTTCGGCTGCTCCTGAAGGCCTGAAATTATTAACATAATCTCCTTTGCCAAATCTTTCGGCAGCTTTTGCAAGTTTAGCTAATGGTCTGGTTTGATTTTTAAGAAAAATTAATGCAATTAAAATTAAAACTATTGAAGGTAGAGTCGTCCATAAAATAAATAATCTTACAGAAGATGTAGCCACCATCTCTTTAGGCACTAAAAACTCCATTACTTCATTTTCTGATTTTATTTTAATTTCTACAGCATTTTTAAATTTTGATGTATTAAACCAATAATTATTATTTCCAAAAGATGATTTTAATTCACGTCTTAAAGATCTGTCCATGGGACTGAATTTTCTCTCACCACTTGATGATGGAAATGGATTATTATTAATGCTAATTTCAAAATTAAAATTATTTTTATAGCTGTCAGTAAAAAAATCTAAATTATCTTTATTGTTTAAATATGCATTTTGAATCGTTTTCAATTGTGAAACCAAAGATCGAGTTATGGTTTTGTTAGCTTTAATCCATATACTATCATAGAAAACAACGGTAATAATTAATTGCAATATAATGGTTGGAGCCGCAACTATTATAAGAGCTCTGTAAAATAATCTTTTTGGCAAAATGATTTTTAATAATTTATTCAATCCAGAGAACATAGCCTGACCCTCTTATAGTTTGTAGATATTTTGGATTTTTAGGATTTATTTCTATTTTTTGTCTCAACCTAGTGATCATAACATCTATTGATCTCTCTTGGCTAATACCAGATATTTTACCGATCTCTTCTCGAGAGTAAGTTTTTCCAGGATTCGAAAGCATTTCAACTAAAACTTTTTTTTCAGATAGATTTATTTTTTTATCTTGTTCTTCCAAAATTATATTCATTTTATTCAAATCTATTTGAGCGTGGCCTACAAAGTGTTTGATATTTAGATCAATTTTTTTATTCTTGTTAGTTAAATTTTTTATTCTTAACAGCAATTCTTTTGGCTCAAAAGGTTTCCCAATATAATCATCTGCCCCTAGCTCTAAACCTTTAATTCTGTTTTCCACCTCTCCTTTTGCAGTTAATAATATTATAGGAATTTCCATATTTTTTTTTATTTCTTTGGTAAGCTCATAACCGTTTTGTCCTGGCATCATTACATCTAAGACAATTAAATCAAACTTAAATTGACTAATCTTTATTTTTGCATTTTCAGCATTATTTGACGTTGAAACTACATAATCTTTTTCAGTTAAATATTCTTTTAAAAGATCTCTAATTCGATTATCGTCATCTACAACTAAAATATGTATTTTGTTATTTCCCATCTATAATTTTTTTTAAAACTTCTTTAAATTTTATTACTGAATCAGAACTTGAATTTTTTAAAGCATTAAATATTCTTTTTCGTTGTGAATTATATACAGCTTCAAAAAAAATTTTTCCCTCTTTATCAAGAAATAAATTTTTCTTTCTTGTATCACTTTCATCTTTAATCTGTTTTATCATTTTTGATTTAATCAAATCTCTTAGTACTCTGTTTAAACTTTGTTTGGTTACTTTTAATTTAAATATTAATTCTCCAAGACTTATTCCAGGATACCTTTCTATAAGATTTAAAGACCTTAAATGAGCTGGCCCAAAAAACTTTTTTGATAATACTTCTTTAGGATCAGCAAAAGTTTCTCGATAAGCATAAAACAAAAGTTGAATACAGTCTTTAATTTGCTCGTCTTTAAGATAAAGTAAATCTTTCATAATGGTAAGTTATATTGACTTATCCTAGTAAGAAATATACTTTTTTGTAACAAAAAAATCTATATATTTACTTCTTAATGGAAAGCATACCATACGATAAAAGATCTGGAAAAATTTGGTTTAATGGCAAAACTGTTAATTGGGCCGATGCAAATATTCATGTTTTAAATCATGGACTTCATTATGCTAGCTGCGTTTTTGAAGGCGAACGTGTGTATGATGGTGACATTTTTAAATTAGAGGAGCATACGGAAAGATTATTTTACTCTGCTAAGAGAATGGGAATTAAAGTTCCTTATAGTCAAGAAGAGATAAACCATGCTTGTAAAAATATTGTTAATATTCAAAAAGTTCAGAATGGTTACGTTAGACCAGTAATCTGGAGAGGTAGCGAAATGATGGCTATCTCTGCTCAGAAAAATAAAATTCATGTTGCAATTGCTACTTGGGAATGGGGTTCTTACTTTGATCCTAAATTAAAGTTAAAAGGAATAAGATTAAATATCTCATCATGGAGAAGGCCGAATCCAAACTCTGTTCCTTGGGATACCAAAGCCGCTGGCTTATATATGATATGCACACTTTCAAAACATGAAGCAGAAAGCAAAGGATTTACAGATTCTTTAATGTTAGATCACGAAGGAAATATCGCTGAGGCAACAGGAGCCAATATATTTTTTAAAAATGAATCAGGTGAATTACATACACCTATTCCAGACTCTTTTTTAGATGGGATCACTAGACGAGAAGTAATTAAAATTGCTAAAGCCAAGAGTATAAAGTTGATAGAAAGAAAAATTAAACCAGAGGAAATGAAAAATTTTGTCGGTTGTTTTTTAACTGGCACAGCTGCTGAAGTTACTCCAGTTTCTCAAATTAACGATTACAACTTTAAAGTCTGTGATGTAATCACAGACCTTAATAACAGTTACCAAGATTTAGTAAGAAAAAAAACTGCTGCTTAATCTTTTTTAGCTGAGATTAGTACTGACCAAGCTAATATTTGAAAAAATTTAAATTTAAATAGCAATTGATCAAAAGAAACTAATAATTCAAAGAATTTTGATTTTTTTGGTGTTTTATAAAATGGAAAAAATATTAAAGTTAAAAATCCATAATATCTTATTTTAACATCTACAAATTTTTTATTAAGATATTCGAAATCTTTTTTTATTAAAGGATGTTCATCTTTTGATCGAGCATTTGGAGTTAATTTTCTGTAAAGATTAATTATTGGATTTGTTCCTAAAGGTTCTATAAATAGCAGTAGTCCATTTGATCTTAACACTCTATGTATTTCATCTAAACACTTATTTATCTCTAAATGATGCAAGATTCCAGTTCCATAGACAATATCAAAGCTATTTTGATGTAAACTAGTTTTTTCACAATTATCTACTTTGTAATTTATATCAATATTAAGTTCTTTGGCTTTTTTTTTAGCTTTATCTATTGATATTTCAGAAATATCAATTCCAGTTATTTTTCTAGGATTGTACTTTATTACTTTTTCAGCAAATGAACCTAAACCACAACCGTAATCCAAAATTTCTGAGTTTTTAGCTTTGTCTTTTAGATAAATTAAAAAATCTTCACCACAATTACTTATAGCCTTATAGAATATATTCTCAAATCTTCCTTTTGGTTTGGATTGAAGCTTATTGTGGAATTCTTTTTCTCTAATATTTATTTCACTTAAACTCATTATTCATCCTTTTTATCTTCATTAATGGCATGGTCTATACCTTTTATAACATAATCATAACCCGTATATAATGTTAAGGCAGCTGAAAGCCATAGAAGAATAATACCAATAGTTTGAGCATTGTAATCTTGAAAATTGATTATTTTGTTTCCACTTTCTCCAGTTAAAAGTATTGCGATTGAAAGCATCTGCAATAATGTTTTTAATTTAGCCAAGCTGGTTACTTGAATTGATACACTCGTTTTAGCTAGAAATTCTCTTAATCCAGAAATAAGAATTTCTCTGGTAAGTATTATTATAGCAGCAATTACTTCATAGTTTTTGATAGTTCCATTCATCACTAATAATATTAATGCTGCAGCAACAATAATTTTATCAGCTATTGGATCTAATAATTCCCCTAATTTAGATTCTTCTTTAAATACTCTTGCCAATAAACCATCTAAATAATCAGTAAAACTGGCTAGAATAAATATAAAAAAAGGAATTAAGTCTCCAAAAAAACCTGGAATAAAGAAAGTTAAAACAAAAATTGGAACGATTATAATCCTGCCAATAGTTAAAATATTAGGTATTTTCATATTTATTCGTGGAAATAATTATATATTTTCTTAGCTATGCTGTCTTCAATTCCTTCTACAGATTTCAAGTCATCAAAACTAGCTGATTCTACGGCTCTTGCAGAACCAAAATGATTTAATAGAGCTCTTTTTCTTTGACGACCAATTCCTTCAATTTGATCAAGCAAAGACTTACTTAAGTTTTTCTTCCTCTTTGCTCTATGAACACTTATGGCAAATCTATGTGCTTCATCTCTTAATCTTTGAATGAAAAATAATAAGGGATCATTTCTGTTTAAAATAAATTCTTTATTTTCATAATAAATTTTTTCTTCACCAGCATTTCTTCTCTTACCTTTTGCTATAGCTAAAATAGGTAAATCATGTAAACCCAGCTCATTTAAAACTTCTCTAGAAACAGAGTATTGCCCTTTTCCACCATCGATCATGACTAAATCTGGTAAAGAAAGTGACCCAGATTTTTCTTTAATAGCTTTTGAAAATCTTCTAAACAACACTTCTTTCATCATTCCATAATCATCACCTTTAATTTTATCATTTTTAATATTAAATTTTCTATATCTTCTTTTAATAAAACCCTCGTTTCCAAAACAAATTAAAGCTCCAATAGAGTCTGATCCTTGAATATGACTATTGTCATAAACTTCTATTAAATCGACATTGTTATTAAGTTTGAATTTTTTTGCTAAATTTTCAATTAAATCGTTATTTTTATTTGACTGGATTAGTTTTTGAGTTAAGGCCTGTTTTGCATTTTTTTCTGCAAGTTTAGAAATATTTATTTCATTCTTAGATTTTGCTTGTTTTATTATAACTTTTTTGTTTTCTTTATTTGAAAAAGTTTTTTCTAACAGCCTTCTTTCACTAACTTCAAAATTTGTTATAATAAGAATCGGTATTGTTTTATTTTCATAAAATTGCGATATAAAAGAAGCGAGAATGTCTTTAATACTATCATCCGGATCATGTTTGGGATAGAAGGCTTGATTACCCCAGTTTTGTTTAGATCTAAAAAAGAAGACTTGAATGCAAGTTTTACCTGTTTCTTTATAAATACTTATAACATCTGCTTCATCTAAATTAGTTTGATTTATTTTTTGGGATGTTTGTATTTGAGTTAAAGCCTTTATTCTATCTCTTGCGATTGCTGCTTTTTCATAATCAAGATCCTTGCTTGCTTTTTCCATTTCCTTAGATAAATTTTTTTGAATTCTTCTAGATTTACCAGATATAAACTCAACAGCGTCATTTACTGTTGACTTATATTCTTTTTCCGAAATGTGCTGCACACAAGGAGCCGAACATCTTTTGATTTGATAAAGTATACATGGTCTTTCTCTATTTTTAAAAACTGTGTCATCACACACTCTTAACTGAAAAATTTTTTGTAATATTTTAATAGTCCAGTTTGCTGAACCTATTGAAGCAAAAGGTCCAAAATAATATCCGGATTTAGATTTTTTCCCTCTTAGCTTTGTTAGTTGTGGCCATTTGTCTTTATTGCCAATGTAAATATAAGGAAAAGATTTATCATCCCTTAAAAGAATATTATATCTAGGTTTATGTTTTTTTATTAAGTTTGCCTCCAAAAGCAGAGCTTCACTTTCGTTATTAGTAGTTGTTGTCTCAAGATTATGAGTTAGAGATAACATTCTCTCAGTTCTTATAGGTAAATTAGACTCAGTTACGTAACTTTTAAGTCTATTAGGAATATTTTTTGCTTTTCCAATATAAAGTATTTCCCCTGTAGAACTAAGCATTTTATAAACCCCAGGATTTTTAGATATCAAAGGTATTTTATCTTTTATGATTTTTTTTCCTTGCTCTAAGCTGTCCATTATATTTTTGTTTTTATAACTTCTATACCAACCGAAGCTGTTTCTTTAATGATATCCAATTTTTCAATTTTTAATTTAATTTTTTTTACTTTTTTGTTTTTAAAAATTTCATCAAATACTGACTCTGATAAACTTTCAAGTAGCTCAAAGTGTTTTTTTTCAGTCAATTTTTTAATATCATTTATAATACTTTCATAATTAACAATTGTTTTTATGTCTGGTTTTAGGTTTGGGTCAGTAGTAATTTCTATATTAAATTTTACATTTTGTTTTTTTAACTTTTCAAATTTATGGATCCCAACCGATAATAATAAAATTAAATCTTTAATAATAACTTTTTTATTATATTTAAATTTTTGTTTGTTTTTAAATTTTAAAATTTTCATTCTTTTGCATTAATTATATCTGGTGTTTTCCAAGCTAAGCGCTGACCACTGTCTACATTTATTATCTGGCCAGTTATATTGCTATTATTGATTAAAAACTTTACAGCTGAACTAACATTTTTTTCATCTACTTTCTTTTTAAGTATTGTGGATTTCCATTGTTTTTTAAAATGTTTTTCTGATTGGCGTTTATTTTTCAATGTTGGCCCTGGAGAAACAGCATTAACTCTTATATGTGGTGCTAATTTCATAGCAGAAGTTTTAGTCAAAGTGGCTAGACTAGACTTACTTAAAGTATAAGAAAAAAAGAAAGGAGTTAATTTTTCAACCCTTTGGTCAATAATATTGATAACATTTCCTTTGTTGCCTTTACATGCTTTAGCGAAGTTTTGAATTAAAATTGCAGGAGCTTTCAAATTAACATTCATATGCTTTAAAAAACTTGTTTCTGAAAAATTAATCAAATTGTCATTTTCAAAAATAGATGCATTATTAACCAAACAATCTAAACCTTTCATTTTTTTACGAGCATAAGAAATTACTCTTTGAGTTTGTTTAAGATTGTTTAAGTCAGCTTTTAAAAGATGAACAACTGAACCTAAATTTTCTAATTCTATTTTAAGTTTTTTTGCAGCAAAAAAAGATTTTGAATAATGAATAACAATTTGTATATCATAACCTGCCAGTTCTAAAGCTATAGATCTGCCAATTCGATTTGCCGCTCCAGTAACTATTATTTTTTTGGCTTCCATTTTTTTTTTTGTTTCTTTGTTTTTGTCCCAGGCATACCAAGTGTTGATCTACCTTTAGGATAAACTTTGTTCTTGAGGTTATACTGACTTATTTTAGGGTTCAATGTTATTTCTAATTCACTTGCTTCTAATTTTCTTATTTCATCCCTCATTTTTGCTGCCTCTTCAAATTCTAAGTTAGCAGCAGACTCTTTCATCTTTTTATTTAATCCTTTTAGATGTTTTTTTAGATTACCACCTATATTTGACTCTTTGATATTTACGTAATCCTTCTCATAAACCGACTCCAAGATATCGCCTATTTCTTTCTTAATTGACTGTGCAGTAATATTATTTTTTTTATTATATTCTAACTGTTTATTTCTTCGACGATCTGTTTCTTGGATAGCTTTACCAATACTTTTGGTAACTTTATCAGCATAGAGAATCACTTTACCATCAATGTTTCTAGCTGCTCTACCGATAGTTTGTATTAGAGATGTTTCAGATCTTAAAAATCCTTCTTTGTCTGCATCAAGAATTCCGACTAAACCACATTCTGGAATATCTAATCCTTCTCTTAAAAGGTTTATTCCAACTAAAATATCAAATACTCCTAGTCTAAGATCTCTTATAATTTCAATTCTTTCCAAGGTGTCAATATCAGAGTGCATATATCTTACCTTAAGTCCATTTTCATGAAGGTATTCAGTAAGATCCTCTGCCATTTTTTTTGTTAAAGTTGTTGCTAAAATTCTATAACCTTTTTCAATTACTTTAGCAGCCTCGTGCATTAAATCATCCACTTGAGTTTTTGCTGGCCTAATTTGTACTGGCGGATCAATTAAGCCGGTCGGCCTTATTATTTGATCGATATATTTATTTTCAGTTTGTTTTAATTCCCATGGACCAGGAGTAGCAGAAACAAATACTGTTTGAGTTCTCATCATATCCCACTCTTCAAATTTAAGTGGTCGGTTATCCATACATGATGGCAGTCTAAAACCATATTCAGCTAAAGTACTTTTTCTAGTTCTATCTCCTTTATACATTCCATTTAATTGTGGGACTGTTACATGGCTTTCGTCTACAAATATGATTGTATTGTCAGGAAAATATTCAAATAAAGTTGGAGGTGGTTCTCCAGCTTTTCTTCCGGATAAAAATCTTGAATAATTCTCGATACCCGCACAAGTTCCTGTTGCTTCTATCATTTCTAAATCAAACTTAGTTCTTTCTCTCAATCTTTGTTCTTCCAACAACTTATTATTTGCACGATGTTTTTTTAATGTTTCGGCTAACTCAGATTTAATTTGTTTAATTGCTTGTTCCATCGTTGGTTTTGGAGTTATGTAATGACTATTTGCGTAAATTTTTATAATAGAGTAATCATTAGTTTTATCTCCTGTTAGTGGATCAAATTCTTCAATTTTTTTCAATTTATTAAAATCAAAACTTACTCGCCAAGCTCTGTCTTCTAAATGAGATGGAAAAATTTCTAAATTTTCACCTCGCACTCTAAAAGTTCCTCTAAAAAAATTTTGATCATTTCTTTTATATTGTAGGGTTATAAATGTTCTTATTAATTGATCTCTATCGTACTCATTGTTTTTTTTAAGAGTTATAGTCATTTTGCTATAAGCTTCTACCGAACCAAGTCCATAAATACACGAAACACTAGCTACAATTATTACATCATCTCTTTCTAATAATGATCTAGTTGCTGAGTGTCTCATTCTATCTATTTGTTCGTTAATAGATGCTTCTTTCTCTATATACGTATCTGACCTTGGAACATACGCTTCAGGAGTATAATAGTCGTAATAAGAAACAAAATATTCAACAGCATTTTCTGGAAAAAAACTTTTAAATTCTCCATACAATTGAGCAGCCAAAGTTTTATTAGGAGCTAGGACCAAAGCAGGTCTGTTTGTGGCCTCAATTACTTTTGCCATTGTGAAAGTTTTGCCTGAGCCAGTTACACCTAGGAGAACCTGTTCATTTTTTTTATTTTTTAAATTTTGAGTTAGTGATTTTATAGCCTGAGGCTGATCACCAGCTGGTTGAAAATCACTTTTGATTTTAAATTTGATACCACCTTCTAATTTCTTCTTTATGGAGTTGTTAGTAGTCTCAATATCTAGTATTTTTTCTTGATAAGTATTTTGCATTTTGTGTTAATAATAATTAAAAAACATTATAAAATTCAATGAGCATAGTTTCCAACAGTTTAAAACGTATAAAACCGTCACCTACCATGGCAGTAACCTCAAAAGCCAGGGAAATGCGAGCAGCTGGTAAAGATATTATAGGGCTAGGGGCAGGAGAACCTGATTTTGATACTCCAGACAACATAAAAGAGGCTGCTATAGAAGCAATTAAAAAGGGTGACACCAAATACACTGCTGTTGATGGAACACCGGCTTTAAAAAAGGCAGTGCAAAATAAATTCTCAAGGGAGAATGGATTAGCCTATGATCTTGATCAAATAACGGTTGGAACTGGTGGAAAGCAAGTTTTATATAACACCTTTATGGCAACAGTTAATAAAGGAGACGAAGTTATTATACCTGCTCCGTATTGGGTGTCTTATCCTGACATTATTCTTTTAGCAGGCGGCAAACCAAAAATTGTAAAATGTGAAGAAAAGGAACATTTTAAATTAACACCAAAAAAGTTAGAAAAAGCTATATCTAAAAAAACTAAATGGATAATTTTAAATTCTCCATCTAATCCAACTGGTTCTGCTTATACAAAAAAAGAAATTGAAGAGTTATCAAAAGTTTTAATAAAATATAAAAATGTTTATATTTTAAGTGATGATATTTATGAACATATTACTTATGATAATTTTAAATTTTTCACAATCGCCCAGATTAAATCTTTGAAAGATAGAACATTAACAATGAATGGCGTAAGCAAATCATATTCGATGACAGGTTGGAGAATAGGATATGCTGCGGGTCCAAAAGAAATAATTAAAGCAATAGCAAAGATCCAGTCTCAATCAACAAGCAATCCTACTTCAATTAGTCAAGCAGCTGCAGTCGAAGCTCTTAATGGGACACAGGATTTCATTCAAGAGCGTGCAAATTCTTTTAAAAAAAGAAGAGACTTTGTCGTAAATAATTTAAATGACATTAATGGATTAAGTTGTTTGAGACCGGAAGGGGCATTTTATGTTTTTCCAAGCTGTAAAAAGTTGCTAGGAAAAAAAACAAAATTAAAAACAGATAAAGAATTCGTAGAAAAACTTTTAGAGAAAGCAGAAGTTGCAGTAGTACAAGGCTCTGCTTTTGGTTTGGAAGGTTATTTTAGAATTTCTTATGCAACTTCCATGGAAAATTTAAAAAGAGCTATGGAAAGGATTAAATCTTTTTGTGATAGCCTTACTTAGAATGAGAAAGGAATTTTTCAGCCTCTAAAGCTGACATACATCCCATTCCAGCTGCAGTCACTGCTTGTCTAAAAATTTTATCTTTAACATCTCCGGCAGCAAATACTCCAGGAACATTTGTTTCTGTAGAGTCAGGCTTTGTAATAAGATATCCTTCTTCATCCATCTTTAATTGATTCTTAAATAGGGATGTTGCCGGATCATGACCTATTGCAATAAACAATCCATCAACTTTTAATTCTTTTATCGAGTTATTTTTTGTGCTTTTGATTTTTATTCCTTTAACACTTTTTGGCTCGTTTGTTCCAACCACCTCTTCAACAACGCTATCCCAGAAAATTTCAATTTTTTTATTAGATTTCAATTTTTCTTGAAGCATTTTTTCTGCTCTCAATTCATTTCTTCTATGAATAAGTTTAACCTTTGAAGCAAACTTAGTTAAAAACATTGCTTCTTCTACCGCAGCATTACCGCCACCAACAACTGCAACTTCTTTATCTTTGAAAAAGAATCCGTCACAAGTCGCGCACGCCGAAACTCCAAAGCCTCTAAAATTTTGTTCAGACTTAAGATTAAGCCATCTTGCCTGCGCCCCTGTAGATATAATAATGGAGTCAGTTGTATAAACTTGGCCACTATCGCCGAAAACTTCAAAGGGTTTTTTTGATAAATCTACTTTGCTGATATGGTCTTGTATCATTTCTGTTCCAACAGCCTTAGCTTGTCCTTTCATCTCTTCCATTAACCAAGGTCCTTGAATTACCTTTGAATAACCAGGGTAATTCTCCACATCCGTAGTTGTGGTTAATTGACCTCCTGGTTGTGAACCATGAATTAAAATTGGCTTAAGCATTGCTCTAGCAGCATAAATTGCTGCCGTATAACCCGCAGGCCCTGATCCAAGAATTAACACTTTTGTATGTTTAGATGATTTATTATTCATTATGATATGTTTATATAGTAACTAATGTTAAAATTAAAAGCTCTTCTTTTAACCCAAGGCATGCACGGCATGGTTAGCCAAGTTGAGGGGTTAGCAAAAGGTTTAAAGCTAGCATTTAAACACGAAACTATAAAACTTAAACCTTTTTGGAATTATATCCCACCAAAATTTACTCCTGTTTCTGAAAACTTATTAACAAATAAATTTGTCTGTGACTCTAAAATAATCATCTCCTGTGGGAGAAAAAGTGTGATTTCTTCAATTGCTTTAAAAAAAAGATTCGGAAAAGAAATTTTTAATATTCATATTCAAGATCCGAAAGTTTCATTAAAAAATTTTGATTTAATTGTTTGTCCTGAACACGATAGTTTAAATGGACCAAATGTGCTAAAAACTAAAGGCTCAATTCATTATTTAACAAAAAAGGAAATCGCAGAGAATGCAAAATACTTAAGATTTAATAAAGAAAAGAAAAAGATCGTAGCTTTTATTATTGGAGGACCAAATAAACATTATAATTATTCTGAGCAAGAAGTTCATTTTGTTTTTAATAAAATTAAGGCATTATTTACCCCAGACAAATATAAGATTGTTGTTATACCCTCTTATAGAACGCCTGAGTTCGTAATTAAAAAAGCTTTTAATACATTCAGTTTTAATCATCACGTTATTAAAGAGATTAATAAAAAGGCTTATTTAAGCTCATTAGCAATAGCAGACTATATAATTGTAACTTGCGACTCAACATCAATGATTTCTGAAGCTGCACTTACAGGAAAGCCAATTTATGTAGCTATGTTTAAACCAAAAAGAACTAGTAGAAGATTTACAAATTTTTATTCTCAGTTTAATAATCTTGGAATAACAAAAGAATTGAGTGAAAGAGTTGACAATTGGAGCTATGATAAGTTAGATGAGATTAATAGAATTGTTCCCATAATAAAAGAAAAAATGAAATCTAATGGAATTATTTAAATCACTTGAAGGTAGAACAGTATCTTTTCATGATCCCTTTAAACATTTTGAGATCAAGCAGCCTTTAACCAATGAGGCAATTAAAGAGATACATAACGCTAATATTGCTGATCCAAAAAAAGAAAATTTGAATTATGACGGCACCAGAGCAATTGATGGAGGAGATGGAACTTTTCGTTCAGGCATACAAGATGGAGGAAAAGCAAAAAAATTAAGATGCTATGTTACTAAAGAAAACGCCAATGAATTTCCTCACCTTAAAAAATTTATTGAAGAATTAAGATCTCCTGAAGTCTACACAAAAATAGGTAATTTAATAGCTAAGGATTTAAGCAATTCTTACGTAAGATTAGAAGTTATTTGTGATAGAGAAGGTTTTTGGCTTAAACCCCATTGCGATATTAAAGAGAAGCTTATGTCATCTATAATTTTTATTAACCTTCATAATGAATCAGAAAATTTAGGCACCGACTTTTATGATAAAAAACTTACAAAAGTTAAAACAGTTCCTTATAAACACAATTATGGATATTTCTTCACGAGCGGACCAGACTCCTGGCATGGCATGGAAAAAAAAGAAATCAAAAAAGAGCGAAGATGCATTCAAATTAATTATGTTACTTTTGAAACTGACTGGAAAGTTAAATAATTCAATTATTAAATATCTTGGAGCGAGGTAACAGTCATTTTTTTTGTTTTAAGGGACTTTATTCCTTCCAAACAAACATAAGCCGTCGACATATTTGTACAATAGGGGACTTTATTTGCTAAAGTAGCCCTTCTTAATGCTAAAGCATCATTTAGTTGTTTTTCACTATTACCACCACCAGTATTAATTACTAAAGCAATTTTTTTTGCATTTAACACATCAACAATGTGAGGAGATCCCTGGTTAACTTTATTAATTTTTTTACACTTAATTCCATGCTTAATTATATAATCCGCAGTTCCGCCAGTACCGCAAAGTTTAAAATTCAGTTTAGATAATTGTTTCGCCAAAGCTATCCCTTCATTTTTATGACTATTTTTTAGAGATAGAAATGCCAATCCTTTAGTAGGAAGGGAATTAGAAGCTGCTATTTGACTTTTAGCAAAAGCCATTCCAAAGTTTTCATCAAATCCCATGACTTCACCTGTGGATTTCATTTCTGGTCCAAGCAAAAGATCACTGCTTGGAAATTTATTAAAAGGAAAAACTGCTTCTTTTACCGCAAACATTTTTTTTGTTTTACTTTTTAAATTAAACTTTGATAAATTCTCACCTGCCATTACTCTAGATGCAATTTTAGCTAAGGGCAGGTTTTTTGCTTTAGACACAAACGGGACAGTTCTACTTGCTCTGGGGTTGACCTCTATGACAAAAATTTTATCATTTTTAATTGCAAATTGAACATTCATAAAACCTTTTACTTTAAGCGCTAAGGCTAGCCTCTTTGTTTGGTTCTCAATTTCTTTTATTAAAAAAGACTTAATTGAAACTGGAGGCAAACTACATGCTGAGTCTCCTGAATGAATACCAGCTTCTTCAATGTGCTGCATAATACCAGCAACAAAAACTTGTTTACCATCTGATAAAGCATCAACGTCAACTTCCATTGCATTAGCAATAAATTTATCTATTAAAATTGGATTTTTTTCTGCAGCTTTAAATGCTTCTAGAACAAAATTTTTAAGCTGTTTTTTTTCATGAACAATTTCCATTGCTCTTCCGCCTAATACATAAGATGGTCTTACCATTAATGGTAAACCAATTTTTTCAGCTATTTTTAAAGCCTGAGGAAAAGTTTTTGCTATACCGCTTTCAGCTTGTTTTAATTTTAATTTATTTAAAAGACTTCTAAACCTATCTCTATCTTCAGCAAGATCAATCGAAGTGTATTGTGTACCTAATATTGGAAGCTTGTTCTCGTGTAAAAATTTAGCTAATTTAATTGGAGTTTGTCCCCCAAATTGCGCTATAACACCAATCAGATTTCCTTTTGTTTTCTCCTTCTTAATAATGTTAAAAACAAATTCTTCTATTAAAGGTTCAAAATATAATCTATCACTCGTATCATAATCAGTAGAAACTGTTTCAGGATTGCAGTTTACCATAATTGTTTCAAATCCAGCTTTTTTCAAAGCGAAACTTGCTTGACAACAACAATAATCAAATTCTATACCCTGACCAATCCTGTTAGGCCCACCGCCAAGAATAATAATCTTTTTTCTACTAGATGGCTCAGCCTCACATTCAGTATTCATTGAAAAGTTTCTTTGATAAGTAGAATACATATAAGGTGTAAATGATTTAAACTCAGAAGCACAAGTATCAACTTTTTTGTATACGGGTAAAATTTTTAATGCTGTTCTTTTTTTTCTTACAATATTTTCAGAAATACTTGTAAGTTCTGATAATTTTTTATCTGAAAAACCAATAGACTTTATATAATTAAATTCGTTATATGTTTTAGGCAGCCCATTTTTTTTTATTTTATTTTCACTATCTATGATGTCTTTTACTTGATTTAAGAACCAGGGATCAATTTTTGAAAGCTTTTGTATTTTTTTAATATTAATTTTTTTTCTTATGGCTTCACCAACAAGCAAAATCTTATTAGGTATATTTTCTTTTAGCTGTTTTTCAATTTGTTTAGTTTTTAAATTGAAAATCTGATCTATTCCTGAAAATCCAGTTTCAAGGGAAACCAATGCTTTTTGTAAAGATTCTTTGAAATTTCTACCTATTGCCATTGCCTCACCAACAGATTTCATAGATGTTCCCAAAACAGCAGCAGAAGTTGAAAATTTTTCAAAAGTAAATCTTGGAATTTTAGTTACAACATAGTCAATAGTTGGCTCAAAAGAAGCAGGAGTTACTTTAGTTATTTCATTTTTTAATTCATCTAAAGTATATCCAACCGCTAGCTTTGCAGCGACTTTTGCTATTGGAAATCCAGTGGCTTTTGAAGCTAAAGCGGAGGATCTAGAAACTCTTGGGTTCATTTCTATTATAACCATTCTTCCATCTTTTGGATTTATTGCGAATTGAACATTTGACCCTCCTGTTTCTACTCCTATTTTTCTCAAGCAGGCTATGGATGCATTTCTCATGACCTGATATTCTTTATCAGTTAAAGTTAATGCTGGAGCGATAGTTACCGAGTCCCCAGTATGAATTCCCATAGGATCAACATTTTCAATAGAGCATATTATTATACAATTATCTTTTTTATCTCTTACAACCTCCATCTCAAACTCTTTCCATCCTTCCAAGCATTCTTCGACTAATACTTGACTAACAGGAGATTCTTGTAGACCAGTTTTAATTATTCTAAAAAATTCTTTTTTAGTTTTCGCAATTCCTCCACCAAGACCTCCAAGTGTGAAAGCAGGTCGTATAATTGCTGGAAAACCAATTTTTTTTAAAACTTTTGACGCTTGATTAATATTATTTACAATTTTTGATTTAGGCAGGTCTAAACCAATATCTAACATATTTTTTCTAAATTTTTTCCTATCCTCTGCATTTGCAATTGCTTTTGAATTAGCGCCAATAAGTTCGATTTTGTATTTCTTGAGAATACCTTTTTTCTCAGCCTCCATAGCTAAATTCAAAGCAGTTTGCCCTCCCATCGTTGGAAGAATTGCATCAGGTTTTTCTTTAACTAAAATTTTTTCTAGAACTGTTAAAGTGATAGGTTCAATATAAGTTTTATCAGCAACATCGGGATCAGTCATAATTGTTGCTGGATTAGAATTGATTAAAATTACTTTGTAGCCTTCATCTTTCAAAGCTTTACATGCTTGAGTGCCTGAATAATCAAATTCACAAGCCTGACCAATAATAATTGGACCAGCGCCTATAACTAATATTTTTTTAATATCTTTTCTTTTTGGCATTTTTTTTCATACTTTTTACAAACTCTTCAAATAAATAAACACTATCCTGTGGTCCAGGATTAGACTCAGGATGATATTGAACAGAAAAAACTGGTTTAGATTTAAGTTTAATTCCTTCTATACTATTATCGAAAAGAGATTGATGAGTAACTTGAATATTTCTTGGTAAACCTTTCTTAACTATTTCAAATCCGTGGTTTTGACTCGTTATCTCTACATTGCCTTTGATCAAATTCTTAACAGGATGGTTAGCTCCCCTATGGCCCAAATTCATTTTCTTGGTTTTTGCTCCTAAAGCTAATCCAAGTAATTGGTGACCTAAACAAATTCCGAACACAGGAAGATTATTTTTTATAAATTCTTTTATAATTGGAATAGCATATTTTCCAGTAGCCGCTGGATCTCCAGGGCCATTTGATAAAAAGATGCCATTAGGTTTTAATTTTAAAATATCTTCTGCACTTGTTTTACAAGAAACTATTGTTACTTTGCAACTAAAGTCTGAAAAGTATCTCAAAATATTTTTTTTAATTCCATAATCTATGGCGATTACGTGCAATGATTTTTTTTTATTTTTTATGAAACCTTCTCCTTTTTTCCAAGTTTTAAAATCTTTCCAAATATAATTTTTTTTGGTTGTAACTTGTTTTGCTAAATCTAAATTTTTTAAACCACTCCACTTTTGTGTAGTTTTAAGAAGTTTTTTTATATTAAATTTACTATTTTTTAAAAATGATATAGTGCCTTTAGGCGCTCCTTTATCTCTTATAAAATTTGTTAAATTTCTTGTATCAATCCCAGTAATTCCTACAATTTTATTATTTTTGAGCCATTGATCTAAATGTTTAAGAGATCTATAATTAGAAGGGTCAGTAATTTCAGTATTAATTATTACCCCTTTAGTCCAAATTTTATCAGACTCGTGATCTTCTTTATTTGATCCTACATTCCCAATATGAGGAAAAGTAAAATTAATAATTTGCTCAGCATAAGAGGGATCAGAAATTATTTCTTGATATCCTGTGATAGATGTATTGAAGCAGACTTCTCCTGTAGCTGTTCCTTGGTAACCTAAACCAGTGCCTTTGAAGAACTTACCGTTTTGAAGAATTAAAATAGCATTAGAATCGATCTTTTTAAGATTTTTGTAAGAGATTATATTTTGAACAAATTGCTTCAAATACAACTCATAAGTTAAAGTAAAAAACTTATAAACATGATTTTGCGAAACATATGAAATAGAAATATAATCGTCAAGAAAGTTCTTTTTATTTTAGATAAGAATTGTGAT
>JACWDC010000004.1 GCA_014654415.1 Pelagibacterales bacterium SAG-MED05 | reverse complement strand
TGGCGTTTGAGAATCTTTGACTAAATATTTCAAATCTTTTTTTGAATTAATTTTTGAATCCTCTGATAACGCTACAAAAAGTGAGGTAATGTATTTTTGAGCTTCATTTCTTTTAATTCCTTTTTTAACTAACCAATCAGACAATACTTTTAATAGTTCATAAAAAGGCGCCATCATACCTGAAGTTGCCCAGAAATTTATAGATGATTTTTCATTTTTTATTTCAACTGTTGTACCTAATTGATTGAAAAAACTTTTTACTTGTTTATCGGGAGGACATATAGGTACAGGACCTTTTCGAATTGAAATGGGAGGAAGTGGAATAGCTCTTATAATTTTAGCTTTTTTACCAATAAATTTTTTTAGCTGAGCTAAATTTATTGAAGAAATAAAGCTTACAATTTTTTGATTTTTTTTAAAATTAAGTTTTTTCAAAATTTTATCTCCGACCTTTGGAGTAACGGCCAAAAATACCCAGTTCGATTTATCAATTAATTGTTGATTGTTCCTTGAAATAGTTACTTTTTTAAATCTTTTGGTCAATTTTTTTGCTATTGTTTTGTTGCGAGGGGAGATATAAATTTTTTTGATTCTTAATTTAGACTTGAAAATACCTTCAATAACTGAAGATGTAATGCGTCCCGTTCCTAAAAAACCTAAAATCATGAATGATGCAGAATAACCAAGCTATACCCTTTAATAAAGAAAATTTTAAACTAATATTCTCTAAAGAATTTGCTTCAGTAATTGTAATATCTATTCCTAGCGCAATTGTTGCTGAGTTCTTTAACATTCCACTTGCTTGGTTTTTAGGTCCAATGCTGATTACATCTGTTGCTTCATTAATGGGTTTAAAAACAAAAATGCCTAAATTAGTGCTTTCTTCAATATTAATTTTATTGGGTCTCTATATAGGTAATTACATTGATAAAAGTTTATTTTCTCAAATACATCAATGGGCTTGGACCTCCCTGATAATGCTTGTTTACATTGTTCTTAGTGTATTAATTGTTTCAAGATATCTCCAAATATTCTCTAAGTATGATAAGAAAACTTCAATTTTTTCTGCTGCACCCGGAGCTTTGGGTCCTTTAATGATTTTAGCTGAAGACGAAAAGTCTGATTTGAGTCAGGTAGCTACTTCTCATTTAATTAGATTAATAATAATTATTACCATTTTTCCATTTATCGTTAATAGCTTTTATGATGTTGAGAGCGTCAAAATTACTAAAGAAGTAATCGAAGATCAAAATATTTTTCACTTAATTCTGCTAATCGTATCGTCAATTATTTTAATTATTGTTTTTGATAAATTTAGAATTCCAGCAGCTTTATTGTCTGGAACTCTATTTGCTAGTGGGTTTTTACAGATTTCAGAAATTGCTGTTTATCAATTTCCACCAAATATAATTGATTACTGTTTGCTTATTCTTGGAGCTTCGGTCGGATGTCGATTTGCTGACAAAACTTTTGGTGAAATAGCTCGTAATGCTGTACACAGTTTTGTTGCAACATTTTTACTAGTTGTCTTGGGTTTGCTAGCTGCTTTTACTGCAAGCTTAATTATTGATAAAAATTTCTTTACTCTTCTTCTCTCTTTCTGCCCTGGTGGTATTTATGAAGTAGCAGTTATAGCAATCTTTTTTGATCTTGATCCAGAATTTGTATCTTTTCACCATATAATCAGGTTATTAATGATACTATTTATTGTTCCATTAATGCTAAGAATCATAGAAAAAAAAACCTAATTTAAACTATCTTGTTTTTGACTTTAGTTTTACTATAGGATTAAATAATTTATGGCCAATTTTTTTGACCTTATAGGTAGAATCTTTATTTCTTCAATCTTTTTACTGTCAGGATACAATAAGGTTTTTAATTACGGAAATACTGTTGTATGGATGGAGGGGTATGGTGTACCTGGATTTTTATTAGGGCCAACAATTGCTTTAGAAATTATTTTTCCTATTTTAATAATAATTGGTTATCAAGCTCAAGTATCAGCAATAATATTAGCAATATTCTCTATAGTTACGGCTGTGGTTTTTCATTTAGATTTCGCTAATCAAATGCAAACGATTGCCTTTTTTAAAAACTTTGCTTTAGCTGGAGGTTTCTTGTTTATAGCTGTTCATGGACCGAGAGAGTGGTCGATTGATAGAAAAAAGAAATACGTAAGATTGTGACAAAAAAAACCCGCAAATAAATTTGCGGGTTTAATTTTTTTTTAATTTTTAATTAATTAAAATTTATATCCTATAGAAATTCTACCAGCTGTATCGTCAAAATCTGCTACAAGTTTGTTTCCTGTAGAAACAGAGTGACTATAAGTGTCAAACTCAGTATGCGATACTTCTAGTTTATAATATAAGCTGTCACCAAAAGGCAAATCACCCTTGTGACCTATTCCGTAAGTTATTCCCATTAAATCTTCATCTGGATAAGTTGTACCAGAGTTTAATGATTCAAGCGTCTTCAATGTTACGTTTTGAATGCCTAAATGAACATAAACTGGGTAACTTCCTAGAGGTATATCAGCGTAAACTTTAGCTACATTTGATAACTCTGCTTTTGCTGTATACGTTCCGCTGTCTCCATCGTCGTTCGAGTCAGTTCTTGATTTACTTCCCATTTCTCTAGATGGGATAAAACTAAATCCTAGAGCAAATCCATTGTCGCCAATCGCTTCAACAAAAAGTTCAGGAACCATAACATCGTGTGTATGACTGCCGCTATTTTTCTGTAAACTAGATCTTGTAGTTTCAGTACCAGAAGCATCAAAGCTGTGCAGTGCGCCTGATATTCCCATTCCAACCTCAGCTTTAGCTGTAATTGAAACAAGTAAAAATAAAGGTGTTAGTATTGCAATAATTTTTTTCATAATTTTCCTTTAAATTAAATATATATATCTACTTAAGGTGGATTCTTAACACTTTATCCTTGAAATAACCAAGGAAATTAAGGTTAATCAACTAATGTAAGATCTTTCTTTTTATGGTGTTGAAAAAATGTCACACTTTTTTCTTTATAAAACCTGAGTAAATTTGCCATAAAATGATGAGTATAATAACAAGCATAATTACAACTGTAAGTGGTCTATTCCACAAAAATGACCATGATCCGTCACTAATTAAAAGAGACCTTCGAAGATTCTCTTCCATTAATCCTCCAAGAACAAAAGCAAGAATAAGCGGAGGCATTGGAAAATCATAAAGCCGTAGAATAGTTGCTACGACAGCAATCCCAATCATTAAAAAAATATCAAAATTGTTAAATGACATTAAATAAATTCCAGTAACTGAAAAAAATAAAATCATTGGAATTAAAAAGGTTCTTGGAACAGCAAGTATTCTTGCAATGTAAGGAATTAAAGGAAGGTTTAGTATTAGCAAAACTACCATTCCTATATACATTGACATTATAACTGACCAAAAAATTTCAGGATTAGTTTCATAAAGTCTTGGGCCAGGTTGAATACCAAATCCTAATAAAGCTCCCAACATTACTGCCGTTGTTCCGCTTCCTGGTATTCCTAAAGTTAATAAAGGAACAAAAGCTCCTGAACATGCTGCATTATTTGCGGTCTCTGGTGCTGATAGTCCTTGGACACTGCCTTTACCAAATTTTTGTTTTTCTTCTTCATCTACAAAATTTCTTTCCATTCCATAAGCTAAAAAAGATGCAATAGTAGCTCCAGCTCCAGGCAAAACTCCCACTATAAAACCTAGAATAGATGATCTTGGAATTGTTTTAACCATTTTTTTAGTCTCATTCTTATCAAGTTTTATAGAACCTAATTCTGTTAAAGAAATTTGTTTAGCTGCTTTTGCTGGATCGTTTCCTTTAAGAATTATTGTCAAAGCCTCGCTCATAGCAAATGTAGCCATAACTACTAAAACGAAGCTAATTCCATCTGATAAATTCATGGTATTAAAAGTAAATCTTGGAATATCTGATAAAGTATCTTGACCTACAGATGCCAGCATCAAACCAAAAACACACATCATCATAGCTTTTAAAAAATTGCCTTTTGATGAAAATGCTGCAACTGCTGTTAAACCTAAAATCATCAAACCAAAATAATCTGGAGATCTAAAAGATAAACTTACTTTAGATAAACTTGGAGCAGCAATTAGTAAAAATATTGCTGCAATGGTTCCTCCTGCAAAAGAACTATAAGCTGCTATGGCTAGAGCTTTACCGGCTTTACCTTGTTGAGCCATAGGGTAACCATCAAATGAAGTTGCGACTGTCCCAGGGACACCGGGTGCATTAATTAAAATAGATGAAGTTGATCCGCCAAAGACTGCTCCATAATAAACGCCTGCCATTAGAATTAAACCTGTAGCTGGGTCAAAACCATAGGTGATGGGTATCATTAATGCTATTGCCGTCATTGGGCCTAGACCTGGAAGCATTCCAATAATGGTTCCTGCAAAGCAACCAATCATTACCATTAGTAGGTTTTGAAAAGATAAAGCAGTTTTTATTCCAATTAAGATTCCTTCTATCATCCCATAATTCCAATATATTTTAATAGTGGGTCTCTAAGATAAACTTGTAATACTCCATGAAGTAAATACATAAATATTCCTACGAACGGAAAAGAAAAAATTATAATGTATTTCCATCTTCTCTCTCCTAAAAAATAATAAGAAAAAACTAAAAATAAAGATGTAGATAAGAAGAAACCAACTTTAAGTATAGTTGCTCCATAGATTATTATAGTTATTACTAATAAGATAGTTTTTTTAAATTCTAAATTTGTAGGATCTACTTTTATAGGCTTACGATCTGGCAAAACTATTTTCAATCCAGCAAAAAACATTCCTGTATAACCTAAATAAATTGGAAAAGTTTTGGCATTAAAAGGAGCATCTTCATCGAAGGAAAAAACTTGTATTTGATATGCTGTGTATAAATAAAAGGCTGATAAAATAAAGAAGAGCAGTGAGATAATTTTTACTGAGTTAATTTTCACTGCTCTCCCTATAAGTTTTAAAGTATTTAGTTAAACTAAATTACTCCTAGTTCTTTCATTAAATTTGTCATTTCTTTTGTTTGTTTTTTTAAGAAACTGTCAAATTTTCTTCCTGGATTGTAAATATTAACCCAAGCATTTCTTTTTCTTACTGTCTCCCACTCTGGTGTTTTTTGAACATCACCTAACATTTTAGCAATCTTCTTAACATCACCTGAACTCATGCTTTTAGGGGCAAAGAATCCTCTCCAGTTAACAAACTGAACATCAAATCCTTGTTCTTTAAGTGTAGGAACTTCTGGGGCATCGCCGACTCTGCTAGGTGCAGTAATACCAATAATTCTTACTTGGTCTCTTGCTCCCATAACTTCTCCCAAACCAGTTGAAAGAATTTGAGTCTCACCAGATAAAAGTCCAGCTAAAGCTTTTCCACCAGCATCGTAAGGAACGTAAACAACTTTATTTGCATCAGCACCCGCTTTTTTAAATGCAAGCGCTCCAATTAAATGATCCATACTTCCTCTTACAGAACCACCAGCCATTTTAATTGACTTAGGATTTGCATTGTAAGCATCCACTACATCTTTAAATGTTTTGTAAGGCGAGTTTTTAGCTACAGCTATTGCGCCGTAGTCACCAATTACACCTGCAATCGGTTTAACATCTTTATAAGATAAAACTCCAGCTCCAGCTACGTAACCTTTGTGTCTTGTGATTGATCTTAAAACTAAAGGAGTTGATTGAACTAACACAGTTCCTTCTGGCTTCGAATTAATTATGTAAGATAGAGCTTTTCCTCCACCACCACCTGACATATTTTCAAATGAAGCACTTTTTAGAAAACCAGCTTTTGTTAAAGCTTCTCCAGTTCCTCTAGCAGTTCCATCCCAACCACCACCAGCACCACCGCCGATAATGAAGTGTAACTTATCGATTGCAAAACTGGTTGATGAGATTGAAGTTAAAAGAACAGTAGCAAAAACTAAGCTAATTAATTTTTTCAAATTATTAAACATATTATTTTCCTCTGTTAATTAATTAATTAAAGGGTTATTAAAAATGAATGACAGATCAGAGTCAACTAGTCTTAATTGAAAAAAGTTCCTCTAATTCTTAGCAATTCTCGGCTCAAATTGCTGTTTTCTTTGAATGGCTTTCTTCCATGAAGCCAAAAATAATTATTAGAGAATATAGTTGAACCTACCGGCAGTGGAAATTCAATCTTATTTTTACTTTCTTCGAGACAATCAGAAAGTCTTTGTAAAAACAAACCTTGTTCCATATTTTTTGGTTCTGGAAATTGATCTATGTAAGAAATAATAGGTTTACCGTTCTTATCTTTTTTAAATATAGGGTGTTCAACTTTGTATTCAATGTTTTTGCTTTTTGGAGATCCCCAGGTAAAATTTTGTTGTCCCGCAGGATTGTTGCTTAGTTCATCTAAATGTTCCCAGTCATCTAAATGTAAAATAACGCTTTCACCTCCAGAAACTCCCTGTTCTTCCATTTTAGTCATAATTAACCAATCAGTCTTTTCTTTTACATAAGTGCCATCAGTGTGAAGATCTAAATTTGTGTAGGCTTTTCGTAGATATGAGTCACTGGAATCTTGGTGTTTTACATAAAATCTTGCATAATATTTATCTGTCATGGAGTCAAAATTTGGATTACCTACCAAATATGCAAATCCTGTAGATAATTTTACAAGAAAATCTTTATCAAATTTTTTATTGCTAATTTCCGGCTTAATAACAACTGTGCCTGTTTCTCTGTCATTTAATATTTTTACTAATGTCTTGCCTAATCTATTTTCAAAAACTTCGTCTAAACTTTTTGCTAAAGTAAATCTCGAGAAAGGTTTGTACTCTAGAGAGGTAATAGTATGTTTCTTGAATGGAAAAACTAATCTTTCTAAATCTTCGTTCTTAATATTAAGGACTTGAACTCTGTTTGTTTTCTCATGACTATTAATAGTAAAGCTCATAATTTACGTGTATAATAGGTTATGGTTAAAAAATATCCAAGAGACATGATTGGTTATGGTGCAAAAAAAATCAAAGTTGTTTGGCCAAATAATGCAAAACTAGCCCTTCAAATTGTATTAAATTATGAGGAAGGAGCTGAAAATTCAATATTACATGGCGATAAACATTCAGAAACTTTTCTATCAGAAATAATTGGAGCTCAACCAATTAAAGGACGACATATAAGCATGGAGTCTCTTTATGAGTATGGTTCTAAAAGAGGTTTTTGGAGAATACATGAATTGTTTCAAAAAAAGAAAATACCATTAACTATTTTTGCCGTTGCTATGGCTCTAGAAAGAAATCCTGAAGTTTGCAAAGCAATAAAAGATGCAGATTACGAAATTGCTTGTCATGGATGGAGATGGATTGATTATCAAAATATTAGCAAGTCCGTGGAAAAAAAACATATGGATCGTGCAATTAAAACTATTAAAAAGATCTTCGGTGAACGACCATTAGGTTGGTACACAGGTAGATGTAGTCCAAACACAAGGGACTTGGTAATGAATGAAGGTGGTTTTATTTATGATAGTGATTCTTATAGTGATGATCTCCCTTATTTTGAAAAAAGAAATAACAAAAAACAATTAATCGTACCTTACACTCTAGATAACAATGATATGAGGTTTGCAACTAATCAAGGATTCAACAATGGTGATCAATTTTATAATTATTTAAAAGACAGTTTTGATGTTTTGTATAAAGAAGGTGAAATAAATGCAAAAATGATGTCCGTGGGTTTGCATTGTAGAATTGTTGGTAAACCAGGTAGATTAAAATCTTTAGAAAGATTTCTAGATTATGTTTTGGGACATAAAGATGTTTGGATTTGTAAAAGAATAGATATTGCTAAACACTGGATAAAGAATTACTCAAATATTTAATTAATGAAAAAAAATAAAAATATCATTTTGAATGGTCTAATAGATCTTGCTCAACCAAGACTTGGTACAAAAGTAGTTTATAAAACTGATGAATTCTTTGCAGCGGCTAAAAGAATAATAGATCCATCACCTCCGATATTTAGAGAGGGTTTGTTTGATAAAAAAGGCAAATGGATGGACGGATGGGAAACAAGAAGAAAAAGAAAATCAGGTCATGATTACTTAATTTTAAGATTAGGTAAACCTGGAAGAATACATAAAATTGATATTGACACTTCTCACTTTAATGGAAACCAACCAAGTAAAATTTCATTAGATGTTTGTTCTTCTAAAAAAAACTTGCCTGATAAAAATCAAAAGTGGACTAATATTTTAAGTAAAAAATCTACAGGTCCAAATAGACATCATTTTTTTAATGTTAAAAAGACTTCAATTATTACTCATGTAAGATTAAATATTTTTCCAGATGGTGGAGTTGCAAGATTAAGATTATTTGGAGAGTTGGAAAATAAAAAATTTGGAAATGAGACTATTAATTTAACTTCTGTATTAAATGGCTCTGTGCCAGTTGCTTGTAACAATGAGCACTTTGGTAGAGCAGAAAATGTTTTAGCGCCCGGTCAAGGAAAAAATATGGGTGATGGATGGGAGACAAGAAGAAGTAGAGGTAAAAATTTTGATTGGCTAATAATTAAATGTGCCGCTGCAGCTAAGATTAATAAAATACAAATTGATACTCATCACTTTAAGGGAAATTATCCTGATCAATGCTCTATTCAAGCTGCATACATTGGTGGAAAATCATCTGCTAGTAAGATCATAAACAAATCAAAAAATTGGAAACTTTTATTAAATAAATCAAAATTACATGCTCATAAAAAACATAATTTTTTAAATAAGTTGATGAAAAAAAATAAAGTTAATTATCTTAGAATAAATATATTTCCTGATGGTGGTATTTCTAGAATTAGAGTTTTCGGAAAGACAGATTAATGACAATTACGATTACACCAAAAAAAATAACTAAAGAGAATTTTTCCAAATTTGGAGAACTGATCACAACAGATGATATTAAACCTATTTCTATTAATGATGGCTATGCAAAAAGATTTGATGGTATAGCTAATTTAGATACTTCAAAAGATAATGGTGAGGCAACGATAAGTATATTCTCTGCACTAAAAAGAACATTTCCAATGAAAATTGATATGATGGAGCAGCATCCATTAGGTAGCCAAGCTTTTATTCCAATGAAAGAAACAACTTTCTTATCTTTTGTAGCACCCAATGGAGACAAACCAGATTTAGCTAAAATTGAAGCTTTTATAATTCCGCCAGGACTTGGGGTTAATTATAAAGCTGGCACTTGGCATTTTCCATTAATCTCAACGGAGAATATGAATTTTTTAGTAGTAGATAGAAAAGGTTCAGGAGATAATTTAAAAGTTCAAAAACTTGAGAAAAATCAAGTAATGCTAAAATATTAAAGCCCGCCGTATTTCTACGGCGAGCTCTTTAAATTAAATTATTTTTTACCTGCAGATGATATTGCTAAATGAACAACTGCTCCTAAAGAAGCTCCTATTATCCATGCATAACCTCCACCGCCACCTAAGTTAGCGAAGAAGTTTCCAAGACCACCTGGTAATATATTTGGCCAAACAGATCCAATAGCTATGTAGCCTGATAGTACCCAAGCAACCATACCCTTTAGATTAAATCCATCATTGTACCAATACTTACCTTTGCCTTCATTAAATAATGCGTTCACATCAATATTTTGTTTTTTGATGATGTAATAGTCAGTAATCATTATTCCAAACACTGGAGCAAGTATTGCTCCTAATGTGTTTACAAATGGAAATATTCCCATTTTAGTAATTACAGCTACCCACATTCCACCAATTACAAAACCAAAACCAGCGGTAATTAATCCACCTGTTCTAAAATTGATTTTACTTGGCATTAAGTTAGCAAGATCGTAAGCGGGTGGTATAAAGTTAGCTACCATATTTATCCCAACAGTTGCAGCAAAGAATGCAAATGCAGCTACTATTGTTAAAAATATATTATCTACTTTTGCAACCATATCAGTTGGTTGTGCAACATATTCTCCGAACAATGCTATTGTTCCACCTGTAATCATAAGTGTTATGAAAGAAAAGAAAATTACGTTTCCAACTAATCCGTATAAATTTCCTTTTTTCATCTCTTCTTCATTTTTTACAAATCGAGCAAAATCTCCAAAGTTAATTACAACTGCTGCAAAGTATCCTACCATAATAGAAAATACTGCTAGGAAAGCTCCAAAAGATCCTAGACCTTCAAAACCTCCTGAACGAGTTCCGCTAGAGAATATATTTCCTACTTCTGAAAGAAGACTGCCACCAACTTCAGCCCAAATAGCTATCATTAATATAATCATAACTACATAAACTGCTGGCCCAGCAAAGTTTAAGAATTTTCTTACAAGATCAATACCTTGCCAAAATAAATAAACTTGAAACGCTGATACAAATATAAATGAAACCCACATAACTCCTGTCATGCCAAGAAACATTTCTGTGCCTGGATTTCCTGTTAACGCAGTAATTAAAAGAGCTACAGCTGTTGATGCTGCGTATGTTTGTGCTCCGTACCAAAACATTGCAACAAGGCCTCTGGCCATTGCTGGAAAGTTTGCTCCGAATACTCCCATACTTACTCTTGCAAATACTGGATAAGGAATTCCATGTTTTACGCTTGGTTTACCTGAAAGGTTGACAAGCCACATTATGAATACTCCAGCTAATATTAAAGCTAGAAATACGGCCCAACCATTTAATCCTGAGGCGATAAATAATGATGCTGCTAAAGTATATCCAAATAAACTTTGAACATCGTTCGCCCATACGTTAAAGATTTCAAACCAACCCCAGTTCTTCTTATTACTAGGTGTAGGTGCTAAATCTTTGTTATAGAGTTTTTTTGAACTCATAGTCCCTCCAAAGTTAATTAGACCCTATCAATTTTAAAAGATAAAAATACAAAATAAGAGTTAAAAAAGCTTAGCAATATGAAGAAAAGCCTAATATGAACTTTAAAATAAGACCAAAAAAGTGAAAAATTACTTAAAAAATTTAAGATTCGTCAATTTAAAAAACTTAATAAGGCTGCAGAGAAAATTGTTGGTATAACTAAATTTTTTTTTGTTAAAATAAAGATTATAATGCAAATTGCTAATACCACTATTCTAATAAAAAGAAATGACTCAGCAAGCACTCCTGCAGGAAATATAATCATCCTTCCTAGTAAAGCTGCTAAAGTTGAATAAGCTACACAGTTAAACCATTGAAATATTTTGGAATTAACACTTACTTTTTTTGAAGTTAGGGCTCCCATAAATCGAGAGATAAATGTTGCTAAAGATGTTGCAATAATTGCTAAAATTATTATTTGACTACTTTCCATTCTTTTCTCCAAATAAAAAAGCGGCTGTTCCACTTATTAATCCTGCAAATAATAAAGCCCATTCTGCTGAGATTAAATATATTAAAGGGCCTAATATAGTTCCTGCAACAACTGAGATTGAAACGCTTAAATCTTTCATTGCTCCTATCATCATGCAAAAAAAATAAACAGGGTTAACAATTGCTAAACCAATTAGCATGTCTTTGTTTAGATAATCAGCTGAAAGATAACCGGCCATTGTCATTAATATTGCAGTAGTCCAGGTTCCTATACCTATGCCTATCCAAAAATCTATTCTATGTTTTTTATTTATTTTTTTATAAGTATCTTTTGCAATCAACCAAGATGTGACAGCTAAAAAATGACACGATAGATAATATTTCCATTTGGGTTGGCTATTGTGTTCAAGCAAAGGAAACAAAGAAACTGTCATAGGATAAAGGCGAAAGTTAACTAACCAAACTGCTATAAATATATTTACTAATGAGGCTCCTACTAATAACGACTCTGCCATTACTAATTGACCAGGTAGTGCGTAAGTAAATAAACTTGATGCAGCACTTTGTTGTAAATTAAAACCAGCATCTTTTAATAAGGCGCCTAAAGCAACAAAACATGCTGCTAATGGGATAGCTGGACTTTTAGAGCCTTTAAGAGATTTTAAACCTTGAAAAAAAACTTTAGAATTTATCATCCACCAAGGAATAATCTTCCAACGTCTGGATTTTTTAAAAGATCATCACCTTTTCCTGCAATCGCAGTTTCACCAGAAACTAAAACATATCCAATATCAGCAAACTCTAAACCTTTTTTAGCATTTTGCTCTACAAGTATAATAGTTTTCTTTTCAGCTTTTTGAAGATCTTCTAAAATTTCAAAAACCATATTTATGTATTTAGGTTCTAAACCGATTGACGGTTCGTCTACTAATAATACTGAAGGTTTCATCACTAAAGCTCTGGAGATCTCTAATAATCTTCTCTCTCCGCCCGATAAAACTTTTGCAGGTTGATTTCTTCTATTTCTTAATCTTTCATATTTTTGAAAAATTCTTTCAGCTTCTTCGTAAGCTTCGTCCTGTTTATCTTTAATATAACCGCCCATTAAAAGATTTTCCTCAACTGTCATGTCAGGAAACACTGAATTGTCTTGCAAGATGTAAGCTATACCAACCTTACTTAGTTTTTGTGCAGGAGTTAATTTTGTAATTTCATCACCTTCTAATTCAATTTTTCCATCAAAAATATTTGTAAAGCCATAAATAGAATGGAGTATTGTTGATTTTCCTGCTCCGTTTGGTCCAATTAAGCATAATGATTGAGCTTTACTCACGGTCAAATCAAAGTTGTGAAGGATTTCCATTTTTCCATATCCAGCTTTTAAGCCTCTGATAGTTAGATGAACATCATTCGAAGATAGTTTATTAAGGTCTTCTAAACCAGGTGCTTTACCTAAAACATCATATTGATTTGACATTATTGAGCTCCTAGATAAGCATCAACAACTCGCTTATCATTTTTAATTTGATCAGGCGAACCTTCTGCTAACATTTTTCCGTGCGCTAAACAGAAAATTTTTTGTGCTAAACTCATAATCACTTTCATATTGTGTTCGATGACTAGTAAAGTAATTCCATAATCTTTATTTATTTTGATCAATCTATCTATAATTCCATTTATTAAGGTAGGGTTAATTCCAGCTGTGGGCTCATCTAATAAAAGCATTTTAGGTTCATTCATTAAAGCCATTGCTAATTCTAGTAATTTTTGTTGTCCAAATGATAGGTCTCCAGCTCTCAAATTTCTTTTTTGGTAAAGGCCTACAAAGTTTAAAAGATTTTCTGCTTTCTCAGTAAGTTCAGAAGGTATTTTTGCAAAAATAAATCCAGAGTCACTAGCCTTATGACTTATGAGCATATTCTCTACGCAATTAAGTTTTGAATAAATTCTTGTTTGTTGAAAAGTTCTTAACAAACCAAGTTTAGCTACTGCCGGTACAGGCATTTCTGATACCTCTGTATTATTGAAAACAATAGATCCTTTATCTATTGGATGAGTTCCTACAATAGAATTAAATAAAGTAGTCTTACCTGAGCCATTAGGTCCAATTAAACCAACAATTGATCCTTGCTCTACCGCAACAGAAATATCTACATTGGCTTGCACACCGCCAAAGGATTTGCTTACACTTTTAACTTCTAAAATACTCATTTTAATTCCACCTGTGCTTTACGATCTTTTTCATCAATTACTTCACCAAATCTATCAGGGTATTTTTCTCTTAACCAACCCATTAATCCTTCTGGGAAATAAACTACGATCACAACGATTAAAACTCCAAGCGCAACATATTGCCAACCCAATATAAAAGTCCAAAGACCTTCTTTGAAGAAGTGAAATAAAGTTGCACCAATAATTGGTCCCCACAAAGTTCCTTTACCGCCAAGTATTGCCATTAAAACCATGAATACTCCCATCTCTCTTCCATCAAATGCAACATCGGTAGAGTCTATGTATCCAATTAGTCCACCCATAATTCCACCGGCTAAACCACAGAAAAATGCAGAGCACATCCAACCAACAATTTTATATTTCATTGTTTGAATTCCCATTGCTTCTGCTTTGTCCTCGTTATCTCTTATCGCATTTAAAATTAATCTAAATCTAGAGCCGTAAATATATTTAACAAAAACAAATGCTAAAACTAAAACTAAAAAACTTAAAAAGTAGAAAAATTGTCCTCTTGCTTCAGGATCAACTATTTCTGCTGGAAAAGGTGGTGTAGTAAAGCCTTGACCTGCTCCAATAATTTCTATACCTCCGGCGATTTCACCTGCCGCAATTCCAAGACCTAAAGTACAAATCGCAAAGTAATGACCTCTTAAACCTAAAATAGCGTAACCTATGGCACCAGCAACAATTGTTGGTACGATAGCTGCAACTAATAATCCAACGCCTATTCCTTGAAAATATTGTGCTGTTGTATGCACGAATGTTTTTTCGCCACCGCTTTCTGTCCACTCTGCTAATGGAAAAAACATTCCAACTTGAACTGAAGCCGTTAGGTACATTCCAAGACCATAGAAAAGAATATTTCCAAAACTATTGTAACCCATTTCTCCACCTTGTAAGTTCCAAGTCATCGCTAGAACGATCAAGACGCAAAGATATGTAAGCTGAACTTTAAAAGCAGAGAATAAGAAAGGCGCTGCTAAACCTAAAATAATTAATCCAGAATATAGTATTAAATCTTTTTGTTTTACTTTATTCATTTATCTCTCCAAACTACATAAACAAAAAATAGTATTCCGCCCCAAAAATAAATCATATCAAAAGCAAACCAAGCGAATCCTGCCCAATATTCCTCACCCCATACAGCTTTCATTAATCCTGGAGAGTCATAAAGTTGACGACCTAAACCGTCAGTTCCATCAGAAGATCTTACAAAATAAGCTAAAAATCCCCCAATAAAAATACTTATTGCATAAACTACTGTAGATAGTTTTTTTATTTTATGCATTTATTTTAAATACTCCCTTTTCTTCGAAAGTTTAAATCTTCTGTAAACTAATATGAAAACTAGGAGCATAAATACTGCTCCAATTCTAAATTCTGTTCCTAAAATATAATCTGCAAATTCCTCAAAAAGTCCTAGTCCCATACCTGAAACTGCTACCGCTGGTAAATTTCCTAAACCTGCAACAATAACTATCATGAAGGATCTAACTGTATATGGGAGTCCTACGTAAGGATGAAGGGTAAGAGTAATTGAAATTAAAGCTCCAGCAACTCCACATAAAGCAGCGTTAATGCCAAAAGTCGCTGCATAAACTTTTTCAGTATCTACACCTAAAATTTTTGCAGCTCTAGCATTTTGCGCTGTTGCTCTTATAGCTCGTCCGAGCCTAGATTTTTTCATATAAATGACTAAACCGATTGCATATAAAACACTTATAAAAGCAGCGAATATTTTTGAATTTGGTAGGGTTACTGAATTGTCAAATAACATCGTTGTTCCATACTCAGACTGTGCCACAACTACATCAGCTCCAAAAATAAAATTCATTAACTGTTGCATTACAATTGCAATACCAAATGTTGCTAAAATTGAAATAAATAAATCTCGATCTACAACTTTATTAATTACTAACTTATAAAGTGCCCAGCCAACAAAATACATTATAATTGGAGAAACTATAACTCCCCAAGCTGGATGAATTCCAACAAGATACATGGTGTATGCAATGTAACCTCCAAGTATTACTAAATCACCTTGAGCAATATTGATTATGTTCATCACTCCCCACTGAAGGGCCATTCCGTAGGCAATTAGAGCAAATAAAATTCCAAGAAGAATTCCGTCCAAAGATGCTTGAACCATTAAGATAGGGGCTTTGAATATTAGAAAATCCATAAAAAAAACTAATCTTAAAAAGAAATGCCCCCTATAGTTTAGGGGGCATTTCAAAATATTTATTTAGATATTAGCCTCTTTCAGACCACTTAGGGATCGGGTGGTAGAATTTGTCTGATGCCCATTTAGTTGGAGCAACAACTTTATTCTCACACGTATCTCCTTTACATCTAACTTGGAATAAGATCATTGGCTTAGCAACGTTTTGACCGCCAGGACCAAATTTAATATTTCCATAGAAAGTTTGCATATCAGTAGTTTTTAAAGCATCTCTAACTTTATCTCTATCAAAAGAATTTGCTCTTTCGAACGCATCTTTAAATACTAGTAAAGCTGCAGATGATTCAGCTGATTGGTAAGGTGGAGCATATCCAAATTCTTTTTTAAAGTCTTTGTCATACTTTTTCCCTCCACCAAAAAACTTATCTTTGTAGCTTAAGTTTTTATGCCACTGAGAAGCACATAATGCGTATTCTGAATTCTTTCCGTGTTGTTTAGAAAGTTTTGCAGCATCACAATGTGTCATCGCTAACATGGGAACATCAACTTTCATCTCAGAGATTTGTCTGATAGCAGTTAATGCGCCTTTAGTGTGGCCTGATACAACAAGTACATCTGGCTTAGTCGCTTTAACTTTAGCTAATGTAGCGGCCATATCATTTAACTCTTTTGGCAATTTGTCATCAATGATGATTTCTGATCCAGTTCTTTTTGCGGCATCTAAGATACCAAGTCTCACGTCTTGTGAGAATGCATCTTGTTCAAATGCTTGCGCTATTCTAACTGGCTTTCCACCATTTTTTTCAACGGCAAGATCGATTGCTACTTCAAGGTATTGGTTAGCTGGTGATAACACCGCGAACAAATATTTGTATCCTTTTGTAAATAAAGATCTTGATGCACCATTTGCTTCAACCATAGGAATTTTGTATTTCTCGGTTACTGGTGCGATAGCTTTCGTTAAACCTGAACTGTATGGTCCAAGCATATAATGAACGCCGTCTTGTTTAATTAGTCTTTCAGCTAGTTGTGCAGCTCTTTTAGGATTTGACTCATCATCGTAATAAATGATTTCAAATTTATAGCTTTTTCCTCCAACGTTTACTCCACCCTTGCTGTTAATTCTTTCAACGGCCATGTTATAACCGTTTTGAGTGTGTACTCCGTTAGAAGAATATTTTCCTGTAAGAGATACAGCTGCACCTAACACTATGTATTCACCTTCTACTTTTGCTGAAGAAGTTGAAACGGTTACAAGTGTTAAAGTAATAGCCGAAATAAATGTAATAAATAGTTTAGCTATTTTATTCATTAGTTCCCCTTTGTTAATTAATTAATTTAAATTTATTAAAGCAACTTTTGCCTTTTTTAACAACAGGTTAAAAAATAAAATTTATGTTTTTATTCCCACATAAAGGGCTATGATTATAAGTACACACGCTGAGATTGTATTTAAAGTTCTTGGATTTCCCTTTAACCAAAGAGCAACTTTTCTCGCAGCAAGTCCGTATATCATTAGGCTAAAAAAATCTAAAATCATCCAGGTAGATATTAAAATTAAAAATTGAGAAATTACATTTTTCTCAAAATTAATAAAAGTAAGAAAAATAGTACCAAAAAAAACTAATGCTTTAGGGCTTAGACCTGCTACCAAAAATCCATCTCTAAACATTAATAAATTACTTTTGAAAACTTTATTTTTTATATCTGCTTTTTTAATTTTTAAAGCAAGTGTTTCATAAGCAAGGAACAATAAATACAAAATGCCAGCCCACTTTAAATATAAGTAAACACCAGGATTATCTATTAACAAGCTGCCAATGACAAAAGTGACTAAAGAAGCTTGAACAAAATTGGCTGAAATATCACCAAAAGCTGTCCAAACAGATTTTCTTAGACCATAATTAATAGTATTTGAAACTATCACAACTCTAGGAGGCCCAGGTGTGATAAAATAAAATATTATAAGTTGAATATAAATAAAGTAATTTTCAGGAAACATTAATAAACTATATATATATTTTTATGAAAAAAAGAAGTCTTATTCCAGAAACTAGAATTAAAAATCCTGAACCAAAAAAATATAACAAAGATTGGATAATTTGGGCAGCGTGGGCTGATAGAATAACTTTTGAAGAAATCAAAGAGAGAACTGGAAATAATGAGTCTGACGTTATTAAGATAATGAGGAAGAATTTAAAAACTTCATCTTTTAAACTTTGGAGAAAAAGAGTTCACAATACTAGCATTAAACATAGAAAAAAATTTAAACTTGGGCGAAAACAACTCAGGGAAAAAATTAAGATTACTGATATACATAAACTATGAAAAAAGTCACAATGTACACTGGAGATCCTTGCTCATTTTGTGAAGCGGCAAAATCTTTATTAAAAACTAAAAATATTGAGATAGAAGAATTTGATATATGGAAGGACTCGGCTAAAGCAAAAGAAATGCTACAAAGAACAAACGGTGCAAGATCTATCCCTCAAATATTTATTGGTGATCATTACATTGGAGGAAATGACAAATTGCAAGAAGCTAATCGAACTGGCGAATTAGATAAACTTTTAAAATCATAATGAGAAGAAGTTTCTTAAAAGTTTTAGGCTTATCTTTTGTTTCTTCTTTATTATTTCCATTTAACTTTATTTTTGCTGCAACAAAAAAACTTTTTAATGAAAACTTAACTGATGAACAAAAAAATATTATGCTCAATGAGGGGACTGAAAGACCTTTTTCCAGTGAATTAAATAAAGAGAATAGAAAAGGCTTTTATCATTGTGCTAACTGCGGAGCTAAACTTTTTGCTTCTACATCTAAATTTGATAGTGGAACAGGATGGCCTTCTTTTTCGGAAGCATTGCCTGGAGCTTTTAAAACAAAAGTGGATCATAAATTTGGAATGGTAAGAACGGAATACCATTGTGCAAAATGTGGAGTGCATCACGGCCATGTATTTAATGATGGACCAAGTGCAAATGGAAAAAGATTTTGCAACAATGGTCTTTGCTTAATTTTTAAACCTTCAAACTAATATCTTTAAAAGTTGGCATGGAGTCACCTGCTCCTAATTTTGTAGTCGAAAGTCCAGCAACTTTGTTAGCTATTTCTAAACATTCTTTTATTTTTTTTCCTTTTAGTAATGCAAATGAAAATCCTCCGTTAAACGCATCTCCAGCGCCCGTGGTATCAACTGCTTTGTCTAGACTTGCTTTCAAGTAAATTTCTTCTTTGCCGTCTGAATAAAATAATCCTTTTTCACCTAAAGTAATTATCACTTTTTTAATTCCCATGCTTATAAGTTTTTTCGCACTAATTTTTGCATCTTTTTCATCATTGATTTTAACTCCAGTATAAAACTCTGCTTCAGTTTCGTTAGGAGTAAAGTAATCAATCATTTTAAAAAAATCATTACTCAGTTTACAAGCTGGAGCTGGATTTAATATATTAATTAAGCCATTTTCTTTAGCAGTTTTTAAGCTGTGCAAAGTGACTTCTATTGGAATTTCTAATTGTGTTAAAAATATTTTTGACTGCTTAATTGCGTTTGCATCAATTTCTTTTATAGTTAAACTTGATGGAGCGCCTCTAACAACGGTAATTGCGTTTTTTCCAGTATTTCTATCAACATGAATACCTGCAATACCAGTTTTATGTTTTTTAGAAATAATTATATTTGAAGTATCAATATTGTCTTTTTTAAGTTTATCTATCGCAAGCCTACCATATTCATCATCTCCTAACTTAGAGATAAAAGTAACTTTTCCACCCAGCCTTGAAATTGCTATGGCTTGATTGCATCCTTTTCCACCTGGTCCAATATTATAACTATCACCAAGTATTGTTTCTCCAGTGTTCGGAATTTTATTTCCTGAAAAACTTATATCTGCAACAAATATTCCAAGAACAGTTATATCGCTCATTAACCAAGAGTAGTTAGGAATGGAAACGTTGTCAAAATATAATAACTAATCACTTGAATTTGATTAGTTAAGATCAAAATACCCGTAACTAATAAAATGGTGCCGCCAGTTTTAGTAACTCTATTATAATATTTACTAAATTTTTTCTTTGAAGTTAAAAATCTACTCATAAAATAACCAGACAAAATAAAAGGAATTGCTAATCCTAATGAATAAGATGACAATAAAAGAATACCTTTACTTATCGAAGCTTCAGTAGCCGATAGAGCTAAAATAGAACCTAAAATTGGTCCAATACAAGGTGTCCAACCAAATGCAAAAGCTGCTCCTACAACAAAAGGAAATATATAATTGTCCTTATAATCTTTAGTTTCAATTCTTTTTTCTTGATTTAAAAATTGAAAATTAAATAACCCTAACATTTGTAAAGAAAATAATATTATTATTATTCCAGCTGCAATCCTTAATTCATTGGAAAAAAATAATAAAATATTTCCAACTGCGGAAGCGCTAACACCTAAAGCTATAAAAACTAGAGAGAAACCTAAAGAAAAAAGAATAGTTTTAATTAATACAGCTTTCTTATTTTGTTCAATTTCATTTAAATTTTTTCCAGTTATATAAGATATATAGCCAGGTATTATTGGTAATACACAAGGGGTTAGGAAACTTATAAATCCAGCGCCAAAAGCAAATGTTAGCTTAATAATCATAATCTCTTTATATTTGCCTTTGCTATCTCTCGCAATTACAATATTAACACATGATGATTAAATACTTAGGTTTTTTATTTACCCTTTTGTGGTCTTACACATTTATTAAGTCTCAAAGTATTTTTAAAAAGGGCTCTGGAATTTTAATTACTCTATTTGTATCAAATATTTCATGGTTAACATTTATTGCAGCCTGTTGGTATGGTTTAAAAAACTTCTCTTTTTATCAAGCATTGCTAGGAATTGTAGTAAGTATTATCTTAGTTCATTTAGCCTTTGTAAGATTGAGTCTTTATATCAATTCAAAATTTAATGATAAAAGAAACTTAATAATTTTAAAAACAGCTATAGAGTATTTGATCATTGCAATTTTTGTCTATTATATTTTTTTCTAATTAGTTAAAATAGTTGAAAGTGTATTAAAATTTTTATCTATGATAACAATTTCGCCAGATCTAGGTATTACATCTGTTATTGCTGTTATTATTACGTAATGAGTTACTAATACTAAATTACTGCCATTCCCATTCCATTTTTGAATATACTCTTTCAATTCTTTAATTTGTTTCTTAGCATTTTTGTCATAAGGTGACTGAAAAGTAGAATTTAAAGCTGAAAACTCTTTATAATTTTTAAATGCATACTTAGCAGTATCTTTACATCTACACCACTGACTGCTTAATACTTGATCAATTTTAATTTTATTTTTTTTAAACAATCTTCCTATTTTTTTTGATTGATCTACTCCCTCCTTGCTAAGGTTTCTTTGCGTCTTACAGTCTTTGATTTGAAAGCCTGGTGGGTCTCCAAATCCAGGGGCTTTTGAGTGTCTAATTAAGATAATTTTATCTCCATTTTTTGCTGGTTTCCAATTTGCCTGTGCAGCATGAACGTTAGAAAATAAAAAAAGAAAGATTATAAAAAATGAGAGGGGAACAATTATTCTTGTCATGGTGGGTGAAAAGAAAGTTTAACAAATTTATGCTGCCTTGGTCTAGTTGACATGCAAAATAAATTCTAATCTTTTAGCTAGTTGTATTCAAAACACTTATTGAGTGAGTGAATAACTTTTCAACTGTTGGGTTTAAAAATTAAGCACACGCCATTGTTGCAATAACGTTTTCCTGTAGGTTTAGGCCCATCATCAAAAATATGCCCGTGGTGTCCTCCACATTTTCTACAATGATATTCAGTTCTTTGATAACCAATATGCATATCAGTTTTTTCTTCAAATACATCTGGTATAGATTTAAAAAAAGATGGCCAACCTGAGCCGCTTTCATATTTTGAACTAGAGTCAAAAAGTTTAGTTCCACAACCAACGCAGTGGTAAGAACCTTCTCTTATTTCATCATTTAAAGGACTTGAGCCTGGAGACTCTGTTCCTTCTTGTTTTAAAACATAATTTTGTTCAGGAGTTAAGTTTGGATCCCAATCTTTATTACTCATCTTTTACTTTTTCATCAACACCATAGGGTCTAAACTCTCCTTGATTGCTTGATTTAATAATTTTAGCTGGAACTCCCACCATCGTAACATTATCTGGAACGTCTTTTACAACAACCGCATTAGCAGCAATAAGAGAACCATTACCTACTTTAACAGGTCCTATGATTTGAGCTCCAGATCCTATCACAACATCATTTCCTATAGTTGGATGTCTTTTTTCATGTCTCTGTCTTTCACTATCGATACTTGGTGAAATCCCTCCAAGTGTAACAGCATGATATATGGTTACATTATTTCCTATCTCTGATGTTTCTCCTATTACAACGCCCATTCCATGATCAATAAAAAGATTCTTTCCAATCTTTGCTCCGGGATGAATTTCAATACCAGTAAAAAATCTTGTTATTTGAGATATCACTCTAGCCAACAAATGAAATCCGGCTAAGTGAAAGAAATTTGCTACTTTGTGAAAAAAAACGGCCTTAACACCTGGATAAGTTAGTATCAGGCTGATTTTAGATTTTGCTGCTGGATCTCTTTTAATAATAGAGTTTAAATATTCGTTCATAATTAAATTCGATTTAAAATGACTGATTACTTGTTACAGCAACAAGTTATGTCTTCAGGCGTACATAGGCAGTCTTTCGAACCGTCGCAAGGACACTTATCACTTACGCAGCTAGTACATTTACATTTTGGATTATTGCATCCCATATTATATATATAGTTAGATGCTTTAAATTTTCAATGATTTATTTGTCCTTTAAATAACTTGCATTAATGATAATTATTCGCACTTTGGCTAAATTGACCACTTGAAACATTTTAAAATTGATTTATTTCAATACAATTATGAGTAACTCATTTCATTTAGCACTTCCTGCAGGAAATTTGGAAAAAACAGAAAAGTTTTATACTGAAATTCTTGAATGTAAGACTGGAAATAGAGAGGAAGGAAAATGGGTAGATATCGATTTTTGGGGAAATGAATTAACCTTACATCAAACTAAAATGAAACTACCAAGAGAACGACACGAGGTAGATATGGGAAATGTTCCAGTTCCTCATTTTGGAGTGCACCTAGAAAAAGGAGTTTTTAATCAGATTAAGTCCAACTTAAAAAATAAAAATATAAAATATATTGATAAACCTTATACAAGGTTCAAAGGTACAAAATTTCAGCAAAATACATTTTTTATTGAAGATCCAAATGGAAATGTTCTAGAATTGAAAACATTCGAATAAAAACACAGCTTTTCCACTATTTACAAGTTAGATTATCTTGACGTATCATCGTCTTCTATTAAATATAATAATTATCTATGAAATCAAAATCAAAAGTAGTTGTAGTTGGAGGTGGAGTAGTTGGTGTAAGCGTACTTTATCACTTAGCTAAAAAAGGTTGGTCTGACGTTGTGTTGGTAGAAAGAAAAGAGTTAACTTCTGGCTCTACTTGGCATGCTGCAGGTTTATTGCCTTTATTTAATATGAGTTACTCTGTTGGGCAACTTCATAGATATGCAGTTCAACTTTATAAATCTTTAGAAAAAGAAACTGGTAAGAATGTAGGATTTAGCGTTGTATCAAATATTCGTTTGGCTCAATCTCAAGACAGAATGGATGAGTATCATCAATACGCTGGGGTAGCTAAAACTATAGGTGTTGACGTAAAATTTTTGAAACCTGAGCAAGTAAAAGAAATTTGGCCTTTAATTAATATAGAGGGCCTAATCGGAGCAATACAACATCCTGAAGATGGATACATTCAGCCTGCAGATTTAACTCAAGCGTTAGCCACAGGAGCAAGAAACTATGGAGCTGAAATTTATAGAAACACAACAGTTACATCAATTAAACAAACAAAAAATGGTTGGGTAGTTAACACTGATAAAGGAGATATTGAATGTGAACATGTAGTTTCTTGTAGTGGAAATTTCGCTAGGCAAACAGGACGTATGGTTGGTTTAGATATTCCTGTAATTCCTGTTGAACATCAATATATCGTTACTGAACCTCATCCAGAGATTCAAAAGAGAAGAAAAGAAGGAAAGCCTGAAATGGGAGTGCTCAGAGATAGTGATAACTCTTGGTACATGAGGGAAGAAGCCGGAGGATTACTGCTAGGTCCTTATGAAAAAGGGGCACCATGCTGTTATGTTGATGGTCCCTCAAAAGATAGTGAGTATGAATTATTTCAAGAAGACTTAGATCGATTAGCTCCACACATTGAAGGGGCTATAAAAAGAGTACCTGCATTTGGAGAGGTGGGAGTAAAAAAAGTTTATAACGGCGCTATCGCTTACTCACCTGATGGAAATCCAATAGTTGGTCCAGCGTGGGGATTAAAAAATTTTTGGATTAATGAAGGACATAGTTTTGGAATTACAGCTGCCGGAGGTGCAGGCTGGCAACTAGCTGAATGGATTATTGATGGCGAGCCAACAATTGATATGCTTGGAGTTGAACCAAGAAGATATGGCTCATACGCAACTAAATCTTATTTGAAAGCTAAGAATGAAGAAGCATACGCAAATGTATTTACAATTCATTATCCTGATGAAGAAAGAGAAGCAGGTCGACCTTTAAGACAAGCGCCTTGTTATGATCGTTTAAAAAAATTAGGAGCTGTTTTTGGAGCAAAATTTGGTTGGGAAAGAGCAAACTTTTTTGCAAAAGAAGGAGAGAAACAGGAAGATGACTGGTCATTTAGAAGATCTAATTGGTTTAAAAATGTTGAGAACGAATGTAAAAATGTAAAAGAAAATGTTGGACTATTAGATATGACAGCATTTGGAAAATGTAGAATTAAAGGCCCAGGAGCTGAAGAATTTTTAGATAAACTTGTTGCAAATAAACTTCCTAAAAAAATTGGAAGAATTAATCTTTGCCACGCTTTAAACACTAAAGGTGGAGTTCATTCAGAATTTACTATTATGAGAGAGGCTGAAAATAGTTTTTACTTAGTTTCAGCAGGTGCCTTTCAGAGACTTGATCATGATTGGATCCATAAATGGATGCCAAAAGATGGAACTGTTCAATACGAAAATTTAACTAATAGTATGGGAGTTTTAGTTGTCTCAGGACCTAAAGCAAGACAACTAATGCAAAAAGTTTCTAGATCAGATTTTTCTAATGATAGATTTAAATGGTTAAGTGCTCAAAATATTAATATAGGTTTAGCGCCATGTAGCGCGATGAGAGTAAACTTTGTAGGTGAATTAGGCTGGGAGCTGCATCACCCAATTGAATATCAAAATCATATTTTTGATCAATTAATGGAAGCTGGAAAAGAATTTGGATTAAAACCCTATGGTATTAGAGCCATGAATAGTTTGAGAGTAGAAAAATCTTATAAATTGGTAGGAACTGAATTATCAATTGAATATTCACCTTACGAGTCAGGTCTGGATAGATTTGTTCACCCAAATAAAGGAGATTTTATAGGACGTGCGGCATTAGATAAATGGAGAGCGAAAGGCTTTTCAAATAAATTAGTTACAATGGAAATTCATGGAGTTACTGATGCTGATGTCTTGGGAAATAATCCTATATATGACAACGGCTCTGTTGTTGGTAGAGCGACAAGTGGTGACTTTGGTTTTAGATTAAATAAATCAATTGCTTTAGGTATGGTTAAACCAGAACTAGCTAAAGTTGGTCAAAAGTTAAAAATAGATATTCTTGGTAAAATGCATGAAGCTTCTATAGTAGAAGAATCTCCTTATGATTCTGAAAATAAATTGCTGAGAGCTTAAATGAAAATACTAGTAGCTGTAAAAAGAGTCATTGATTATAACGTTCAAATCAGAGTAAAAGAAGATGGTTCTGGCGTTCATACTGATAACGTTAAAATGTCAACCAATCCCCCAGATGATAATGCAGTAGAAGAGTCTGTTAAACTTAAAGAGTCTGGTAAGGTTAAAGAGGTAGTTGCCATTTCAATTGGAGAAGATAAAGCCCAAGAGAGTATTAGAAAAGCTTTAGCAGTGGGAGCAGATAAAGGAATTCACGTTAAGGCAGATAGTTATATTGAGCCTTTAGGTATTGCAAAAATTTTAAAGAAAATAGTAGAGAAAGAAAAACCTGATATGGTTTTCTTAGGCAAACAAGCCATTGATGATGACTGTAATCAAACTGGTCAAATGCTTGCAGCAATGCTTAACTGGCCTCAAGCTACCTTTTCTTCAAAATTAAGTATTAAAGAAAAATCACTAGAAGTTATAAGAGAAATTGATGAAGGTTTAGAAACTCTTGAGATTAATTTACCAGCAATCGTAACTTGTGATTTAAGATTAAATGAACCTAGGTTCGCGTCACTTCCAAACATTATGAAAGCAAAGAAAAAACCTATGGAGCTGTTAAATGCTAAAGATATGGGTGTTGATCTAAAAAATAGAATTGAGCAGTTAAAAGTAGAAGAGCCACCAAAAAGAAAAGCAGGTATTAAAGTTGCAAATGTAGCAGAATTAGTAAGTAAACTTAAAAATGAAGCGAAGGTAATATAATGTCAGTTTTGTTAATAGCAGAGCATGATAATTCGAAATTAAAACCTTTTACATTTAATGCAATTACTGCAGCATCTAAAATAGACTCTGACGTACATGTCCTAGTAGCAGGAACTAGTTGTGAAAATGTTTCAAAAGAAACTGCAAATATTCCTCTAGTTAAAAAGGTTTTAGTATGTGACTCTCCAAATTACCAAAATTATCTTCCAGAAAATCTTGCTCCTTTAGTAATAAAAGTTTCAGAAAAATATGACCATATCGTAGCTTCTGCTAATACTTTTGGAAAAAACTTTATGCCAAGAGTAGCAGCTGCTTTAGATGTGTCTCAAGTAAGCGATATAATTAAAGTAAATGGACCAGACACTTTTGTAAGACCTATTTATGCAGGTAATGCTTTTGCAACGGTAAAAAGTAACGACCAAAAAAGATGCGTTACAATAAGACCGACTTCTTTCGATGCTGCAGAAAAATCAGGTGGTTCAGCTCTAATTGAAAAAGTTGAAGCAGTAGATATTCCTAGTGCTTCCAAATTTATTAAAAGGGAAGAAACTAAATCAGAAAGACCAGAGCTTGGAACTGCAAGAATAGTTGTGTCAGGTGGAAGAGGATTAGAGAGTGGAGAAAATTTCAAACTGATAAATGATATAGCTGATAAACTTAATGCAGCAGTTGGGGCATCAAGGGCAGCTGTTGATGCTGGTTACATAAGTAATGACCATCAAGTTGGCCAAACTGGAAAAGTTGTAGTTCCTGATTTATACATCGCCGTTGGAATTTCTGGAGCAATCCAGCACTTAGCAGGGATGAAAGAAAGTAAAATAATTGTCGCAATTAATAAAGATGGTGAAGCACCGATCTTTAGTGTTGCGGATTATGGTTTAGAAGCAGATTTATTTACAGCCCTTCCAGAATTTTTAGCTGAGCTAAACAAACTGAATACTATCCAAAAATAATTAGTTTGATATAGTCTTTCCATGGCTAGAGAAGCAATGGAATATGATGTGGTAATTGTTGGTGCAGGACCAGCAGGTTTAACTACAGCAATAAAACTCAAACAGCTCGATCCTAATTTAAATGTTTGTATTCTTGAAAAAGGTGCTGAAGTTGGAGCTCATATTTTAAGCGGTAATGTGTTTGAAACGAAAGCACTTGATGAATTAATACCTAATTGGAAGAATGAAGGGGCTCCAGTAAAAACAAAAGTTTCAAAAGAAAAATTCCTATTTTTAGGAAAAAATTCTTCATTAAGTTGGCCTACATGGCTTTTACCGTCAGTACAAAAAAATCATAAAAATTATATCATTAGTCTTGCTAATCTTTGTCGTTGGTTAGCTGATCAAGCAGAAAAATTAGGAGTTGAAATATTCCCTGGGTTTCCTGCTAGCGAAGTTCTTTATAATGATGATGGATCAATTAAAGGTGTAGCTACTTTAGACATGGGTTTAGATAAAGAGGGAAATAAAAAAGATACTTATCAGGAAGGAATGGAATTACATGCAAAGATAACTGTGTTTTCTGAAGGTTGTAGAGGTCATTTAGGTAAACAATTAATTAAAAAATTCAATCTAGATGAAGGAAAAAATCCTCAACAATATGGTATTGGCTTTAAAGAAATATGGGAAGTAAGTGAAGAACAACATCAAGAAGGTTTAGTTATGCATACAGCAGGATGGCCTTTAGATAACAAAACTTACGGTGGAAGCTTTATCTATCATGCAGAAAATAGACAAATTTATTTTGGATATGTTATTGGTCTTGATTATCAAAATCCTTACCTTTCTCCCTTTGATGAATTTCAAAGATTTAAAACACATAAGGCTATAAGAAAAATGTTAGAAGGCGGTAAACGTATTGCTTTTGGTGCAAGAGCCTTAATTGAAGGAGGAATACAGAGTTTACCTAAAATGTTTATGCCAGGAGCACTATTAATTGGATGTGATGCGGGAACTTTAAATATGCCTAAAATAAAAGGTTCACATACTGCGATGAAAAGTGGAATAATTGCAGCAGAATCTATAATTGAAAACATTAAAAATAAAGCTGATCTCTCGATTTATGAAAAAAAATTCAAAGATAGTTGGGCTTATAAAGAATTGTATACTGCACGAAATGTTAAACCTAGTTTTAGCTGGGGCTTAATACTAGGAATAATCTTTACTGGTATTGATCAAATTTTATTTAGAGGAAAGCTACCTTTTACATTAAAACATAAACATGCTGATCATGAGTCTTTAAAACCCGCTAATCAGATGCCTAAAATTGAATATCCAAAACCTGATGGAAAGCTAACATTCGACAAAACTAGCTCTGTTTATTTAACGGGAACTAATCATACTGAAAACCAGCCTGTCCATTTAAGGTTAAAAGACCCTAATCTACCAATTAACTACACTTTAAAAAAATACGACGAACCAGCTGTAAGGTATTGTCCTGTTGGGGTTTATGAAATTCAGCAGGAAAAGTTCGTTATTAATTCTCAAAACTGCATCCATTGTAAGACGTGTGATATTAAAGAACCCTCTCAAAATATTACCTGGGTAGCACCCGAAGGTGGTGGCGGTCCTAAGTACGGCAACATGTAAAAAGACTATTGCTTTTGTCCTAAAGAAAGCATAATGGCTTGAGTCATGGGAAAGATCATAAGAAATTCCTGGGCTCTTTTTACAGGCTTTGCAGTAATAATGATTTCACACGGGTTTCAAGGAAACCTTTTAGGAATCAGAGCTGTTTTAGAAAATTTTAATTTTATCGCAACTGGAACAATGATGTCTGGTTATTTTGTTGGTTATTTTATTGGAGCAAATATAATTCCGAATCTTGTAAGTAAAGTAGGTCACATAAGAGTGTTTGCTGCTTTTGCTTCTATGGCATCGCTTAGTTCATTAGTGCATGTTGTATTTGTAGATCCTGTAATTTGGACTTTAGCAAGATTTTTAACGGGTTTTAGCATGATAGGAATACTTATTATTGTTGAAAGTTGGTTAAACGATAGAGCCACAAATAAAACAAGGGGGAAAGTTTTATCGCTTTATATGTTTATTACTTTTTTTGCATTTGCGTTAGGAAATCTATTATTAAATATAAGTGGTCCTCAAAATTATGAACCCTTTATATTAATTTCTTTATTATTTTCTATAGCGTTAATTCCAATATTACTTACAAAACGTAAGCCTCCTACATTTAAAAAAACTAGTTCTATTAAAATTAAAGAACTTTATAAGATTTCTCCTTTCGGCAGTTTTTCTACATTCTGCTCTGGTTTTATTTTTTCAGCAATGTTTACGATGTTATCTGTTTATGCTGTAACAATGAATTTATCTGTCTTTGATATTTCTATATTGTTATTTGCGGTAACGCTTTCAGGCGCTCTTTTTCAATGGCCTATAGGATCTCTATCAGACAAACATGACAGAAGATTAGTTATTATCGGATGCTGTATTTTAGCATCCATATTTGCAATTCTTTCAATTTCAGCTTCAGGATTATCTTTTAACAATTTAATTGCAGAGGAAATGATAAGATTTAATTATTTTTCAATAGGCACTGGCATGGATAAAACAAAGCTCTTTATATTTATCATTCTTCTTTCAGGAATGACTCTACCTTTGTTTGCACTTAATCTTGCGCTAGTAAATGATTATATTCCTAAGGAAAAATTTGTTGCAGCTGGTGCTGGTTTAAATATTATATTTGGATTAGGTGCTATGGCAGGTCCAATTATTTGTTCTATACTAATGAATGTTTTAGGTCCAAATGGTTTCTTTGTTCACCTACTTATGTTCTTTATAATAATTACTGTGTTTGGATTATTTAGAATAAGTAAAAGAAAATATGAAGATAATCCTGAATCTACTTTTACACCGCTACCAAAGGACATTACTCCATTAGGTATCGAACTTGATCCTGAAACAGGGGTTGATTTATCTAATACAGCTAATGATAAAAAATAGTTCAGCTATAGTAATTGTTCTAATTGCAGGGATCTTTTGGTCTTTTGGGCCCTTAGTTGTAAGACACATAGATAATGCAGAATTAATTCCTTGGCAGTATCTTTTCTTTAGAGGTTCTGTGATTTTTTTAGTTTTAAATATTTATTTATTTTTAGCTGAAGGTCAAAAGTTTATACTTAATTACAACAAGATAGGTTTATCAGGATTAATTGGGGGAGTAAGTCTTGGTGTTGCAAACATTTCTTTTATACTTTCGATAACAACAACAACCGCAGCTGTTACAATGATGATGTTAGCTACTCAGCCATTTGTTGCTGCAATTTTAGCATATATTTTTTTAAAAGAAAAAATTTCAAAAACGACATTAATAGCTATATCAATTGCGGCAGCTGGAATAATATTTATGTCACTCGATAGTAAAGGAGAAGGAACACTATTTGGTTTAATTAATGGATTGCTTTCGTCATTAGGTTTTGCTGGATTTACTGTTTCTCTTAGATGGAGAAAGAATACTCCAAAATTTACCACTGTAGCTATTGCAGGAATTTTCTGCTCAGCTGTTGCTATTATGGTTTTATTATTCAATGATAGTAATATATTTATTTCTTTAAAAAATTCTTCACTTTCAGCATTACATGGATTTTTAGTTTGTACGGGACTTATTTTATTTTCTATGAAATCAAGATATCTACCTGCTACAGATTTAACTCTACTTTCACTTACAGAAGTTTTGGGTGGAATTTTCTGGGTTTGGTTGCCGTGGTTTGGAATCAATGAAGTTCCTAACGTTAATACTTTAATTGGTGGAGCTATAATCATTTTTGCAATAATCTTCTATGGTTTTAATACTAAGCGCGTATTGCAATCAAGATATGTATAAAGGTGTCATAAGTAATATAGACTACTAAAATTGACATAAAAAATATAATAAAGCTATTTATATATTTCCAAGTATTTCTCTTTTTAATAAAATTAGCAAATGCGCTAGACATAAAACCTAAAGAATAAAAAAATATAATGGAGGCAAATGATGCTCCAAAAGCAAAATAAAATTTTTCTTGTAAGACAAAATTTTTTGATAAATTTCCTAAAATAAAAACAGTATCAGAATAAACGTGGGGATTCAGGTAGGTAAATCCCAAGGTTTTTAAGATTATATCTTTAAAGTTTTGAGATCTTTCTATTTTTTTTATTTTATATTTTTCTTTTAAATTACCAATCTTGCCTTTGATATAATTAATTAAAAATACAATTAGTATAAAGTTTAAAATTATTTCTACTTTTAAAGGTATAGAATCAAAAATATGATAAATGAATATGCCAAAAAAAATTAGCAATATATCTGAAGCAGCACAAATTGTTGTGATGGTAAATACAAAGTTTCTTCTTAATCCTTGCTCAATTACAAAAAGATTTTGAGGGCCTATTGCTAATATTAGGCTTCCACCAGTCAAGAAACCCAGTACTAAATTTTCCATTTTAAATATTAGCTGTATCTTTAAGACGTTCTTTAAAATAATCTTCGAAAGATCTATTGCAAGTTACAATATACCTGTCTTTCAAATGGTAGATCGAGCAATCTATTTTAGCTATTAAAGTTTGAGCCATTGAAAAGACTGGAAATTTTTTTAAACGTAAATCAAAATGTGTTAATTTATTTAAAAATTCATTTCTATTTTTACCAGAAATTTCAAAATAAACTTGACCATAAGAATAATCAGAAGCAAGAATTTCATCATTTGAATTGATATTAGAAATAAATTTTAAAATCTCTTTGTAGTCTCTTTCTACTAAATAAATTAAACTCCACTGATCAAATGAATTTTTTGCAAACATGAATCTATCGTCTTTTGTCACCTCAAGATTTTTAGAAGGAGGAATTATGGATATTTCTTTATTTATTATTTGATTAAATCGATCTTTTCCATCACCTCTAATGATGATCTGTTGAAAATTTCTTTGAGAAATATCTATGTCTCGTGATGATAATAATTTTGTCATGACGTCAACCTCTTGTTTTCGGGATCAATAAAAACAGGACTAACAACCTCTACTGCGATATTTTTAGTTCCGTAAGATGAAGAAATAAATAATTTTTTACCCATCAATTTATTGCCACCTTTTATCATAGCCATTGCAATACAATGGTTAAGGTTAGGGCTGTGGTAACTAGATGAAACATGACCAAGATATTCTACAGGTGTTTTTATTGGATTTGGTAATCTTTCACGTTCTACAACATGTTGTCCTTCTTCAATAAATTCAGATTTATCTAATGGGACAATCCCAACTAATTGTTTTCGATCTTCTCTTGCTGTGTCGCTTCTAGTCAAAGATCTTTTGCCGATAAAATCTTTTTTCTTTTTACCTATCATCCAATTAAAATTAAGATCAATAGGTGTTACGGTTCCGTCTGTCTCTTGACCAATTACAACATAACCTTTTTCAGCTCTCAACAAATGCATAGTCTCTGTTCCATAAGGAACAAGATCAAAAACATTTCCATGATGAAATATTCTTTTCCATAATTCTAAGCCATGATTAGGAGTGATATAAATCTCATAACCAAGTTCTCCTGTAAAACTAGCTCGCATAATTCTAGCTTCTGTACCCTTGTAGTTAAAAACTTTAAAAGTCATAAAGGGAAAGTTTTCGTTGCTAAAATCAACTTCAGTAAACACTTTGCTCATTATATCTCTTGATTTAGGACCGCTAATATTAAATGTGGTAAACTGTTCGGTAATTGAATTCACATACACTTGAAGATGGGGCCACTCTGTTTGAAGATATTCTTCCATATCAGCTAAAACTTTAGGAGCTCCTCCAGATGTAGTTGTTGCTATAAAATGTTTATCATTAAATTTACATACGATACCGTCATCTTTTATCATTCCATCTTCACCTAACATAAGAGCATACCTTGAAGTCATTGGTTTCATTTTAGTGAACGGATTTGTGTACATAAGATTCATAAATTCCAATGCATCCTTACCTTTAATTTCTATTTTTCCAAGAGTGCTACCATCTAAAATTCCAGCTGTTTGTCTTGTTTGTTTTGACTCTCTTTGTACAGCCTGATGCATGGTTTCTGAGTCATGTTCTTTAAAGTACCAAGGTCTTTTCCACTGACCTACATCTTCGAATATTGCTTTGTTATTTATGTGCCAATTATGAATAGGTGTTTTTCTTTGAGGATCGTAAAATTCATAAGTATTCCTTCCTGCAATAGCTGAAAAGCTAAGCGGAGCATAAGGTGGTCTATAAGTTGTTGTTCCTACTTCAGAAATTTCCTTTTTTAAGATTTTTGAAACTATGCCTAACGAATTAATACTACTAATTTTTCCTTGGTCAGTACCCATGCTGTTTGTAGTGAAACGTTTTAGATGCTCAATACGGTCAAATCCTTCTACTACTGCTTGTTTAAGATCTTTTGTGGTTACATCATTATGTAAATCTATAAAAGATTTAGACCAATTAGATTTTTTCTCGTGTCTCGTTTCCCAAAGCTCTTTTATATTGAAATTGTTGGTGTCATTAATTTTTATCTTCATTTCAATATTTTTTGGTTTTAAAAAAGACAGCTTATTATTAATTTCATCATGTGTTTTCTCATAATTATAATTTCCACTTACAGATCCTATAGTGATAGTGTTCTGAAAAGGCACATCTGGTTTGAAAGTAATAAGTTTATCGTCCCACTTAACTAGTCCTTTAGATTGAGTAAATAAATGTATATCAGGATTGATTCCTCCAGATACACAAAGCATTGAAGATTTCACTTTAATAATTTTGTTCTTATTTTTTCTGATAGATATAGTTTCAACTTTCTTATTTCCATCACAGCCTTCTATTTCTGCGTTAAAATAAAAAGGAATATTGTTTTTCTTTAAGTAAGTTAAAAGTTTTTTTCCTATCTTATTTTTATCTCTAGCATCCACATAAGCGACTGGCTTATGGCCAAGGTCAACTAAAGATTTTAGAAGAGTAACTGTTGTTGAGTTATTTGTAAAAATTACAGGGTTGGTTTCAGGGATAACTCCATATCGATGAATATATTTTTCAAAAGACGAGGCTAACATTACTCCTGGTAAATCGTTGTTTCTAAATGAAATAAATCTCTCGATGTGTCCATTAGCCAAGATGGTGTGTGTTGTTCTGATTTTGTGTAGAGTTAACTCGGACTTGCTTGTATCAATTGCTTTTCCTGCAAATTTATCTTCTAAAGCGATTAGATGATTTGTAAAATTGTATGAAGTTACTAGAGAGTTTTTTAATATTTTAATATTTGTTGAGATTTTAATAAGTCTTTCTGTTTCCTTTATCCATTTATTTACTTCTTGATTATTGATCTGTTCTACTTTGTTTGAGTTTTTTAACACTCCTCCTAGAAAGCTATCTTGTTCTAAAAGTAAAACATCATATTCTGTATCAATTAATTTTCTCGCAGCTATTAAACCGCTTAAACCTGCTCCAACAATAACAATATCTACATTATGATTTTGATGAATGCTTTTAGATCTAAATTCTTTAGGTGGCTTTCCAAGCCCAGCCGTTCTTCTAATTATTGGTTCATAAATTTTTTTCCAGAAACCCTTTGGACCCATAAATGTTTTGTAATAAAAACCTGCAGAAAACATCGGTGATAACAAATTATTAATTGAACCAATGTCTAGATTAAGCGATGGCCAACGATTTTGGCTGTCTACTTTCATGCCTTCATAAATTTGTTTTACAGTTGCTCTAGCATTGGGTTCGTTATGTTCATTTAATATTTGAACAATCGCATTAGGTTCTTCTATTCCGCAAGTGTATATACCTCTCGGCCTATGATATTTAAAACTTCTAGCAATCAACCTAACATTATTTCTCAATAAAGCTGAAGCAATCGTATCTCCTTTGTAGCCATAATATTTTTTTCCATCAAAAGTAAATGATACTTTTTTATTTTTTTTAATATAGGAACTTTTTTTATTATCTAGAGCGCTCATAAATTATTTCTTTACTGTGAAATTTCCAGATCCAACTTTTGGTTCTCCTGAAGGAGTCTTTAAAGTATTGGTAAAACTATCTATTTTAGGTGTTTTTTCATCTACCTTATAAATTTTTAATATTTCATCTGTAGCTGTGTTTCTAACTGCATTAAACCATTTTCTACACCCGTGAGAGTGAACCCAACGTTCATAAAAAATTCCTTTAGGATTATCCCGATAAAAAACATATTGACCCCAGTCTTTATCGTTAAGACTATCAGAGTTTTCTGGTCTAGCTACATGAGCTTCACCTCCATTAGAAAACTCTGATTGATCTCTTTCACCGCAATATGGGCAATTTATTAAAATCATATCTAATGTGCTACTGCAGCTGCTCCGTGTTCGTCTATAAGTCTACCATCAGAAAATCTTTCTAAATTAAAAGGAGCATTTATTTTATGCGGCTCATCATTAGCAACTGTGTGTGCAAAAACATTTGCACTACCTGGTGTAGCTTTAAACCCACCTGTCCCCCAACCACAATTAAAATATAATCCTTTAATTTCACATTTGCTTATTATTGGACTAGCGTCAGGACAAATATCTACTATCCCTCCCCATTGACGTAACATTTTCATCTTTCCAAATATTGGGTAAAGCTCAACAATGGCACGTACTGTTTCTTCGATAACATCATACCCTCCTCTTTGCGTAAATGAATTGTATCCATCCGTTCCAGCGCCAATAACTAGTTCACCTTTGTCTGATTGGCTTACATAAGCGTGCACAGCGTTAGACATTACAACTGTATTGATAATAGGTTTAATAGGTTCAGAAACTAAAGCTTGCAAAGGTCTGCTTTGTAATGGCAACCTTACACCAGCTGTTTTTGCTAATACACTAGTATGACCTGAGGCTACAACTGCTACTTTTTTTGCTCTTATAAAACCTTTAGAAGTTTTAACTCCTTCGACTTTACCACTCCTTGTTTTAATACTTTGAGCTTCACAGTTTTGAATAATATCAACTCCCATTTCGTCTGCTCTCATCGCAAAACCCCAGGCAATAGCATCGTGCCTTGCCACTCCACCTCTTGGTTGAAAAGCAGCACCTAAAACCGGGTACCTTAAATTATCTGTATTCATTATAGGAACTAATTTTTTGATTTCTTTTGTTTCTAACCACTGAGTGTCCAGTCCGTTAAGTCTGTTAGCACTTACTCTTCTTTTCATCTCTTTAATGTCATGCTCGTTGTGAGCTAAATTCATCACACCTCTTTGGCTAAACATCATGTTATAATTTAATTCTTGAGATAGATTTTCCCATAACTTTATTGAATGATCATAAAGATTAGCGCTTTCATTCCAGAGATAATTGGATCTTATAATTGTAGTATTCCGCCCAGTATTTCCACCTCCTAACCAGCCTTTTTCTATGACTGCAATATTTTTTATTCCATGTTCCTTTGCTAAATAATAAGCAGTACCTAATCCATGCCCTCCACCACCTACTACAATTACATCGTAGGTTTTCTTAGGCCTCGGACTTTTCCACATCTTCTTCCAATTTTCATTATTGGAAAAAGAGTTTTTTATAAGAGTAAAAATTGAATATTTTTTTTTCACAGCTCAAACTAGCAAAAAAGTCGAGAATAACAAAAGGATTCCAAGGCAAAAAGGTATCAGTATGTAAGGCTATAAAGCTTGAAATTGGAGTATTTATATACAACTTGACAGCAAATAAGAAAGGTAGTTAAGTGTTTTTAGCGCTGATTTAATTCAAATTGCTGAGCGCTCAAAAAGTCCAGCTAAAGCGACTAAGTCTAATGACCACCGCTTTAGCCGGTGGTTTTTTTTTGAAACATTCTCAAATCAAAACCGGGTATTTGAACTATATTGTACGCCCGACATATCGTCGAAGTACTAAAAAGGAGGAAAAAAAATGGCTAATTTTAAACATCCAGAAACTATTGGTTTGCATGGTGGTGAGTATAGAAGCGACCCAGCAACAACAGCGGTAGCTGTTCCAATTTATCAAACCTCTTCTTATCAATTTAAAAATGCTGAAACAGCGGCAAATTTATTTGGTTTGAAAGAATTTGGTAACATTTATACAAGAATTATGAATCCAACATGTGATGTTCTTGAGAAAAGAGTTGCTGCATTAGAAGGCGGCTTAGCTGCGGTGGCAGTTGGTTCTGGTCAAGCGGCATCAGCTTATTGTATTCTAAACGTAGCTAAAGCTGGTGACAACATTGTTGCTTCTACAGATCTTTACGGAGGTACGGTAAATCTATTTAAAAATCAATTAAGATTACAAGGTGTTGAAGTTAGGTTTGCAGACCCTGCAGATCCAAAAAACTTTGAAAAATTAACTGATGATAAAACTAGAGCTTACTATGGTGAATCTTGTCCAAATCCTTATCTTCGTGTTTTTCCAATTAAAGAAGTTGCAGATATTGGTAGAAAAAAAGGAATACCTTTATTTATAGATAACACTGCTTCACCTGTAATATGTAAACCTTTGGCTCATGGTGCTGCAGTAGTAATGCATTCTTTGACAAAATATATCGGAGGTCATGGAACTTCCATAGGTGGGATCATTGTAGATGGTGGTAACTTTGACTGGACAAAAGACAGAAAAAGACAACCATTAATGAATGAGCCAGATCAAAGTTATGGTGGTGCTATTTGGGCGGATGCAGTTCCTCAATTAACAGGAGCTAACATTCCTTTTGCAATTAGAGCAAGAGTGGTTTTACTTAGAGACTTAGGTGCTCCATTAAGTCCATTCAATGCTTTTCAAATTATTCAAGGTTTGGAAACTGTTGCTCTTAGAATGAAACAACACTGCAGCAATGCAGAAAAAGTAGTCTCTTTCTTAGAAACACAAAAGAAAGTTAAAAATATAATCTACCCTACTAATCACCAAGGTGAGATTAAAGAAAGAGCTAAGAAATACATGAAGGGTGGATACGGTTCATTAGTTGGAATGGATGTTGGTACTAGAGAAGCTGGTTCTAAATTCATTGACAATTTAAAGATGCTTTATCATGTTGCTAACATTGGAGATGCTAGAAGTTTAGCGATTCATCCAGCAACAACGACACATAGTCAATTAAGTGATGAAGAGTTGTTGGCAGCTGGTGTAACACCGGGTTATGTTAGGCTTTCAATAGGCATTGAACATCCAGACGATATCATTGCTGATATTAAACAGGCTTTAGCAGCTTAAATATTTAACCCCACTTGAGGTGGGGTTAAAATAAATATGATTAAACAGATACCAAGCCATGAAATAAAAGATTATATAAAAAATAATCCAAAAAGTATTTTGCTTGACGTGAGAACCAAAGAAGAATGGGATCAAGTAGGTAAACCTGATGGTGAAAAAATTGGATTAAAAGCTCATTTTCTATCCTTAGAATTTGGAGGAGGAATTGTTAATGAAAATTTTTTTAAGGAATTTAAAGACTTAAATATCAATCAAGAATATGAAGTTTTAACTATGTGTGGAATAGGTATTAGATCACAAAGCGCAGCCGAGTTATTAAATGAAGAAGGTTACAATTGTGTAAATGTTTCAGATGGTTTTACTGGTTGGGAAAATTCAGGACTTCCTACTACTTAATTATTGCAGACATTAAACAAGCTTTAGCAGCTTAAATTTTTTGCCCCATCACAAAAGGTAGGGCTTAAAGTTACCTTCTTTTAAAAATATCTGAATTTTTAGCTAGTTCTTCTATTTTTGAAGATTTAACAATTTTTTTCAAAACAGTTATATTTTTAGTTTTAATATTTTTAGGATATTTTTTCACAATAGCTAATGTTTTCTCTTTTACTGCAATATTTGTTAATGATATTTGTTTATTTAAAATCGTACAAAATTCAGATCTTGTTTTTTTGATAAAAGAAATACAAGTCTCTTGCTTTTTCTCAGGATTTTTTTCTTCTGCATATGCAAGAGCGTGTTCTAAAGGAGATTTTCCTGTTTGTTTTTTAACTCCATAACTTATTACTGAATTTAAAGAAGACTGAAGCATTTTTCCATTAGATGCTCCCCCAACTGGGCCCAATAATGCTACTGTTTCGGCACATCCATTTAACAAAAATAGACTTGATAATAAAAAAAATACTTTCTTCATAATTTACTGGTATGTGTTAATTGATTTTATATATCTGCTTCTTTTGTAAAAAAAAGCTAATTTTGATTATTTAAATTTTTATTAACACAACTTATGGTAGATGAAATTTAAGTTTTCTTATTCAGGTTTGATATCAGAGTCTAAGAATTTTATTTTAGATTTTGTTAAAATAAGTCGTCTTTTCAAAATTGCACATATTTCTGAGTTGGTTTTTTCAAGAAATGATACGCATGATTCTTTTTTCTTCTTAGGATTTACTTTTCCAGCATAAGACAACGCATGTTGTGTCGGGGACATGCCAGTTTGTTTTTTTACCCCATAAGATACAGTTGATGAAATAGTGGATCGAAGTACGTTTCCTCCTCCTAAAGATGTAGAGGCGGGTCCAAGCAACGCCATAGTCTCGGCGCAACCACTAAATAATAATAATGCGGTCAAAAGACCAGATACTTTTTTCATACTCCTACAATCATTAAGCATAGATTTGTTTTTTTTAAAACGAATCAGAGCCTCAAAATGAGTTTATCAAATACAACCTAGAATTGAAGGTGCTAAATGATAGAGATTATGAGATTAATCTTAAGGGCTTATTTTCTAAGCATCCCTCAAGGTTTTCGATCATTTGCGAATAAAATTTTGAATAGTTCTCTGCTGTAACATACCCTATATGAGGTAATAACAAAGCATTAGGTAGAAATCTTAATTTGTGATCTTGAGGCAATGGTTCCTTATCATAAACATCTAAACCAGCCCCGGTAATTGTTTCGTCTTTTAATGCCTGAATTAAATCTCCTTCATTAACGATTGAGCCTCTAGAGGTATTGATTAAAAAAGATGATTTTTTCATCATCTCTAACTCTTTTTTTGTAATTAAATTTTTATATCTATCTCCAAACACAACATGAAGTGAAACAATATCAGAATTTTTTAATAAATCTTCTTTAGTCATTGGAAGAACCCCTATTTTATTTGCGTGTGTTAAATCTAAATTTTCACTCCAAGCACAAACTTCCATTCCAAAAGCTTTTGCAACTTTTGCAACTTGGGTTCCTATCTTCCCAAGTCCAATAATGCCTAATAGTTTACCCTTTAATTCTAAGCCCATTGTTGTTTGCCAATAACCTTGAAACATATTATCAACTTCTTGTTTTATATTTCTTAATAAACCTAATATTAAAGCCCATGTAATTTCTGCAGCTGGATTAGGATTAATTTCTGTTCCGCAGACTATAATCTTATTTTTTTTGGCAGTTTCTAGGTCAATAGCATTATTTCGCATGCCAGATGTCATAATATATTTTAACTTTGGAAGAGAGGTTATTAAAGATTTTGTAATTGGAGTTCTTTCTCGCATTATAAAAAGAGCTTCAAACTCTTCTAAAGCTACTACTGCTTCATTTTCAGTTGAAAAAGGTTCATTGAAAATTTTAAATTCATATTTTTCTTTAAATTTTTCAATATCAATAATTTGATTAAATACATCTTGATAATCATCTAAAACTCCAACTTTAAGCACGTATTTTCCTATTAGATAAATAAATGCCAGTTAATATAAAAGTTGCTCCAAAAAAATGGTATGACTCAAATTTTTCATTAAAGATAATTATTGCCATTATAGCACTGAATAAAGGCATCAATTGAACAAACATGGTAGATCTATTTGGGCCAATTATCTGAACACCTTTTTGCCAGCAGTAATAAGCGGCTAACGCAGGAAACATAACTACATAAAAAAGAATTAAAAAAAATGCTTTATTGTAATTTAATTCTAAACCAATAGATTTTTCATAAAAAAATTGTGGTATTAAAAAAAGTAGTCCAGCAGTAACCATTAGCTGTATTAAAGTAAATTGTGAAAACTTAAATTTATGTTTTTTAAGTAAAGTTGTATAAAGAGACCAAGTAATTACACAAACTAGCATCCACAAATCGCCTTTATTAAAACTTAAAGAAATAATTTTTTGAATATCACCGTTAGAAATTATTGATCCAATTCCTATAATTGATAACAGCAATCCCAATATTTGAAAAATATTTGTTTTTTCAATTTTCATTAAAGATGAAAGAACAATTGTTGCTGCAGGAATAGCTGCGAGCATTAAAACTGCATTTATTACTTGTGTATAGTTAAGTGCATAATAAACGACAGAGTTGAATGTGCTTATTGTAATTACTCCCATGAAGCTGATAACGATCCAATTCTTTTTTATATAAGGTAAGTTGTTATAAATTTCTTTATAAGTGAAAGGAATTAATATAATCCACACCGAAATCCATCTTAAAACATTTAAGGTTAAAGGTGGAATTTCAAATAACGTAGCAAACTTTCCGACAATAAAATTGCCTGACCAAAATAATGCCGCTAGCACTAGAAATAAATAAGCTAAATAATTTTTTGACAAAAAACTCCTAATTAAATCTTTTAGAGCTGTAGGGAGATAAATCCAAATTTGTTTTCTCCTCCGCAACTATTCCAGAAATAATTTTGCCTGTTATAGCACCTAGAGTCCAGCCTAAATGATGATGGCCAAATGCGTAGATAATATTTTTATTTTTCAATGAGGGGCCAAGGATGGGTAAAAAATCTGGCAAAGTTGGCCTAAAACCTAACCACTCATCCTCATGTGTTTGAAGTTGAGGTAAAAGTTCTTTTGCACATCTTAAAAGATAATCAATTCTTTTTTTGGAAGGAGGATTTTTGAGGCCACCTAGCTCTACTGTGCCGACAACTCTTAATCCTTGATTCATTGGTGTCATTCCAAAGCCTCTATCTAGGAAGATTACTGGTCTAGAAATTAAATGATTCATATCTTTAAAATGAACATGATACCCTCGCTCAGTATCTAGAGGGATATTTTCTTCTAACTGATCAGTTAAATTTTTTGAAAAAGCTCCTGAAGCAATTACAGTTTTTTCAAAAATATATTCTTTTTTATCTGATTTAATATTTGTTTGGTTATCATTGACTTGTTTAAGGTTGGTAATATTTTCTTGAATAAATTTTCCTCCTTTACTTAAAAAAAGTTTAAATATAGCTTTTAAAATCCCATGAGGATCTCTAGCATGCATAGCTTTTTCATAAATCACGCCTGCATCAAATGCTGGATTTAAATTAGGTTCTAAATCTAAAATTTCTTTTTTAGTTAAAAGTTTTTGTTCTATACCTAGATCATTTCTTACTTTAATTTCTAGCTTTCTACTTTTTAAATTTTTATTCGTCCAAACATAAATGATACCTTTTTTGTCAATTAAATTTGTAGTATCTATCTCCTTAAATATTTCTTCATATGCATCATTTGATAGACTTAAAATTTGATGCATATACTTTGCTGTATGCAACATTGATTTTTTATTAAAGTTTTTTAAATAATTTACTATCCAGGGAATCAACCTTGGAACATAATTCCACTTTAAAGCCAGAGGCCCATATGAACTAAGAAGCATTTTAGGAACATCATACAAAACATCGGTACGATTAAACTGTAAAACTGCATAAGGAGAAAAGTGTCCTGCGTTCCCATAAGAAGCAGGTTTGAATTCTGTAGACAAAGGATCTTGTCTATCAAAAATAGTAACTGGGATTCCTTTTTTAATTAATTGAAGACCTACACAAACACCCTGAATTCCAGCTCCTATAACACCTACAGATTTACACGTATATTTTTCCATAGAAAAATTATAATGCAAACTTTGAGGATTTTATAGTGCGGTAGATTAGGCTAAAAATTCTGAATCTTTGTTTAAAACTGTCTCAGGACTTCCATTTTCCTTAGCTTTTTTTTCTTCTTTTGATTTGCTGAATAAGAAATCAGGCTTAAGTTTAGATTTTGATCCATGAGTTTTTTTAATGTATCCATCTATATCAGCGCCATTTTCCGTTCTTAAATTATTTCCAAATTCTATATCACCTTTAACAGTGCCCGTGCTGCCAACCATTACATCGTCAGCTGATATTTTGCCATCCATATGACCGTGGATCTCAACTGAATCTCCTTCGATTGACCCTGTAATTGAGCCTGTTTCTCTAATAACAATTTCTTTTGAGATTACCGGTCCTTTAACTAAACCCGCAACATCAATTGCTCCAGAACTATTAATTGTTCCTTCAATGCTTACTGTTTCACTTATAAGCGATCTTTCAGTATCTTTGATTTTATTTTTCTTGTCTCCGAACATATAATTATTCATAATTTAATCACCTATCAGTAATATTAACAAGTCTTTTTTAAAAAAAATTTCTGCTCATTATAGGTTTTTTTTAATTAACTGGCATGTCTTTATATACTTTACAAGACATCGCGATACCTAAACCAAGCATAATTGCCATCATAGAAGAGCCGCCGTAAGACATAATAGGTAAAGGAGAGCCAACAATTGGCAATAAACCTAATACCATGCCCATATTTACTACTACATAAATAAAAAATGCAGTCGCAAAACTATAACAATAAAGTTTTCCAAAATTACTCCTTGTCATGTTTCCTATTTTAACTATTCTTGAAATGATTAATCCATATAGTAACAAGATAAATATAGATCCAAAAAAACCAAACTCTTCGGAAAATAAAGTGAATATAAAATCAGTATGTTTTTCGGGTAAATAATCAAGATAACTCTGTGATCCGTTCAAAAAACCTTTGCCAAAAAGGCCTCCTGAGCCTATAGCAATTTTAGACTGTATAATTTGATAACCAGCTCCTAGAGGATCTTTTTCAGGATTTAAAAAAGTTAATATCCTTGCTTTTTGATATGGTTTTAGTAAAGAAATAGCAATCGGTAATAGTGCAGTAAAAATTAACATAGAATAAACAAAAAATTTCACTCTTACTCCTGCGAGCCAAGCTACTACTAAACCGCCTGAAGCAATTAAAATAGCAGTTCCAAGATCGGGTTGCATTACTACTAAAAGAACTGGAAAAATTAAGACAAAAATTGGAGTAAACAGAAATTTTAACCTATTAACGCTTTCTATTGGAATACGATGATAATATTTAGCTAAAAATAAAATTACACCTATCTTCATTAATTCTGAAGGTTGAAGATTCATAAAATAAAAATTTAACCAGCGCTGGGATCCCGACGATGTTAGTCCAAAATATTTAACTCCTATAAGAAGAATGAGAAAAGCAATATAAATTAAATAGCTAGTAGTATGCCAAAATCTTATTTGAATAAAAGATAAAATAAAAAACATGAAAAAAAAAACAAAAAACCTGAGGATATGACTTTCTGTATGATATTTAAATTCTCCACCATCTGTGGAGTACATTGCGAACATGCTCACAATCCCTAAAATTAAAATAGAGACAACTAAAACATAATCAATAGAAAAAAGTTTGTCTTTAAAACTCAAAGATGATTGTATGGATCGTGGTTGAAACATTAAATAGAATCTCCTGATAAATTATTTATAGATTGTCTCAAGCTATGACGTTCTAAAACTTTTTTAATTACTTTTTTTGCTATTGGAGCTGCTGCTGAACTCCCAGTTCCTCCATGTTCTACTACAACACTGATTGCATACTTAGGATCGTTTACTGGGGCATAAGCAATAAATAAAGCGTGGTCTCGATTCTTATATTTCAATTGCTCTTGTTTAACTTCTGCTTCCCGTTGTTCTTCTGTAAATTTTCTAATCTGCGATGAGCCAGTCTTGCCTGCAAAAGTAAATCTTTTGTCTTCTAATCTTGATCTATAAGAAGTTCCTCCTGGTTCATTTGAAGATGCATACATCGCATCTTTAATAATCTTTATATTTTCTTGATTCTTAAATAATGGTTTTAAATCAAAATTAGATACTACTAAGTCTGCGGGTAGTGGTCGGCCAGGATTTTCATTTTTAAATTTTAAATACTCTTTTAAATTATTTTTTGTTTTATCAAATAATATTCTAGGTTTAATCTCAAAACCTCCATTAGCAATTTGAGCTGTCATTAAACATAATTGAATTGGTGTGCTTTGAAAATAACCCTGTCCAATTCCCGAGTGCAATGTTTCTCCTAAATACCAGTTTTGACCAATATATTTTTTCTTCCAAGAAGTGTTGGGTACTACTCCTGAGCGTTCTTCAGAAAAATTTTGTAATACTTTTTTTCCAAGACCAAATTTTTTTGCTGTCACAGATAGTCGATCCACACCTAATCTTCTTGCAACTTCATAAAAATACACATCACATGATCTCTTAATTCCTGTTCTCATGTTCATTACGCCATGGCCTTTCTTTTTCCAGCAATGAAATTTTTCACCAAATAATTCAATTTTACCTTTGCACCTAACAGTATCTAAAGGTCTAATTATTTTATTTTCCAAAGCGCTTAATGCTACAAGTGTTTTAATAGTTGATCCTGGTGGATATAAACCTGATACAGCTTTATTAGTTAAAGGTTTTCTGTCGTTTTGAATTAAACTATTCCAATAGTCTCGATCTACTCCATGAACAAATGCATTTGGATCATAAGAAGGTGAAGAAACTAAAGATACAATGTCGCCATTATAAATATCCATAACGCATACCGATGCGGCTTTATCTCCAAGTATTTCAGTTACATGTCTTTGAACTTCTAAATCTAATGTAGTTTTAAAACTTTTTCCTGCTTTACCCGGATCAACTTTAATTTGTTTAATTCTTTTTCCAAAGGCATTAACTTCATATCTTTGAAAACCAACTTCACCTATTATTTCTTCATCTAATCTACGCTCCAATCCTGTCTTCCCTACCGCCATACCAGGAACAGACATTGTTTTTAGATATTTTTTATTTTTTAAATCTTTAGCACTTACTTGCGAAACATAGCCTAAAGCATGAGCAGAAGAGTTATCTTTATACATTCTTGCAACTGATACAATAGGCTCTACTCCTTGTAATTCATGCAAAAATAAATTTATTCTTGAAAACTCAGACCAGTTCAAGTTGTCAGAAACAATAATGGGTTCCCAAGGTTTTTGTTTTGCAATTTTTTTTCTTAAAGAAAATATTTTTTTATCACTTATATTTAATATTGTTTTTAATCTAAAAAATATTTCTTCAATACTTCGAGCATTTTCAGGTATTAAATGTATTTGATAAACTTGCTTATTAGAGGCTATTTCCTCATTAAAATAATCTTTTATTATTCCTCTTTCAGGAGCTAATTTCCATTCTCTAAATCTATTTTTATCAGATAAAGTCTTGTATTTACTGCTTTCATTAATTTGAAGTGATATCAAACGACCTAGAATTCCAATTAGAACTGCAGCTTTACCAACAGATAATAAAAACATTCTTCTGCTTATTAATTTAGACTTTATAATTGTGTTACCAGAGCCAGTACTAAGCATGTTTATCAGTTGTTATAATTGAGTTATAGAAAGTAAACAAAAACCAAAAAAACGGAAAGAAAATTAAAGTAAAAAAAGTATTATACGATATCTCTGTAAGGTTTATTTCTATCTCTGAGAAATTAGATAATAGAATAAAAAATATTAAATTTGAAAAAAAAATTGCTATAAAAAAAGTAAACCAATCAGTTGTGATTCTTGTGTTAACTGTCATATTTTTCACATAGTTAGCCACAAGCGATACTGTTAAATAAGATAAAGAGCTTAGACCTAAGGGAAATCCCATAATAACATCGTTTATCAAGCCAGCAAAAAAGATGTGGCCACCTCCAAGGGCTTCTGGTCTTTTTGAAACCCAAAAATAAATTATGATTAATTGAATATTAAAAGATAAAATTTCAAAATAATTTTCAAAATGACTGTCTATCTCACTTATAGATAAATAATATAAAAGAATAAGTGGACCAAGATTTATTAATTTCCTCATTATTTTAAAACTAAACATTTAAAAAGCCTCTTTACGTTGTTTTGAAAGATCAACTTTAACAAATGATAGTTGACTTGATTCAGAAAAGAGTTTTACTTTTCCATTTTCAATTGTTGTTCCAATTGGAGATCCCGGAAGGAATATTCTATCTTTTCCAGAAGTAAATACTTCTATTCCTTCTTCAACGACATAGCCTTCTGGTAAATATTCTAATACTGGTCTAGATCCTCCACTACCTTTTAAAATTGCTTGGACTCCATCCTCGCCAAAAGTTACAGGTATTCTGCTGTTTAAATCATTTAAAAGCAAAACTCTTGAAGATAAATAGTTTGTTTCTACAACTCTACCAACTAAATATTCTTTGTCTAAAACTGGCATACCTTTTAAAATACCTGAGCTAGATCCTCTGTTGATAATTATAGATTTTAAATACGGGCTACTTTTGTCAATTAAAACTTTTGAAATAATAGTATTTGATTGAAATTGAAATAAAGTTTCGTCTGACTCTAAAATTTTTCTTAAATTCTTATTTTGATTAGTTAAATATTCAACGCTAAGCTCTTTTTGCCTATAAACCTCTAGCGCTTTTTTTAATTTTTCATTTTCACTTTTTATATTAAATAAATTTGTGACACTTCCTGTGGTTTGGGGAATAAATCTAGATGGAGATGAAGCTACTAATGAAACTCTATAAATTCCATCGTTAATAATAGATCTTATAGGTTTCATAAAACCAAAACCATAAACATCTAAAAAGAAGATAATACTCGCTATGAATATTAAAAAAACTAATGAAAATTTTTGTGCAGCCCCTCTTTGTAAGAGGGCCGAACGAAACGCTATACCAAAATCATCTCTACTTGAAGACATTTATCTCTTTAGATAAATTAATACTCAGATAGCATTGTAGAAAACAATTCTTCATTTTCTAAAGCTCTTCCTGTACCAACAGCCACACATGATAAAGGGTCGTCCGCTATCGTTACAGGCAAACCCGTGTCTTGTGAGATTAATTTATCAATATTTTTTAATAAAGCTCCACCTCCCGTAAGAACTAAACCCATATCTATTAAGTCTGCGGATAATTCTGGAGGAGTATTTTCTAGAGCTTCTTTAATTCCACCTAAAATTTGATTTAAGATTGGCATTAATGCTTCACAAGCATCTTTTTCGGTTAACTCAATTTCTTTTGGAGTTCCTGATCTAATATCTCTACCTTTCATTAAAAAAGTATTTGGTGTTGATGGAATAGCTGTCCCAAGTTCTTTTTTAATTTTTTCAGCAGTAGAGTCACCAATTAATAAATTTAATTTCTTTCTCATATAATCTATGATCGATCGGTCAAGAGCATCACCTGCCACTCTTAATGATTTTGAATAAACCACGCCACCTAAAGACATAACGGCTATCTCTGTTGTTCCGCCTCCGATATCAACAACCATAGAACCGGTAGCTTCTGATATTGGTAATCCTGCGCCTATAGCTGCAGCAATTGGTTCTTCAATTAATTGCACTTTTCTCGCTCCTGCTGCTAAAGCAGAATCTTGAATAGCTTTTCTTTCAACTGGTGTGGAACCTGTTGGTACACAAATTAAAATTCTTGGATTCGCAAAAGCATTTTTCTTATGAACTTTTTTAATAAAGTGTTTTATCATCTCCTCTGTAACTACGAAATCAGCTATTACGCCATCTTTCAAAGGTCTTATAGCTGAAATATTTCCAGGAGTTCTACCTAACATGGTTTTTGCTTCATCTCCTACAGCAAGAACTGATTTCTTTCCTCCATCGTCAATTACAGCAACTACAGAAGGTTCATTTAGAACTACTCCCTGATCTTTTAAAACAACTAATGTGTTCGCTGTTCCTAAGTCAATTGCCATATCTTGAGACCATAATGATGATAAACCTGCTAATCCTTTAAACATTCTATTTTCTCCTTTATATTTGTGCGCTCAAACTAGAGTCTGGCGCGGTTTTTTCTCTTTTTATAATTAACTTATTTAAAGCACTTAAATATGCATTTGCAGATGCTACTAAAGTATCAGTATCTGCTGCTTGACCTACTGTAGTTTTTCCTTTTTCTTCTATTCTTACACTAACGGTCGCTTGAGCATCTGTTCCTTCTGTAACCGCATGAACATTGTACAATAAAAGTTTAACCTCATGTGGATAAAGTTTTTTAATACATTTAAATATAGCATCAACTGGTCCATCTCCAGTTTCAGTTGCTTTCTTCACCTCGCCAAATACCTCTAAAGTCATTTCTGCTTTTTGAGGTTCACCAGTTCCAGCAAAAACTTTCAAAGATTTTAATTTAATTACATTATCATCTATTACTAAACTATCATCTACAATCGCTGCGATGTCCTCATCATAAATATGTTTTTTTTTGTCAGCTAAAATTTTAAACTTTCCGAAAGCTGCCTGAATCACGTCGTCAGTTACATCTACGTATCCAAGATCATTTAATTTATCTTTAAACGCATGACGGCCTGAATGTTTTCCCATCACCAAAGAAGTTTTGTGAACTCCAACGCTTTCTGGTGTCATGATTTCATAAGTGTTTCGGTTTTTAAGCATTCCATCTTGATGAATTCCAGACTCATGGGCAAAAGCATTTTTTCCAACAACAGCTTTATTAAATTGAACTGGAAAACCAGTTGCGTTCGAAACTACTTTAGATGCTTTGCTTAAAAGTTTTGTATTAATATTTGTTGTGTATGGCATTAAATCATGTCTGGTTCTCATCGCCATAACTACTTCTTCTAAAGCTGCATTTCCCGCTCTTTCCCCAATTCCATTAATTGTACATTCTATCTGTCTTGCTCCAGCCATCACTCCAGCTAATGAATTAGCCACTGCTAAACCTAAATCATTATGGCAATGTGTAGAAAGAACGGCTTTATCTATATTGGGAACTTTATTAATTAGTGTTTCTATAATTTTTTTAAATTCTGATGGAACGGTATAACCTACTGTGTCAGGTATATTAATTGTCTTTGCGCCAGATTTAATAGCAAGTTCAACGGTCTTGCACATATAATCCATATCTGTTCTTGTTCCATCTTCACATGACCACTCTACGTCATCAGTAAACTTTCTTGCATACGAAACACTTTCTTTAATTGCATCTAAAACTTCTTCTGGAGATTTATTTAATTTATGCTTCATATGAAGTTGGCTTGTAGAAATAAATGTATGTATTCTAAAATTTTTGGCATGTCTCAATGCTTCATGACAAGCATCTATATCTTTTTTAGTTGCTCTAGCTAAACCTGCTGGAATTGATTTTTTTAATGTTTTGCTAATTTCCGTTACTGCCTCATAATCTCCAGGAGAAGCTATAGGAAATCCTGCTTCAATTATGTCAACTCCAAGCTCATCAAACACCCTAGAGATTTGAAGTTTTTCCTCTAAACTCATAGACGCGCCTGGAGATTGTTCTCCATCACGCATAGTTGTATCGAAGATTATAATTCTGTTTTTATCGCTCATATACCGAGTTCGTATATTACAAGTAAAACGAGAATATGCAAATACTTATACTAAAATCAGTTTATTTTTTTGATCAGATTGGGCTAATTCTTATCTTTGTCGACTAATTTATTTTTACCAATCCATGGCATCATAGCTCTTAGCTCTTTACCTACCTTTTCAATCGGGTGATCAGCCAAATCTTTTCTCATTTTAAGGAAATTTTTTTGACCTGCTTTATGCTCATCCATCCATTGTTTAGTAAATTTTCCAGATTGAATATCTTTAAGAACTTCTTTCATCTTCTCTTTTGTTTTGCCGTCTACTATCCGTTTACCAGAGACATATTCTCCGTACTCTGCTGTATTAGAAATAGAATAGTTCATGTTTGCAATTCCACCTTCATAAATAAGGTCTACAATTAATTTTACTTCATGAAGAGTTTCAAAGTAAGCCATTTCTGGTGGATAGCCGGCTTCAGTTAAAGTTTCAAAACCATTTTTTATTAGCTCAACTAAACCTCCGCAAAGAACCGTTTGTTCGCCAAATAGGTCAGTTTCACACTCATCTTTAAAAGTTGTCTCGATAATACCTGCTTTACCTCCACCAACAGCGGAAGCATAAGACAAAGCTAATTCTTTTGCTTTACCTGAACTGTCTTTGTGTACAGCCATAAGACAAGGAACTCCTCCACCTTTTTGATATTCGCTTCTTACAGTATGGCCAGGTCCTTTAGGAGCAACCATAAAAACATCTAAATCTTTTCTTGCATTGATTAAATCAAAATGAATATTTAAACCATGTGCAAAAGCTAAACTAGTCCCTTCTTTCATTCTTTGCTCAATATGATTTTTATAAATTTCAGATTGTAACTCATCGGGGGTTAACATCATTACTACATCAGCCCACGCTGCTGCGTCAGACAATGACATTACTTTTAATCCTGCACTTTCAGCCTTTTTTATACTGGAAGAACCCTCTCTTAAAGCCACAATAACCTCTTTAACTCCACTATCTTTTAAATTTAGTGCGTGCGCATGACCTTGGCTTCCATAACCAAAAATAGCTACCTTTTTATTTTTTATTAGATCAGCGTTAGTATCTTTGTCATAATAAGTTTTCATAATTATCCTTAGTTAATTAAATATTTTAGCACCTTTCGTCATTGCTACTGAGCCTGTTCTAGAAGTGCTTATAAGTCCTAATCTTTTTAAATCAAGGGCTAATTTATCAATATCAGCTCTTAAGGCTGTTACTTGGATTACAAAAGATTTTTTTGTTTTATCTAAAACAACTGGATTGAATTTTTTGCAAATTTTTTTTATTTTTTCTTGTTTTGCTGAATTTGCAAGCATTTTAAATAAGGCAAGTTCTCTAAATAAAATATCTTTTTCTCCTCGCTTGAAATCTGCTACCTTATGAACAGGCACAAGTTTTTTTAATTGTAAATTAATCTGCTCTATCACTTGTGGTGTTCCCTCGGTTACAATTGTAATTCTTGATATGTGTTTCTTTTTATCTACCTCGGCTACTGCTAAAGACTCAATATTGTAGCCCCTCCCAGAAAATAAACCTACTACTCTTGCAAGTACTCCTGCTTCGTTGTCCACCCAAATAACTATTATGTGGCGTTCTAATTTTCCAATTTTTCCTGGAATACTGTATGCAGACTTTGATTTTGACATTAGACTAAGATCTTTCCTTCATCTGAAATTTCTTTTTCTTCTTCAGGACCTAAAATCATTTGATTATGTGGTTTACCTGAAGGTATCATTGGAAAACAGTTTTCAGATTTATCTACTACGCAATCAAATATTACTGGTTTTTCAACATCTATCATTTCTTTAATTTTTTGGTCTAATTCGTCAGGCATTTTTGCTCTAATCCCTACACATCCATAAGATTCTGCCAGCTTTACAAAATCAGGGAGGGCTGCTGTGTAACTTTCTGAATAATTTTTTTCATGCAAAAGTTCCTGCCACTGTCTTACCATACCCATATATTCATTGTTCAAGATAAATATTTTTATAGGAAGCTTATACTGAACTGCAGTAGACATTTCTTGCATGGTCATCAATACTGATGCTTCTCCAGCAATATCAACTACTAATTTGCCTGGATTTGCTATTTGAACACCGATAGCAGCGGGAAGACCGTAACCCATAGTACCCAATCCACCAGAAGTCATCCATCGATTAGGTTTATTAAATTTATAGTGTTGAGCTGCCCACATTTGATGCTGACCAACTTCAGTAGTAATAAAAGTATCTCTCTCTTTAGTTAATTCATAAAGTCTTTGGACTGCATGCTGGGGTTTAATTATTTTATTACTATTAATAAAATTAAGAGATTTTTTTTCTCTCCATTTATCAATTTGTTCCCACCACTTAGATGTTTTTTGTTTATTTGAGTTTAAAAAATTTTTATTTTTTTCTTTAAATCTTTTTATTAAATTTTTCAAAAGATTAGAAACATCGCTTACTAAAGCTAAATCAACTTTAATATTTTTTCCTATAGAAGAAGGATCTATATCAACGTGTATCTTTTTTGATTTAGGTGAAAACTCATCAACCTTTCCTGTAATTCTATCATCAAACCTTGCTCCAATATTAATCATTAAATCACAATCATGCATTGCATTGTTGGCTTCAAAAGTACCGTGCATTCCCAGCATTCCTAAAAATTGTGGATCATCTCCAGGATATGCACCTAGACCTTGTAAAGTAGAAGTTATAGGAAAGCCTGTTAAAGAGACTAGCTCTCTTAAATATTTACTTGCTTCAGGGCCAGAGTTTATAACTCCTCCGCCCGTATAAAATATTGGTTTAGACGATTTCTTCATCAAGTTTATAAACTCATCTAATTCTTTATTAGACAGCTTATGTGTAACTTTCCCATTAAGTTTTTTCTTCAAGATATTTTTCGCAAATTTATATTTACCTTTTTTAAATTGTATATCTTTTGGGATATCAACTAAGACTGGGCCAGGTCTTCCTTTGGTAGCTACTTCAAAAGCTAAATGTAGAACTCTAGAAAGATCGTTAACATCTTTTACTAACCAATTATGTTTTGTGCATGGTCGAGTAATACCTGTTGTGTCACATTCTTGAAATGCATCTGTTCCAATTAAGTGAGTTGGAACCTGTCCTGAAATACAAACTAATGGAACTGAGTCCATGTATGCATCTGTCAAAGCAGTTACAGCATTGGTAGCGCCTGGACCTGAAGTTACAAGTAACACTCCTGGTTTGCCGCTTGATCTAGCATACCCTTCTGCTGCGTGACCAGCTCCTTGTTCATGTCTTGCTAAAATATGTTTAATAGATTTATGATTTTTTAACTCATCATAAATCGGAAGAACTGCACCTCCAGGATAACCAAAAATATATTCTACTTTTTGATCCTCTAACGCTTTAAAAACAATTTCTGCTCCACTTAATAATTTAGGCATTCATACAATCTAGCCTAGAAATGATTTCCGTCAAGTTTTAGCTGACAACTTTTAAAGTTTTTTTTAAAAGTATAGAAAAGTCTTTAGAATAAAGCTTGTTCCAGTTCTTCATATGGCCTCGAGACCAAGTATTCTGTCTTTTAGCATATTGTCTTGTTTTAATATTTATAAGCTCCTTACATTCCTCAAGTGAGATTGATCCTTTTAAATGATCATTTATTTCTTGAACACCAATTAATTTATTGGCAGAAAAAGATTTGTTCAGTTTAAGTGAATTAAATTTTTTTACTTCTTCCATGCATTTGTTTTTAAACATTAATTCTGTTCTTTCAGAAATCTTTTTTAATAGTTCTTCTCTAGGAATATCAATAAAAATTTTTTTAATTTCATAATTAATGAAATCTGATTTAGTATTCATAGTCCAATCAAATAATGATTTTTTTGTTTTTAAAATAACCTCGTAAGCTCTTTGAATTCTTTGAGAATCAGTAGGTAAAATTCTATTTTTAACCTTTGGATCAATATCCAAAAGCTTCTCATAAAAATTTTTATAACCTAAATTTTTGAAAAGACTTCTAACCTTATTTCTGGTTTTTATATCTATATTGGGTATTTTACTTATGCCTTTAGTGATAGTGTTAAAATATAAGCCTGTACCACCAACTATTATTGGGGTTTTTTTGTTTTTGTGACATTGATTAATTTTATTTTTAACTAGCTTTAACCAGTCTCCAGCTGAAAAATGTTTTCTTACAGAAATAACTCCGTATAAGTAATGTGCAGTTTTTTTGGTTTCTTTATTATTAGGTCTAGATGATAAAATTGAAAACTCTTTATATACTTGCATGCTATCTGCATTAATAATTTCACCATTTAATTTTATAGCTAATTGTATTGCTAATTTTGATTTACCTGATGCAGTTGGACCAGCTAAGAGAATTATTTTTTTAGACAAATTATTTTAATTTTATGCCAATATATCTTCTTCGATTATTATTATCTATTATAGATAAGAGTAAATTCTTATCACCTTGTTTTATAATTTTTTCTATTACATTTTTTAAATCTGAAGATTTTGTAATTGGAGTTCTCTTAACTTCTATTATGATATCATTAATATTCAATTTTCCATTTAAAGGACTCGCATTTGAAATTTCTGTTATTACTACCCCTTTGGTAATTTTTAAATTTCTTGAAGATATATCTTCTTTATTTAAATCTCTAACTGTTATTTTTAATTTCTCAATTTCTAATTCTTCAGTCCTTTTTTGTTGAGATTTTTTTTCTTTAAATTCTTCTGAAGACTCAAGCCTTCCTAGTTTTAAGTCTTTTGTAATAAGTTTTTTATTTCTCCAAATTTGAACTTTTACATTCTTTCCTACTTTTGTATTTGCTACAACCCTTGGTAATGTTCTCATCTTGTCTATTCTTTTTCCATCAAACTCTACAATAATATCTCCAGCTTTAATTCCAGCTTTATCTGCTGGGCTTTTTTCACCAACACTTGCTACTAGAGCACCCTCTGGTTTTTTAAGATCAACAGCTTCTGCAATTTCTTTTGTTACTTCTTGAATTCTTACTCCCAACCATCCTCTTCTTGTTTCACCATAGTTTACTAATTGATCTATTACTTTTGAGGCTGCGTTAGATGGAATGGCAAAACCAATGCCGATTGACCCTGACTGTCCAGGTGCGATAATAGCTGTATTAATTCCAACCACTTCTCCTTTTAAATTAAATAATGGACCTCCTGAATTACCCTGGTTAATAGAAGCATCGGTTTGAATAAAATCATCATAACGCGTCATTCCAATATCTCTATTTCTTGCAGATATTATTCCTGATGTAACAGTTCCTCCTAATCCAAATGGATTTCCAATAGCTACCACCCAATCACCTACTCTAGCTTTGTCAGAATTCCCAAATGCTACAGTTTTAAATTTATCTTTTGTTTCCATTTTTAAAACTGCTATATCCATGTAGGGGTCTGCTCCTATAACTTTTGCTTTATACTCTTTAGAATTTACTTTAACTAAAATATCATCTGCACCTGCAATTACATGATTGTTTGTAATAACCATTCCGTTTTCTTTAATTATAAAACCAGAGCCTAAAGAGGATGCTTTTCTCTCCGTTGGTCTCTGATAGTCTTTAAACATTTCTTCAAATGGTGAGCCTGGAGGGAACTGAAAAGGAAATGGATTTGATGATGTTTTTACAGTTTGAGTTGTAGAAATATTAACTACTGAGGGCATTAATTCTTCAGCTAAATCTGCAAATGACTCTGGAACAGCTCCAGCATTTGATAAGTAACCAAATTTAAAAAAAACTAAAATTAATAATATTTTTTGGAAAAAATGCATTTAATTTTTTATATACCAAATTATTGAAAAACCTATAACTAAAAATATCACTCCAAAAGTTCTTAGTTTATTTTCGGGTGTATTCTTGATTAATTCAAGCATACTTTTGATTCTTGTTGGGAAAATGGCAATAAACAAACCCTCTATAAAAAAGAGTAATCCTATAGCAATAATAAGATCTTTCACTATAGAATTAAGTTATCTTTTTTTGATGTCTGTTCCAGTGGATTTTCCAAAAAATTTAAAGAATTCACTGTCCGGAGATAAAACTAAAGAGGTTTCTCCGCCTATTAAGGCTTTTTCATAAGCCTGCATTGCTCGATAGAAAGCAAAAAATTGAGGGTCTCTTCCAAAAGCACTAGCAAAAATGTTATTTCTTTTTCCGTCTCCCTCACCCTTCATGATTTCTGATTTTTTGTTTGCGTTGGCTAAAATTACGGTCACATCTTTGTCTGCAGTAGATCGTATTTTTTGTGCAATCTCAGCTCCTTGTGCTCTAAATTCCTTGGCTTCTCTTTGTCTTTCAGTTTGCATTCTTGAATAGATAGCTTCACTATTAGCTGGAGGTAAATCAGCTCTTTTTATTCTTACATCAACAATCTTAATACCAAAATTTTCTGCTTCGGTATTTACATCGTTTTGAATAATAGACATTTGTTTTGCTCTATCAGTTGACAATAAGGTTGCTAACTCCTGCGTTCCCAATACACCTCTTATTCTTGAATTTATAATTGTTGAAAGTCTAGATCTTGCTACTCTTTCATTACCAACTGAGATATAAAATTTTAAAGGATCTACAATTTTAAATCTTGCTATCGCATCCACAATCAATCTTTTTTGGTCTGCAGCTATCACTTCCTCTGGAGCGCTATCTAAATTTAAAATTCTTTTATCTAAATAAACTACGTTTTGAATAAAAGGTAATTTAAAATTTAAACCTGCTTTAGTTATAATCTTTTTAGGATCTCCAAATTGAAGTACTATGGCTTGGCTGATCTCTTGAACAATAAATACAGATTGAAATATGACAACACCAATTATAATAATTATAGGAACGATAAATCTCATTAGTTTTGAGCTCCTGATTTTTTTAACTCCGGTAAAGGTAAGTAAGGTACTACTCCTGAACCTGAATTTTTATCTATAATTACTTTATCAATATCAGCTAAAACTTTTTCCATTGTTTCTAAATACATTCTCTCTTGCGTTACTTGTTTCGCATTTTTGTATTCATTATAAATTGCTAAAAATCTACTTGCTTCACCCTCAGCTTTTGCAACCACTTCTTTTTTATATGCTTCAGCTTGTTGTAATACTTGTTCTGCTTCACCCCTTGCTCTCGGTATTACGTCGTTAGCATAAGCTTCAGCTTCATTCTTTGATCTTTCTCTGTCTGCCCTAGCTGCTTGCACATCCCTAAAAGCATCTATAACTTGTGCAGGAGGATCAGCTTGTTGAGTTTGTACTTGAGTGATTTGGATTCCTGATCCGTATTCATCTAAAATTTGTTGAGTAATTTCTTGAACTTCGACTTCGATACTTGCTCTTCCTTCTGTCAAAATAGTTTGAATATTATTTTTAGCAATTACTTCTCTCATTGCGGTTTCTGAAGTAGCTTTTACTGTTTCTACTGGGCTTTGAATGTTAAATAAAAACTTTTGCGCGTCTTTTATTACCCAAAAAACTGAATAATTAATATCAACAATATTTTCATCTCCTGTTAACATTAAACTCTCCTCAGGAACGTTTCCTACACCACCAGTTGATCTTCCGCTATCGCTTGCTGGTCTAAAACCAACATCAACTCTATTAACTTTTGTAACCTTAGGAGTTAAAACACGTTCAAAAGGCATTGGTAAATGGTAATGTAAACCCGGTTGAGTTGTATGAACATATTTTCCAAATCTTAAAACTACACCCTGTTCATCTGGTAAAACTCTGTAAAGACCACTTGCAACATAAAGTAAAACTAAAATTATAAAACCTAAAACAAAAGGTCTAGATCCACCAGATTTTCCTCCAGAAAATTTATTAATAGTTTTTTGAAAATTTTTTATAATATCGTCTAAGCTCGGAGGTTCTCTTCTGGTACCTGATCCATTTCCGTTAGGTCCTCCTCCACCAGGAGGTGTTCCCCACGGGGACTGATTGTTTAAGATTTTGTCTTTAAAACTCATGACACTTTATATAGTGACTTTTTACGCAAAAACAAGTTAAGTAACAGCGATATTATGACCGAAAAAAAAGAGGAAATTGACCGAGCATTAAAAGAAAAGCTTGCTCCAAAGCAATTTATTAAGCATCCTATAAATGGAACTAAATTTACAGTCCTAGTTTCAAGCGCGAAAGGTGGGGTTGGTAAATCTACCGTGGCTGTTAATTTAGCTTTTGCACTACAAAATCTTGGAATGAAAGTTGGAATATTAGACGCAGATGTTTACGGACCATCTCTCCCTAAATTAATGAAATTAAATGAAAAACCAAAAAGCGAAGATGGTAAAGTTTTAATTCCATTAGAAAAATATGATGTTCAATGTATGTCTATGGGCTTTTTAGTAGAAGAACAAACTCCAATGATATGGAGGGGACCTATGGTTATCAGTGCGCTAAAAACTATGACACAAAAAGTTTTATGGAAAGATAGAGATGTTATTATAATTGATATGCCGCCAGGTACAGGGGATACCCAACTTACTTTTGCCCAAGAAGTTAAAGTTGATGGAGCAATTATAGTTTCTACACCTCAGGACTTAGCTTTATTAGATGTAAAGAGAGGAATACAAATGTTTGATAAAACAGGAATAAAAATTTTAGGATTAATTGACAACATGAGTTTCTTTAAAGGTGATGATGGTAAAGAGTATAAAATTTTTGGAGAAGGTGGAGTTGAAAAAACTGCAAAAGAATTTAAAAAGAATTTTCTTGGTAAAATCCCTATTCACCAAGATTTAAGAGAATCAAGTGATAAAGGAGATCCATTAACTCACTCTAATCCAGCTCACGAAGTATCAAAAATATTTAAAGATATTGCTGAGAAAATTAAACTTTCGCTTTAATAATTTTTTTTAATAGGAAGCCAGATATTTCTTTAATACTCTTAGTAAAATCATTTTTAATAGTAAAATTTGGTTTTTTTGGAAATTGAGGTTTAATTTGTATGCCTACAATAGAATTATTTTTTTTAAAATATAATTTTTTTTTTCTTTTTTCCTTAATTTTTGAAACACTTGCTTTTAAATATATTTCTACATAATTGCTAATATTTTTTTTATTCCAACTTCGAATCTGATCAAACATACCTACAACAGTAAAAATTAAATTTATATTTTGATCGGTAATGAACTTTGCAAATTTACAATAGTTTTTTCCAGTTTCTAATCTAGATTTCTGATCATATTTATTTAGATTAAATATTTTTCTTAGATCATCTCCATTAAAAACTAAAGTAGGTCCAAATTGTTTTGTAATTTCTTTTTTAATTTCATTAGCTACTGAAGTTTTTCCTGCTCCAGATAGACCAGTAATCCAAAACAAAATTCCTTTTTTTTTATTTTTCTTTTTCATTTAAGAATAATCTCTTTTAAATCTTCTTTTTTTAATTCTACAGGATTATTTGATAGTCTCAAAATATTTACTCCTGAAATAATCTTAGAATAATCTTTTTTTAAATCTATTCCTAATTTTATAAAATCATTTTCAAGCTTTGCTTTTTTTTTTAAATTAAATAGATACTTGTCAAAACTTTCTATGCTATCAGTCTTTGAAACATCAAACATTATTTGATATCTGTCTTTTAAACTAAAATTACAATTTGAATTTTTAATATTCTCAAAATTAAACTGTAGAAATTTATTTAATGTAAGTGAAACTGCATGGCCATGACTGATATTATAAATTGATGTAAAAGGATATGAAACAGCATGAGGAGCTGTTGTTTTTGAAATGCTAATTGCTTTTCCTGATAAATTGGCAGCCAAACACATAGCCGAAGTATTGTCTTTATTAGGATTGTTTAAAAAATCTAAATAATATTTCAAAGATATTTTAAGAGATTTTTCTGCAAAATTTACACTTTCATTATTTGATTTTTTTGAAATTAAAGATTCCATAGCTTGTGCTATAGCATCAAATCCTGCTGAAGCTTTGATTTTATATGATGCCGCTATAACTAATTCAGGTATTAAAAAGAAAAAATCTGGTTTTAGTTTTTCTCCCTCTACTGAATATTTTATTTTATTAATATATATTACTGCATTAGAAGTAACTTCAGCACCGGAACCTGCTGTTGTTGGAATTGCAACAAGCTTAGTAAATTTATCTCTAATTTTATAAGATGAAGTTGATATTTCTTGCTCTAAATTTTCACTATAGGCTAATACATTTGCAATCTTTGCATAATCAAGAACTGAGCCTCCTCCTATGGCGATAATTAAATCTGGTACAAATAAATTTATTTCTTTAATAATCTTTTTTAATTCCAATAAATCAGGGTAGGCAAATTTCTTAAAAAAATATTTAATGTTTTTATTTACCAATAATTCATTAATTATTTTATCAGCTCCTGACAGCTTGTAAGATTTTTCACCTGATATAATTAATATTTTATTAAATTTATTATCTTTTAAAAAAATTTTAAGATCTTCAGAGGAATTAAAAGTAAAATTAGTCATTAATTTATCATGAATTGATCTTTAATTTTTTTCAAATTTTTTGGTCTAGATAAGTTTTTCAAAGAACCGTTATTAATTTTTACTTCTAATAAAGATGGACCTTTTGCTTTAATAAAACTTTTAATTTTTGATTTGATATTTTTTTTATCTTTTATTATGAAATAATTTTTATATCCAACGCTAGAACTTAATTTTTTAATATCTACTCCACCTGCTGTAGTCAATTGTCCTCCAACTGATTCGTGTGAATTATTATTCAATATTATGTGTTTAAAATTTTTGTTGCTTAAATATCCAATGGTTCTTAATGCACCTAGATGCATTAACATAGATCCGTCGCCATCTAAACAAAACACCTCTTTTTTAGATTGTATAGCATAACCTAGTGCAACACTTGATGAGTGGCCCATGCCTCCAACCATATAAAAATCTTTTCCATTGTCTAGTTTATTGTTTTTTCTAATTTCCATCAATTCTCTTGATGTGTAGCCCGTTGTTGAAATTATTTTACTTTTCTTAGGCACTTCATTCAGAAATTCTTTAATAAATTCTGCTCGAAAAATAAATTTATTATTTAAACTTTTTCTTTTTTTGTTTTTAATTTGCAGTGTTCCTTTTTCTATTAAACAGGCAACTATGCTTTTATTTTTATTTGCTATATTTATAATTTTTTCAAGTTTATTTAAGTCTTTGCGCTCTCTTAAAATACAATATTCAATTTTTAAAAGTTTCAAAAGTTTTGGCGTAATTTTCCCTTTAGCCATATGTTGCGGCTCATCTTCTTTACGAGGTGCACCTCTCCAGCCTATCATTAGAAATAATGGCATTGAATACACTTCTTTACTCGCGATGGAGATTAAAGGATTTATTGCATTACTTAGTCCTGAGTTTTGTAAATAAATACAAGGTATTTTTTTGGTAGATAAATAGTACCCAATTCCAAGTGCAGTTGCCGAACCTTCGCTAGTAGCAATAACATGTTTTTCTTTAGGGAAGTTCTCAACATGACTAGAAAAGTTCTTTAATATGCTATCTGGCACCCCTGTGAAAAAGTTTATTTTATTTTTTTTTAAAGTTTTAATTAGATTTTCTACTAATATCATTATTTAATTAAATTAATTACTTCACTTACAGAACTAATTTTGTTTTCTAATTCAAAAGATCTTTGATTTTTTAATATACTTTTAGCTGCATTTTGCATTGCTGGGTATGATGCTCTTAACATGTGATTAGCGTAAATAACTATTTTAAAACCATTTTGAATTAACTTTTTTTCTGTAGTTTTTGAATATGTTGAAGGAACAGACACAAGAGGTTTATTCCACTTTGTCTTTCTAAAAATTTTAGAAAAAGTAAATATTTCTTTTGGATTTTTTTCCTTACTGTGAATTAAGATTAAATCTGCTCCTGCTTGGGAATAAGCTTTTGCACGTTTTAACCCATCTTTTAAACCCTTGCCCAATATAAAACTTTCTATTCTAGCTCCTATAAGAAAATCTTTCGAATTTCTGATTTTTTTTATTAATTCAATCTTTTTACAAAATTCTCTGATGGTATCTTGCTTAGCGCCTGATTGATCTTTAAATAAAGAATTTTTCTTTAAACCAACTTTATCTTCTACCATTATTGCTGAGACTCCAAGTCTTTCTAGAGTTCGAATGGTAAATGGTAAATGTTCTAGCCTTCCTCCATTATCAGCATCAAATATTAAAGGTTTTGAGGTTACATCAAGTAAATTTCCTAAGTCACTAAATCTAGAAGAAAAATCTAAAGCTTGATTGTCAGGTTTTCCTTTAACACTGGAGTCCGTCAAACTAGACGACCACATTGCATCAAATTGCTGAGTATTTTTTCCTTTTTCAATTTTTGTAGTTTCAGCAATTAACCCCGATAACGGACTATGAGATTCTAATACTCTTACTAAATTTTTATTGTCTAGCATTCTCTTGAGCATTGAAACTCTAGAAGTAGGCGTTAATCGTCTAGATAACTTAGACTTTATTGAACTAGATGAAATATTTTTTGTATATTTTGGCTCTACTAATTTTCCTCCCCATTTTTTTAAAGCATTAATAACTTGTTTCCTAGTAGTTTTCTGAACACCAGTTTTCCAGTCATCTCCGTGCACGACATAGTCGGGTATAATATTTAATAAATTTGGACGATAATCTAATGTGTTTTGAGGTATTACTTTTTTAACAAGTTTAATATTTTTTAAAATTATCTCTCTTTGTTTGTAATTCAATGTTGGTATGTTTTTATAAGATGCAATTGCTTTATCTGTTAAAAGTCCAACAATAACATCTCCTAAACTGTTTGCGGTTTTAAGAATATTTATATGGCCTTCATGAAGAATATCTGCTGATAAACCTACGTATACAATTTTTTTTTTCTTTTTTTTCATTATATTATGTTCAATATTTGAACATTAGTAACATCCTATCAATTGGAGGTAAAGAAAAAATTAAACTTTCGAATTATTTAACTCTAAAGAAGCCATCAATTCATTCCATTCTCTTTTAAAAAAACATGAACTTTCATGCACACTGTTTTCTCCTTTATCCATTAGCTAAAATAAGATAATCCATTAGCTATAATAAGAGAAAATTTGACCAAAATGTTTCAAAATACCAAGAATTTAAATAAATTTTTTAAATATCATTTTTTTTTCTTTTTTTTATTTATTGGATATTTTACTTCTTATTTGATTTTTGGCAGCTTCACTCTTTTTTACATTGATAGGCTAGATAATGAAATCGTTTGGAATCATATTCTTGGAAACTTTTATAGAGGCGAGTATGGTGCTGTGGAAATTTTCCTTAATGGGGAAACAAAGATTTATTGGTTAAGAAGACTATTTCACCCATTTTCTTTACTATATGTTTTTAACACAGAGTTTGCCTATTGGTTTTTGGATATTTTTAGTAAAATAGTTTCATATTTAAGTTTCTACATACTAGCAAAAAAATTTACTAAAAATTATTTTATTATTTCTTTAAGCGCTTGTTTATTTGCTTCTATGAACGTTTATTCTGTTTATGGGATACTTATTGCTGCCTTTCCCTACTTCGTTTACTTAATATTATTTAAAGTAAATTTAAATCTTAAACATTATTTAATAACAGTTTTAGCTGCATTAAACTCAGAAATAGTTCACTCACCATATTTTTTTATATTTTTGGTTATTTTTTTAATTTCTTTTAATTCCATTACAAAAAGAAAGCTTAAAAATTTATTTTTTATATCAGTGGTATTTTATCTTTTTGTATTAATATCAAATTCAAATATCTTGTATGCTTTTATATTTGATGGTCCATTTCATAGGGAAGAAATAGAAAAAGTGGTTCAAGATTTTAATTTCAAAAAAGCAATATCAAACTTATTTTATCTTCATTTTCTATGGAGAGAACAATTTTTTACATATGGTTTGGCTCAAGATATACCTTACATTTTTTATACTATACTTTTTTTACCACTTGTTTTCTTTTCAAAAAATAAAGAAATAATTAAATTAGTTTTGATTTGTCTTTTATTATGGATATTATATCACTCATTATTAATACATTATGATCTTTTTATAACTAGATTCTGGAATCCAGGTTATTATTTCATTTTTTCAATTTTTATTTATTCTTGTATTTTTCTCTTCGTATTAAAAGCTTATAAAAAATTAATCCCACTATCTATTTGTTTGATGTTATTGTTTCAAATTAATTCAAACTTTGTTCCATTTGCAAAAAAATATGTAAAACCATTTAAAGTGGAAAATTTTAGAAATTATTACACTTTTGATGATTACTATTTAAGAAAAAGTTATTCAAAAATAAAAAATATAGTGGGAGATGAAAAAGTTATTTCTCTTTGGAATGTTGACCCGATGGTTGCTGTTATGAATGGAATATATACATTAGATGGGGAGCACAATTTATACCCACTGGCTTATAAAAAGAAATTTTATAAAATCATAAAAAATGAGCTTGAGTCAAATTCTGAATTTAGAGATTATTATTTAAAATGGGGTCATAGAGTTTATGCATTTGTATCTGATCCTGAAAATGTTAAAATCGATTTTTTAGAAGCAAAAAGACAAGGGGCAAACTTTGTGATTTCAAAATATCTAGTTGAAAATATTAATTTAAAAAAAATTACTGAAATTAAAGGCGTAGAAACTCTCTATTTGTATAAAATAATCTAAAAGTATAAATTTTTTTCTTTCTTTAAGATAAAAATTTATATTTTACTAAACAGTAAAGGGCTCTTACACCGTCTTTAAAACCAATTTTTTTTCCTTCCTCATACGTCCTTCCGTTATAAGAAATGCTTACCTCAAAAAATCTCAATTTTTTTTTTGCAAGTTTAATGGTAATTTCGGGTTCAAAGCCAAAACGATTTTCCTGAAGTATAATATTTTTTAAACAGTTTTTTTTAAACGCTTTATATCCTGTTTCCATATCTGTAAGATTCATGTCTGTTAATACGTTGCAAAAAAGTGTTAAAATCCCATTAGCTACTCTGTGCCAAAAATATAATACCCTGTGACCATCAGATGTTCCTCCTAAAAAACGTGATCCATATACTACATCGGCCTTTCCATCAATTATTGGTTTTATTAAACGAGAATAATCTTTTGGATCATATTCTAGATCTGCATCTTGTATAATCACTATTTCTCCTTCGGCTTCCTTTAAACCCGATCTTATAGCTGCGCCTTTACCCTGATTTGTCTCATGAAAAACTAAATTATTAATTTTTCCAGTGTCTTTTAAGTTTTTTAACTTTTCTGATGTTCCGTCTATTGATTTATCATCAACTACAATTATTTCTTTATTTAGATTTTGATGGTTTTTCCAAAAATCTAATTCGTTTATCTTTTCTAATATTTCCTTTACTGTTTTTTCTTCGTTATAGACCGGAACTATAATAGATATTAACATTAATATTTTATCAAAAATTTAAATTATCTTATCAGTAAATCCAAAAGAAGTCATAAGCTCATTCCATTCTCTCTTGGATAATCCAGAGGTTTCTTGAGAAGTTTTTTCACCTTTAACCATTTGTTGAATGACTTTTTTACCTTTTGCTGAAACATGCGCAGCACCTACTCTATAGTCTAAAAAGGCTGAATGGGTTATTGGAACCCATTTTTTAACAGTATCTAACATTGTTTCTGCGTAAACTCTAATTTCATATTGAGCATGATGATCGGCTCTTAAAAATAAAAAATTTAATAGATTTAATAGATCAGTTTTCCAATACCATTGTGTATAAGAATTTAATGTCAAATTCATTCTAGCAAGTTCTCTTGCTAGACCAGCTTTATTTTCATCAATAACACTTCCATCAAATCTTTCGTTTAGCATTGTTTCATAATTTTTATAAGTTCTTGTGGCATCATCTTTTAAAATTTTAAGAACTTCATCTGCTTGATCGCCTGTTATTAGATCTCCTCTACCTTGCCTATTAATTGTTGATTGAGCAGATAATTGTTCTTTAGCTGGAATATAAAACTCTTTGTCTAAAATAGAATATCTTGCTGAATATTCATTAACATTCGCTGTTCTATGTCTTATCCATTGACGAGCAATAAATATTGGAAGCTTCACATGATATTTAATTTCACACATTTCAAATGGAGTTGAATGCCAGTGTCTCATTAAATATTTAATTAAACCTTCGTCTGTTGAAATTTTCTTGGTTCCTTTTCCATAAGAAACTCTAGCCGACTGAACTATAGAGGTGTCATCACCCATGTAGTCAACCACTCTTACAAATCCATGGTCTAAAACAGGAAGGGCTTCATAGAGAATTTTTTCTAATTCAGGTGATGTCACCCTTTTTGTTTGGTTTTTTTGAGATTGTTGATCTGCAATTTCTTGCTTTTGTTCTGGTGTTAGTTTCATTTTGAATAAACTTATTGAATCTATCTGTAAGAGTTTTATATTAATAGTGTTGGTTTTCCAACTATGACGATAAACGAATTTCGTAATAAACATTACGGACGTGGGGGCAGTACCCACCACCTCCACCATTTACAACTTACGGGGGTGAATTAGGATCGACGGATGTCTAAAAGCTATTCTTTCGTACGAGATGGTTCCGACGTAACGGACCAATTTACAAATGCTAACGAAAGTTACGCACTTGCTGCTTAATTAACTTAGTTAATTAAGTTACGGGGTCCGGGGCACCTGGCAACAGAACGCCCCTTACAACTCTTCTACTTCTCTTCATTTATATTATAAATTTAGAATTATCTTTAAAAGTACTAACTGAGACATATTTTTTAAGATTAACATTTGCTTGTGTAACTCTCTTAATTAAGTAGTAATTTTTTATTTATAGAGAACTTAATATGTCATCTGCAATTTTTTTTGATTTACCGTAAAATTTAATTTTTTTTATTGATTCTAGATTAGACTTGTCGTTACCTACTACAACGAAACCTATCATCCCTATACTTTTGTGAGGTGTACACCAATAAGCGTAAATTCCAGGGGTTTTGAAAGTATAACTTGTATCCTTGCTATAACTAGATTTAAATTTTTCCGCACCCTCGGGAATCCCACCTTTTATGAATTCTACATTATGCCCAGGATTTACCGATTTCCAAAAAACAGTATCACCTACATCTACATTAACAAGTTTTTTTGAGTAAACATTAATCTCTCTTTCCAATTTGTTAAGCATGTCGATATTTTGGTCAGCAGCATAAGCGGAGTTCATTAAAATTAAAATGAATGAAATTTTTAGTAATGCAGTTTTCATAAGTCCTATTTAATTTAAAATTTTGCTAACTTAATCCACAAGATTGCCGCTGTGACCAAAAAACATATAAGAGAATTTTTTTTAAGAGGCGTTCTGTTGTCCGTCCCAAATGATTTTATATCAGAAAATATAGGTTTTGGAAAGGTACATAGTAGGTTACATAGTTAAACTATGATTTCTTTGTGATATAATCATTTAAGGCAACTGGCAACAGAATGCCCTTTTAAAAATATGTTAAGAAAAAAAATAGGTTGGAAATTTGATAATACATACTCGAACCTGTCACAAAGTATGTTGTCAAAATTAACCCCAACTCCTGTTAAAATTCCAAAGCTAGTTCTGTTTAATCATAGTTTATCAGAAGAAATTGATTTAGATTTTTCTCAAATAGATAATGAAGAATTAGCTTTAATTTTTTCAGGCAATCAATTACCAGAAGGGTCAGAGTCTATAGCCCAAGCTTATGCCGGTCACCAGTTTGGACACTTTACAATTTTAGGAGATGGAAGAGCTCTTACAATAGGAGAGCATTTAGATAAAAATAAAAATCGTTACGACATACAATTTAAAGGTTCTGGAAAAACTCCTTATTCAAGAAATGCAGATGGAAGAGCGGCTTTAGGTCCGATGCTTAGAGAATACATAATAAGTGAAGCCATGCATAATTTAGGAATTCCAACTACAAGAAGTTTAGCTGTAGTTACAACTGGTGAGGAAGTAATTCGACAGTCAATTTTACAAGGAGCAATTTTAACTCGTGTTGCCTCTAGCCATATTAGGGTAGGAACTTTTCAGTATGCATTAATTTCCAAAAATAAAAATGATTTAACAACTTTATTTGATTATACTCTCAAACGTCACTACCCAAATATCAAAAAGTCTAAATCTCAAGCTGTAGATCTTCTAAAGGTCGTTTTAGAAAAACAAATTGATCTAATTTGTAATTGGATGAGAGTTGGATTCATTCATGGTGTGATGAATACAGATAATATGACAATATCAGGACAGACAATTGATTATGGGCCTTGTGCATTTATGGATAAATACGACCCTGAAACTGTATTTAGTTCAATAGATCATCAAGGAAGATACGCCTATTATAATCAGCCTAGAATAGCTCAATGGAACTTAGAAAGATTTGCTGAATCTTTAATTCCTTTAATTCATAATGATAGCAAAGTCGCAGTAGAAATTGCCACTGAAGTACTTAAAGAATTTCCCGAGAAGTATAAAAACAAATGGTTAGAAATGATGAAAAAAAAATTAGGTATTATTGATTATAATTCAACTGATGAACAATTAATTATTGAACTTTTATCTTGGATGCATCAGCACAAAGCTGATTATACAAATACTTTTTGTTATTTAATGAATGAACATAAGTTAAGTAATGAAATTTATAATGAAAAAAATTTTCTAATGTGGAAAAAGAAATGGGAAGATCGTATTAAACTAAATAATAATCCTCTAGAAAAATCATTTAAAATTATGAATGAGGTTAACCCTCTAGTAATTCCAAGGAATCATTTTGTAGAAGAAGCATTAAAGCATGCTACTGAAATGAATAATTTTAATAAAGTTTACGAATTGTTAAAAGTTTTAAAAAATCCATATGATAATATTTCAACAACTTCTGATTATCAGTCAACTTCACGCCAAGAAGAAAATTATGTTACCTTTTGTGGCACTTAAACAACCTAGCGAACTTTAATTTAGAAAATATACTTGTCCCCTAAATATAATAAAAGACCAGCGCTTATTCCTAATAATATCCAATAATAATTTTCCTTCATTATGCGACGAACTTATTTAGGTTTGGCTTAAAATAATCTGGTCCTTTCATGACCTTTCCGCTTTCATTGAAAATAGGTTTTCCATCTAGTCCTAATTTACTCATATTAGAATTTTGTACTTCTTCAAAACACTTATCTAAATTGATACCAAAAGCATGCCCTCCTCCATAAGTAACATAAAGTATGTCTGTTAGAGCATCGGCAACTTCCTTTATATCTTTTTTTTCTATTGCTTCTTCTAATTCTGATAACTCTTCTCTAATAAGATCAAGTCTCAATTTGATTATTTTATCATTTGGAAAACTTGCTTTAGTCTTTATTTCTTGACCAAAAGTTTGCATAAATTTTTTTACACTTTCAAAGTTTGTCATATTTTCTCCTTATAAATTTTATAATATAAGTGTATTATATTAAAGAATCACAAATGAAATATAGAACCGAGTTCGATAGTATTGGTAAAATTAAAGTGGCTGGGGATAAGTATTGGGGCGCTTCCACTGAAAGATCAAATAAATATTTTAATATAGGGGATTTTCTTGTTAGACCAATCGTTATTCATTCTATCGCTATAATCAAAAAAGCAGCTGCAATTGTAAATGTTAAGAATAAAGACTTAGATCCTAAATTAAGCAAATATATAGTCAAAGCTGCCGAAGAAATTATAAAAGGAAAACATAATGAGCATTTTCCCTTAAAGGTGTGGCAAACAGGATCAGGCACACAAACTAATATGAATGTTAATGAAGTAATAGCTAATAGAGCAATTCAAATGATGGGTGGTAAAATGGGAACAAAAAAACCAGTTCACCCAAACGATCATGTTAACAAATCCCAATCAACAAATGATGTTTTTCCAACAGCTATGCATATTTCTATTGCTATTAAAACAAAAGAAAAACTCTTACCATCCTTAAAATTACTAGAAAAAGAATTGGCAAAAAAATCTAAAGAATTTAAGAGTATTGTTAAAATTGGAAGAACTCATTTACAAGATGCTACTCCCCTAACTTTGGGTCAAGAATTTTCAGGTTACCATTCTCAACTAAAAAAATGCATCATAAGAATAGAAAATGCCTTAAAAGAAATTTATCATTTAGCGCAGGGTGGTACAGCGGTAGGCACTGGATTAAATACCAAAAAAAATTTTGATAAAAAAGTTATAAAAGAAATAAATAAAATTACTAGATTGCCATTTAAACCAGCTACAAATAAATTTGCTGCTCTAGCTGCACACGATGAAATCGTTAACTTTTCTGGAACATTAAATACTACAGCAGTTTGTTTAATGAAGATTGCTAATGATATTAGATTTTTAGGATCTGGCCCAAGAGCAGGATATGGTGAATTGATTTTGCCATCAAATGAACCGGGTTCATCTATTATGCCAGGTAAAGTTAATCCAACTCAATCTGAAGCGGTGACAATGGTTTGCGTTAAGGTAATTGGTAATCACAATGGTATTACAATGGCTGGTTCACATGGTCATTTTGAATTAAATGTTTTTAAACCTCTAATTATTCACAATATCTTACAATCGATAAATATCATGAGCGACTCCGCAAAAACATTTGCTCTGTATTGTGTAAAAGGAATTAAAGCTGATAAAAAAAGAATTAAAGATCTTCTTGATAATTCCCTAATGTTAGTCACAGCCTTAGCACCAAAAATTGGATATGATACAGCAGCTCATATTGCAAAAACAGCGCATAAAAATGGAACAACACTAAAGGAAGAAATTATCAAAGCTGGACTAATCAGTGGTAAAGAATACGACAAAATAATGAGTCCAATAAAGATGACAAAGCCAAAGTAGAGTTAAATTATTTCTAAAAGAATGGTTTTTAATTAAATTATTGCCAAATCTTTTCTTGTTATAATTTACTTTACTGTTGCTATTAAGTTTTTTAAGTATTTCTTGATTCTTAAGAATCTTTTCTAAACTAAACCTATCAATTAATTTTTGATCTATCTTATTAATATAAATATCTGAATTTATTTCAAAAAAAGGATCAAATACAATAAAACTATCAAAAGAAATTGATAAATCTCGATTCTTTAAATTAGACTTTCTGATTTCTATTTGATTATCTTTTAAAGCAAAATTAAATCTTAAAATATTATTCAAAATGCTTATCTTGGATAAACCAGATATTGAATTTATTTCGTTTGTTTTATCAAAATTAAAATCAGCTTTAATGCCAGTATTTAAAATCTTAAAATAAAATTTTTTATTATCATCACTTAAATAAGCTTTAAATTTTTTATCAAATATTTCTCCTTTGATTTGATTTTTTTTATATCCATAATTAGAGAAGTTGATTTTTTGAATTTCTATAATAGAATTTTCTTTTTTTTTAAAATTCAAATTTAAATCTTGAATATCTAATTTATATTTTAACTCACGAAAAAAATTTAATATATTATGAGTTTTATCTATGTCTAGATCTACATTATTGTCATTTAATAATATTTTGTTTGATACAAAATTTTCATAATTATAAATGTTTTTAAAATTTAAAAAGATATTAAGATTTTTTGTATTGAGAAATATAGGCTTATTCTTAACCTTTAAATTTGTATCATTTATAGATAAATTCGGAAGTGGAAAAACATTAAATTCTATAGAACTATAGTTACTAAGTTCTAAGTCATAATAATTAATTAAATGCTCTTTTATAATCTCTTGTTTTTTTTCATAATTAAAAAATTTTGGAATTAAAAGAAATAAGAAAATAGCAATTAAAAAGATTGCAAATACATACCTTAAAAAGAAAAAAAATTTCAAAAACCTTGAGTACTTATTGTGTATTAATTTATAAATTTTATTAATCATTTTTTTTATTTTTGTAACTAGTGTATAAATGAAATTTCTCTAATATGAATAGCATAGATAAATTAATTGAAAATCTTAACAAAGAGCAAAAAGAAGCAGTATTAAATACTGAGGGCCCAAACTTGATTGTGGCAGGTGCCGGATCTGGAAAAACAAGAGTACTAACAACAAGATTAATTCATATTATTAATCAAAAAAAAGCATGGCCAAATCAAATATTGTGCGTAACCTTTACTAACAAAGCCGCAAAAGAAATGCAGAGTAGAATTATGACTCATATTAAAGGCAACTCAAATGCAGTTCCTTGGCTAGGAACATTTCACTCCATTAGCGTCAAGTTTCTTAGGAGACATGCGGAAGCATTAGATTATAAAAGTAATTTTACTATTTTAGACACCGAAGATCAAAAAAAACTAATTAGAAACATAGTTAAAGCTGAAGATTTAGATGCAAAAAAATTTTCACCTCAATTAATTATGTACCATATTGATCAATGGAAAAACAAAGGTTTTCTGCCGAAAGATGTTAAAATAAAAAAATCAGGTTCAATTATCAAGTCAATTTTAAAAGTATATGAAATTTATCAAAAGAAAGTAAAAGATTTAAATGCTTTTGATTTTGGAGATTTAATTTTATTTTGTGTAAAAATTTTTGAAGAACATAAAGATATAAGAGAAATTTATCAAAAAAACTTTAAATATATTTTAGTTGATGAATTTCAAGATACTAATTTTATTCAAAATAAGTGGTTAAATTTACTAGTTAATGAAAAAAAAAATATTTGTTGTGTCGGAGATGATGATCAATCTATTTATAGCTGGAGAGGGGCAGAAATAAAAAATTTTTTAACCTTTGATCAAATCTATAAAAATTGTAAAGTTTTTAAATTAGAACAAAATTATCGATCCACAAAAAATATTTTAGAAACTGCCTCTACTCTTATTTCAAATAATTCTAATAGGGTGGGTAAAAATTTATGGTCATCTGCAGTGCAAGGAGAGCCCGTTAAATTGAATTGTTATAAAACCGGAAAAGATGAGTCTCAAGGAGTTGCTGACATTATAGAGAAAAATTTGAAAAAAAAATATTCTCTTAATGATGTGTCAATATTAGTTAGAGCTATTTACCAAACAAGAGAATTTGAAGAAAGATTCCTACAAGTAGGCATCGGTTATAGGGTTTTAGGTGGAATTAAGTTTTATGAAAGAGCTGAAATAAAAGATGCAGTTTCCTATCTAAGAATAGTTAATCAAAAATATGATGACTTGGCCTTAGAAAGAGTTATTGGATCACCTAAAAGAGGGGTTGGTGAAAGCACTTTAAATCAAATTTATCTATTTGGTAGCCAAAACAAACTTTGCTTGGAAGACTCTATAATAAAAATTTTAGAAAAGGGGGAATTTAAACCTAGAATTAAAACTGCTCTAAAACAATTAATTAATATGATTCACAAATGGCGAAAAGACTCGATAAACATGAAACACTATGATCTTCTTAAATTAGTTTTAGATGAGTCTGGATATTCTGCAATTTTAAAAAATAAAAAAGATTTAGAAAATGAAAATAGACTAGAAAATTTAAAAGAATTATTAAGAGCTATGCAAGATTATGACAATCTACAAAATTTTTTAGAGCATGTAGCTCTGGCTACTTCAATAGATCAAGAATGGGAAGGAGCCAAAGTTAATTTAATGACTATGCATGCGGCAAAAGGATTAGAGTTTGATGTCGTTTTTTTACCTGGATGGGAAGAAGGATTGTTTCCTCATCAAAAATCCTTAGAGGAAAAAGGAGACTTTGCTTTAGAGGAAGAAAGAAGACTAGCCTATGTTGGAATTACCAGGGCCAAGAAAGAAGCTTATTTGTCATTTGCTATGAAGAGAGCTTATCATGGTGACTGGATGGACGCCTTACCATCTAGATTTATAAATGAGATTCCAGAAGAGGGGGTTGAAAAAAATGAAATGAATATTAATAAAACTATTGATGATTTTGAATTTAATCAGGATAACTCAATTGAATTCGATGAAGAATATAGAAGTCCTGGATGGAATAGATATAAAAAAAATAAAATGCTTAAATGGAAAAAATAAATAAGTTAAAAAGATTATTTAATTACTATAATTTAGACGGATATATTGTGCCAAAAAATGATGAATTTTTTGAAGAATATATTCCTGAAAGCAAAGATAGATTGAAATTTATAAGTAATTTCTCAGGATCTTATGGTTTCGCTTTAATATTAAAAAATAAAAATTATCTATTTGTTGATGGGAGATATACACTACAAGCTAAAATTCAAAGTGGCAAATTCTTCCAAATTGTTACTATTCCAAATAAATTTCCATCGGACATTTTAAGTAAGAAAAAATTGAAAATCGGGTTTGATCCAAAATTACATACACAAAAGTCACTAAAAATATATTTCAATAAGGCTAACTGCAAACTTTTTTCTATAAATCAAAATTTAGTTGATAAATTGTGGTACAAAAAACAAAACAATAATCTAAAAAAATTTTATTTTTTGCCCAAAAAAGCTGTTAGTCAAAATTATGAATTTAAAATTAATAAATTAATCAATATATTAAATAAAAAAAAAATTGATTTTCAATTTATATCGGCAAGTGAAAATATCGCCTGGCTTCTAAATATAAGGGGTCAAGACTCAGAATTTACACCAATACCTAATGCTTACTTAACTCTAGATTTCAATAAAAGAATCAATTTATTTTGTGATTTGAAGAAGATTGAATACTCTTTTAAAAAAAAATTTAAAAATATTAAGTTTATAGATATAAAATATACTGACTTATTTCTTTCAAAAATAAAAAATAAAAAAATTTTGATAGACTCATCTTCATGCTCTATATATTTTGAAAATATCTTGAAAAAGAATAATAAGATTATTGAATTTTTAGATCCAATCTATTTTTTAAAATCAATTAAATCTAAAGTAGAAATTAAAAATACAATAAAATCTCATATCTATGACGGTGCAGCGCTTACTAAATTTTTATTTTGGCTTAAAAGAAATTATTACAAACATAATATTAATGAAATTACTGCCCAAGAAAAATTATTAAAATTTAGAGAGAAAAATAAAAATTTTAGATTTTTAAGTTTTCCAACAATTTCGAGTTCAGGTCCCAATGGGGCGATTATTCATTACAAAGCATCTAAAAAAAGTAATAGAAAATTAAAAAAAGGTGATATTTATTTAGTAGACTCTGGTGGGCAATATAATTTTGGCACAACAGATGTCACTCGCACAATTTCGCTAAATAATGATAGTAAAAGAATTAAAGATATTTTTACTAGAGTGTTAAAAGGTCATATTGCTGTAGCAAGTTATAAATTAAAAAAAAATACTCATGGCGCTCAAATTGATAATGCTGCAAGAAAGCCTTTAAAAGAGGTTAACTTAGATTATTCACATGGAACAGGTCATGGGGTTGGATATTTCTTAAATGTTCATGAAGGACCACATGCAATATCAAAAAATAATAAGATAAATTTTCAAGAGGGAATGATAGTTTCTAATGAACCTGGATATTATGAAGATGGTAAATTTGGAATAAGAATTGAAAATCTCATTAGAGTAAAAAAAAATAAAAAAGTTTATTCATTTGATAATTTAACAATGGCTCCAATAGATAAATCTTTGATAAACAAAAATATACTTAAAAAAGATGAAATTAATTGGCTCAATAGTTATCATCAAGATGTTTTTAATAATCTTAAAAAATTTATGAATAAATTAGAATTATTCGACTTAAAGCAAGCTTGTTCAAAGATCTAAAAGTTTATACCAATCGCTTTCTTTAATAATTTTAATATTTAATTTTTTTGCATTCTCAATTTTTTTCTTTGTTGGTTTAGAGTTGCCTATTATTAAAATATCTAATTTTTTTGAAATTGTTCCCAAAACCTTCCCTCCATTATTTTCAACTAGTGATTTTGCTTCAGATCTACTCATTTTTTCAAAACCACCTGTGAACATAATAGACTTGTCAGAAAATTTTCCTTTTTTATTCTGAGCTTTAAAATTTTTTATTTTTAACTTGTCAATTAAATTTTTAACAATCTCAATATTTTTAGTGCTTGAAAAAAAACTATTTATTGAGTCAATTTGAATTTGACCAATTCCATCAAGGTCAATTAAATTTTCTAAAATTTGCCGTCTATTTTTTTCATTAAATAAATCAAAAAATTTATTAATAGATTTAAAAAAACTTGCTAAAATCTTTGCATTTTCTTGCCCTATATGCCTTATGCCGATTGAGAAGATGAATCTATCTAAATCTATAATCTTGGACTTATCAATCGCTTTTTTAAGATTGCTAATTGATTGTTCTCCCCATCCTTCCAGGCTTTCAATTTTATTATAATTAATTGTAAAAATGTCAGATGGTTTTCTAATCAATTTTAGATCCCAAAATTGATCTATTACTTTTTTTCCGAGACCGTCGATATTAAAAGCATCTTTTGACACAATATGCTTTAACTTTTCTCTTGCTGTAAAATTACACTCGTAGCCTTTAAAGCATCTTCTGACAGCATCTTTTTTTTTTGTAGATTTATTTACTTCTTTTTGTGTAATTGCTCCACATAAGCACTTTTCAGGAAAAATATATTTCTTACTATTTTTTCTTCTTTTTGATGCGTCTACAGAAATTACTTGGGGAATTACATCCCCTGCTCTTTGAATTTGAACTGTATCACCTATTCTAATATCTTTTCTTCTGATTTCATCTTCGTTATGTAATGTTGCATTCGAAACAACTACTCCACCAACAGTAACTGGTTCTACTTTTGCAACAGGTGTTATTGCTCCTGTTCTACCAACTTGTATTACTATATCTTTAATTTTTGTAACTGCTTTTTCAGCAGAAAACTTATAAGCAATAGCCCACCGAGGAGAATTTGAGGTATTACCTAGTCTCGACTGTAATTTTAGATCATTAACTTTGTAAACTAACCCATCAATATCATAGTCCAACGAGGACCTAATTGAGTCTATATATGAATGTTGAGATTCAATCTCATCTAAATTTTTAACTACTTTACATAATGGGTTAATAGAAAATCCCCAATTTTTTATTTTTTCTAAAAATTTTGATTGAGTATTGAATACCATTGGCTCTATAGCTCCAAGTCCATAAGCAAAATACTTTAAAGGTATTTTAGATGTTGCTTTTGAATCTTTTTGTCTAAGCGATCCGCCTGCAGCATTTCTTGGGTTGGCAAAATTTCCTTTTATATTATCGAAATCTTTTTTGCCAATGTATATCTCTCCTCGAATTTCAACTAAAGAAGGAACATTATTATCTTTTATTTTTTTTGGAATTTGATTAATAGTTTTAAGATTTTCTAAAATATCTTCTCCGATAATACCGTCTCCTCTTGAAAGACCTTTAGTTAAAATTCCATCTTCATAAATTAAAGTTGCAGAAATACCGTCTATTTTTGGTTCTGATGAAAATTCAATATTTTCATCTTTGATATTTAAAAAATTACTAATTTTACTAATAAAATCTTTCATATCATTTTTATCAAAAGCATTTGATAAAGAAAGCATTGGCTTTAAATGTTTAATTTTTTTAAATTTGTCAGATGGAGGCGAACCTACTATTTTGCTATTTAAATTTAACTTTTTAAGGAAATCATTATTTTTCTCTAAATTAATAATTTCCTTTTTTAAATTATCATACTCTATGTCAGATATTATAGGACTATCATTATTAAAATAAAGTTTATTGTGTTTTTTTAAAATACTTATCTTTTTTTTATAAAGATTTATAATTTCTAATTTATGTCTCATTATTTTTAAATTATTTTATTTTATTAATAATCTTTTTAAAAAAACTATCGCTATCTTCAGATTTCACTTTTTTTTTAATTTTATAATCTTTATTTAAAACTTTATAAGCCTGCTCAAACCATTCACTAGAATTATAGTTGTAGCCTAAGATTTTTGCATATTTTTCTGATTCTTCCTTAAGACCTAAATAATAATGAATTTCTACTAATCGATGAAGCGCTTCTTCAATAAAAACTGTTTTCTCATAATCGTTTACTATTACTTTTAATCTATTTATAGCTGGAACCCATTTTTGAGTAGATATGTAATATTTAGCCACGTACAACTCTTTTGCGGCAAGCTGATTTTGAATCAAATCTTGTTTAAATTCCAAATCAATAGCATAATCAGTATCAGGATATTTTTTTAAAAAAAATTCTATCTTTTTTTTCGCATCCAACAAAGGTTGAAGATCTCTTTTTTCATCTTGTATTTGTTCATAATGTATTATTGCGATTAAATAATGTGCATACATAACATTATTATCTGTTGGATATTTTTTCAAATATCTTTCTAGATTAATCAATGCATCAGAGTAAAAATTTATTCCATAAAGTGAATAACTTGACATTATTGCTGATTTAGCTGCAAAATCTACAATCTCAAAATTTAATTCAGCTTCTGTAAATTTTTTATCTGCATAAAAATAATCTCCTTTTTCAAAAGCTTCAAAACCTTCTTGATACAATTTATATGGATTAACTCTATCTTTAGGTTCATATGCAACATCTTTTTTAGAGCAAGAATTTAAAGATAAAACTAATATGAAAATTAGAAAAATTTTTTTTAACATGTGCTGATTAATATCAGATTAAAATAGAATGGTAAATTTTATCGACTTTATGCGTTAATAGCTACTGGATTTTTATAAGAATTTTCATTTTGTTTTTCCGTGTTTTCAAAATTCTCTAAGCTCCAGTTGGCTTTATTTGAAAATAATTTCTTCAATAATTTATTAGTAAGAGCGTGGCCGCCTTGGGATGTTTTGATATGGCCAAATATACGATTTCCAGATAGCATTATATCACCTAAACAATCCAATATTTTATGATAAACAAATTCATGTCTGTTTCTTAGGCCATCTTCATTTAGAATTTTATTCCCTTGAACCACTATAGCATTATCCAACGACCCTCCTTTAGCTAAACCCATTCTTTTAATATTGTCTATGTCTTCATATAAGCAAAAAGTTCTAGAGTTATATATTTCTGTCAAATCATCTTTGCTAAATTTATATTCTTTTCTTCTAGTTCTAATCAATGGGTTGTTAAAGATAATTTCGAAATCAATTATTAAATCTTGATCCAGTGGCTCTATAGAAATAAATTTTTGTCCCTCTGTAACTTCAATTTTTTTTAGTGCTTTAATAAATCTTCTAGGTTCATTTTGATCTTCTACCCCAGCTGATCTTATTGCATCCACAAAATCTACTGCTGAACCGTCCATAATTGGAATTTCGGAAGCATCAGCTTCTACTAAAGCGTTGTCGATACCTTCCCCGTAAAAGGCTGCCATTAAATGTTCAACGGTTGATACAGTAACTCCATTTTCATTTCTTAACTTAGTACACAAAATAGGTTCAACTACATTTTTAAAGTTTGCATGAATAATATTATTACTGTTGATATCAACTCTTTTAAAAATTATTCCAGTATTAGGCTTTGATGGTTTTATAGTTAAATTTACTTTATCACCATTATGTAAACCAACTCCTTGTAAATCTATATTATCTTTAATGGTTTTTTGGCAATATTTAAGCATGATGTCTTATACAAAATTGATAGGAACGATTTAAAACAAAAAATGTTTCCAAAAATAACAGAAAACTATCCAAATAAAGACTTGAAAATCCTTGTAATTAAAGAGTTTTTTATTTTAGTAGTAGGTATTGCCTCTTTTTTCCAGCCGTAAATTGATAAATTAACAACGTTCATGATTGATTCATCTATTTCGGAATCATTAATTAAATAAATTTCAAAATTACTATTTTTTAAAAAATAAGATTTGAAACTTTCTTTAAAATTTTCAAGAATTTGTTTATCTTTAATGGTTAAGTAAATCTTAAATTTATTTCTTTTTAAAGATTTAATATTAATATTATTATTAAAAATAATATCAACAATTTCATTTATTCTGGCATTTGCAATATCTAGAATTAACTTTTTTCTAATTTTTCTAAAACTACCCTTGGTAAAATAATTATCTTCTAAAATTTCATTCTCATTAAAACTTTTTTTATCTAACAAACTATTAGATAAGAATTTTCTTATCGTTTCATTTTCTAAAGAGCAAATTTTTTCAATATCTCTAAAAATTATATTTGTACCAAAATTAAAATATTCTGAATATCTGAATGAAGCATTTTCAAAAAAATGTATACTCAAAATATTTTCACTTATTTTAATTTTTAAAAAAGTCTCAATGTCTTTATTTTGATTGATTAATTGAGCTCCTTCTCCAAAACTTTTCAAAATTATTTTTTTTATATTTAGATTGTTTTTATTAAATAGTTTTTGAATATTTTTTAAATCATTATTCTCAATTAAAAAAAATGTAAGTTCATGAGAATAAAAATCTCCGAACAAGCCTATTGGTAAGTTTTCGACATTAATTCCATCTAAAATACTTTTAGAATTAAAAATATGTAAAATGGTTTTTTGCTTTTCATTTTCTGTAACGGCTAATTTAAGTGAATTTAAAATATAAGAAATATTATCTTTTAAAACTTGAGATCCATTTAATTTTTTAAACCCAGAAATATTAATACATGAATAGTCAAAATTATCTATTACTACAGTTACATCTTTAAAAATATAATTTAATTTTTTTTCAATTATTGCTATATTTTTTTTTATTTCTTCACTTGCCTGGTCAATACTTATGAATTTATTCTTATCAATTCCTACACTGGGAGCTGTTATTTTTTCAACAACTTTTAAATTTTGGTTTTCATCATATGTGACGGCTACAAAAATATAATTTTTTTCATTTATTTCAATGAAAAGATTTGGATGATCTATTTCCATAAACTAATTTAAAATAAGTTGATCTTTAATGCGATAATCAAATATTTTGTAATTATTAAAGCTGCTATTATTTCTTGATTCCATATAATTTTTTAAGGCTTCTAAATAATCTTTGGTTGGTAACTTTATCATTTTATCATCATACATTGCTAAATCCCATCTGCCTGATTCAAAAAAATAAAAAGTCTTTATCGTTTCTAATGGAAATTTTATACTTTGTAGATCTTGATATAAAGAATAGAAAAATTTTCCATTTCCAAAAACTGTTGGTAAATCTCTATATCTCTCTATATCTTGAAAATCTATAAAATCTCCTTTATCTGAAATATAAAATTTTTTCTTTTTATTTTGTAAAACTGCTATAGGCTTTTTTTCAACTATTATTATTTTTAAAGTATTGGGATAAACTTTCTTCAAACTGAAACTTTCAATAAAAGTTTCATTTTTTAAATTTTTTTCGATATCTTTAAGATTTAAAAAAAATAAATTCTCTCTATGCAAAAAATTTAACTTTTGAACAATTTCATCTGAATTTAAAATTGCATTACCTTCAATTTTAATTTTTTGAATACTAAAATCGGAATCCACAATAAAATCAAATTTTGGGGTATAGGTGGTTAAAAAGATAAAAAGTATAATCAGCCCAAAAAATGATTTCTTCATCTATTTATGCTGGCATTAAGTAGTATTTTTTCAACTAGATTTTCAAAAGAAATTCTTCTGTAACTAGCTATTTCTGGAACCAAAGATAAACTTGTCATGCCAGGTTGAGTATTGATCTCTAATAGATAAAATTGATTTTTAAAAAATTTAAAATCAGATCTGGTAACCCCTTTGCAGCCTAAAATATTATGTGCTTTTTTTGCAATTTTAAGCACTTCTTTATACTTAGATTTTTTTAAATTTGCTGGCATTATATGTTTGGTTTTTGCAGATTTTAAATATTTTGCTTTATAATCATAAAATTTTCTTTTTGGTTCAAGTTCAATTGCACCAAGCGGAGCATTATTTAGTACAGCAACTTGAATTTCTTGTCCTCCTATATAAGTTTCAAGAATTAATTCTATATATTTTTTAAAAAGAAATTTTGAAGCCTTCTTAAGCTCTAAAATATTCTTGCATATTCTAACACCAATGCTAGATCCTTCATTTACAGGTTTGATTACAATAGGAAAATTCATTTTTCTTTTTCTAAGAATTTTATTTAACGTAATTGTATTATAAGTTTCTTTTTTAAGAACAAAGTATAACGGAGATCTTATTTTATTTTTTTTAAATATTTCTTTTGAAATTATCTTATTCATTGCGTTGTAAGAGCTAATTATTCCAGAATGAGTATAAGGGATTCCCAAATATTCAAAATAACTTTGAGCAACTCCATCTTCACCATTTTTTCCGTGAAGTGCATTGAAAATTATATCTGTATTATTTTTGTCGATTAAATTTAAAGATTTTTTTTTAGGATCAAAAGTTGATACTTTATAACCTTTTTTTTTTAGTGCTTTTACACAAGCTCTTCCGCTATCAAGACTAACTGCTCTCTCGTCAGATGTTCCACCTAATAGTACTAAGACCTTCTTATTTTTCATCACCAATAATTTTAATTTCAAGCTCTAAATCAACTCCAGTTTTATTTTGAACTTCTTTTTTTACTTTATTTATTAATTTTTCTATATCTGCGGTTTTAGCTTTTCCATCATTTACAAAAAAATTACAGTGTTTGTCAGAAATCTTAGCGTCTCCTATATAAAGTTTATCACAACCAGATTCTTTTATCAGCATCCAAGCTTTTTTATCATTACTATTTTTAAATGTACTGCCGCCAGTTTTAATTTGACTTGGTTGAGATCTTTTTTTTCTTTCAATTAATTCTTTTTGTTTTTGCTCAATCAATTGTTTTGAAGAAATGATTCCCTTTAATACTGCAGACAATATAATATAATTTTTTGGAATATTTGTTTCTCTATAGAAAAATTTAATTTCATCATTTTTTATTTCTTTTTCTTTACCTTTTTCATCAATAATTTTAATAGATGATAAGATTTCAGAGATATCTGAACCATAACATCCACTATTCATTGTTATAGCGCCGCCTATGGAGCCAGGAATGCATGACAGAAATTCCATGCCACTAATATCATTGTTTTTTGCAAAATCTGAAACCTTTCTATCTAATGTAGATGCACCAACCTCGATTGTATCCTTTTCTAGCAACTTAATATTTGAAAACTTAGAACCTAATTTAATTACCACGCCTTTTACTCCAGAATCTCTAATTAAAGTATTTGAGCCTGCCCCTAAAATATGTGTCTTATAATTGTTTTTTTTAATTATATCTAAAAATTTTATCAGCTGATCTTTGTTTTCAGGTCGAAAAAAAATATCGGCAGGACCTCCTAGATTGAACCAACTATATTTTGATAAATCTTCTTTAATTATTAAATTCTTACCAAATTTTTTTTTTAAAAAATCAATATTTAAACTCATAGGCTAAATTTTAATTCTTTCATCCATTGTGAAATAGATCCAGCACCCATACCAATTATAATTTCATCGCTTACTAAATTCTTTTTAAAGTAGTTTGATAATTCTTTTTTATTTTTTACAAGCACTGTCTGAGTTTTAGAGTTTTTTGATATCAATTTTGCAAAATTAAATAGACTAAAACTTGAATTTTTCTTTTCACCTGCAGCATACATAGGGCAAATTAAAACTAAATCTGATTTTATAAATGATTTAGAAAAGGCTTGTTTTAATGACATTACTCTAGAATATCGATGAGGTTCAAAAACTGTGATGATTTTTCTTCCATTATAAACCTTGCTAACTCCTTCTAAGATTGAGGAGATTTCTGTTGGGTGGTGGGCATAATCATCAAAAAATTCATTTTTATTTTTTGTAAATATTTTTGTCATTCTCCTTTGAACTCCAGAAAAGTTTCTAAGAGCTTTTTTAATAATATTAATTTTTATTCCAAGATTTATACAAACTGCTATAGCAGCAGATGCATTAAGAATATTATGTTCTCCTATTAATTTTAAATTTATATTTTTAATTGTTACTTTGCTATTATCTAGATTTCTATAATGTAGATCAAACAACGAATAAGTGGCATTATATTTTGGATTGCTAATTCTATAATTAGCTTCTTTATTAAATCCATAGGTTAATATATTTTTATTTTTTATTTTATTTAAAATCTTCTTGATATTTTTATTGTCAATGCAAATTAAAGATTTTCCAATTGGTGGAGTTTTATTTATAAATTGAATAAATGCATTCTCTAAATTTTTGTAACTTTTATAATAGTCTATATGTTCAAAATCTATATTGGTCACTATTGAATAATTAATTGGTAACTTTAAGAAACTCCCATCGGACTCGTCTGCTTCTAGAATAGCCCAGTCACCTTTTCCTAATTTAGCATTGCTTTTGAATGAATTAATAACTCCTCCGTTAATAATGGTTGGGTCCAATTTTTGATCAGATAAAATTTTTGCTACTAAAGATGTTGTGGTAGTTTTTCCGTGAGAACCAGTAATTATTATATTTTTTTTTAAAGAAACAACATTAGCTAAAACCTCGGCTCTTGAATAAATTGGAATTTTTCTTTTTTTGGCATGTTTAATCTCTACATTGTTATCTTTTATAGCAGAAGATCTAACAACAATTGTTGCTCTTTTTATATTTTTCTTAGTATGTCCTATAAAAACTTTAATACCTGCTTTTGAACAATTGTAGGTGTTTTTGTTTTTGTTTTGATCGCTTCCTTGAATTTTAAAACCCATAATTTTCATAACTTGTGCTAAACCACTCATGCCTATTCCTCCAACTCCTATGAAATGAATAATTTCTTTTTGTCCTATGCTAATGTTCTTCATTTATTATTTTATTTATTTGTTTATCGATATTTTCATATACTGATTTGTCAGAATATTGTTTTTGTTTGTTTGTTATTTGACTTAACAATGATTTGTCTTCACTAATTTTTTTAATCAATTGGAATAGCTTTGTGTTTAAATTTTTTTCTTCTATCAAATAGCTATACCCATTTTTTTCATAATAAATAGCATTTTTTAATTGATGGTCATCTGCTGATGAAGGCAAAGGAACAGAAATAAAGGGTATTTGTGCATTAATCAATTCTGCTAACATTGAGGATCCTGATCGAGTTATTGCTAAGTTAATTTTAGAAAAATAATCTAAAATATTGTTGCTAAAATTAAAAATCTCAAAATCAATATTCAAATCTCCATAAAAAGAGGTTAAAAATTTGTTCTGCTCAGGCAAACATTGTTGATAAATTTTTAAAGGTATTTTAGCTTCATTGCACTCTTTAAAAATTTTTGTGAGCTTCTCTGCAAAAATTTTTGCTGCTTGACTACCTCCTAAAATTAATATTTTTAATTTTTTATCATTTTGATTAAAATCAGATTTAATTTTAAAATTAAGTATCTCTTTTCGAATTATGTTTCCAATTTCGCAAACTTTTTTATGATATTTCTCTGAGATTCCTTCCAATTCTTTGTAAGACACAAAAATTTTTTTTGCGTACGGCAACAAATATCTATTAGCCTTTCCAAGGTATAGATTATTCTCATAAATAATAAATGGAATTCTAAGTATTGTAGCAGCTATACAAACTGGAAATGAAGAATATCCACCCATGCCAAAAACTAAACTTGGTCTATTGGTTGATAAAAAAATTAATGATCTAAATATAGAGTGCAAAATAATTAATATTGAAAATAATAATTGAAATATATTTTTTTTAAAAACAGTAGAGGAGGTAATTTCAATAATTTTTATATCATGATAGTTTTGTAGATATCTTAAACCTCGTTTATCTGAAATTATTTCAACATTTATTTTTTTACTATCAATAAAATGTTTAGCCAAACTATAGGCAGGAAAAACATGGCCGCCTGTGCCGCCTGTTGCAATGATTATTTTCTTAGTTTTATTGTTCATTTATATCTAGATCTAATTTAATTTTTGTATAATTTAAAATTATTCCCGCTAAAACAGCGCTCCCAATAAGAGATGAGCCTCCATAGCTCAAAAAAGGTAATGTCATCCCTGTTGTAGGTAATAAACTAGTATTCACTCCAATATGAATAAATGTTTGAAAAATAAGAAGTGAAGCAAGGCCACATAAAGAGAGTTTCAAAAACTCATCGTCTTTTAAAATACAATTTTTTATTATTCTAAAAGCAATATATAAAAAAATGGTTACAATTAAGATTGAAATAACTGAGCCGTATTCTTCAGATATAATGGCAATAATATAGTCGGTGTGGGCTTCGGGAACGCTATCTTTTAAAATTCCTTCACCCATTCCTTGGCCTTTAAGACCTCCTTGCTTTATAGCGTCTAAAGCTATTGAAGATTGAAAATTATCTCCTTTGCTTGGATCTAAAAAGGTAGCTAAACGATTAGTTATATAACTAAACTTCTCAGGCATTAAAAATAAAAGACCGCCTATTAAAATGATAAAGATAGTAAAAAAACTAAAAATATATACTAAACTAACACCTGAAATAAATACAGTTGCGGTCCAACTTCCAATAAGTAAGATTGATTGTCCAAGATCTGGTTGATCAATTAAAAGAATAATTACTGATGCCAGCAAAAGAAAACTAAATAAGTATCTTGTCTGAGAGTTTTTTAGTTTATCTAGAGTTAATATCTTAACAGTTGCCAAGATAAAAAAAGGTTTTAAAAGCTCTATAGGTTGCAGCCTAAATAAATATAAATTTAACCATCTTTTAGCACCTTTTACTTCTACTCCAATAATGGGGACTAGAATTAATAATAGAAAAGATAATATAAAAAGTGGAATAACTATTTTCTTTAGTAATGAAGTTTCTATTGCTGAAATAATAAACATTATAAAAATAGCTAATACAGTAAAAATTAAATGTTTAGAAAAAAAGAAATAGTAAGCTTTATTTAACCTCTCGCCTGCCAATGAAGAAGTAGATGAAAATGAAAAAAAAAGACCTAAAAAAAACAAGATAAAAAAACCAAAGAAAATATTCTTATCAATGTTTCTCCAGTAATTACTGAATTCAAATTTAAATAAATGGTCTAGCATATTGATTTACCAAAAGTTTAAATTTATTTCCTCTATCAACAAAGTTTTTAAATTGATCGTATGATGCACTTGCGGGGCTAAATAAGATAGTAAGTTTTTTTTTATTTTTTAAGAATTTAAAAACTTTATTAACAGCTGATCGTAAATTATAAACAATTTCAAATTTGACTTTTTTATTAATATGCTTAACGAAAAATTTTGTATGTTTACCGATAATAAATACTTTAATAATCTTTTTCTTAAATTCATCAATATTTATTTTGTCATTTTTTTTTGGCAAACCTCCAGTGATCCAAAGAATATTATCATTAGATCTTAAAGCATATTTTGTAGACTCAAAAGTAGTGGCTTTTGAATCATTTATAAAAGTATAATTGTCAAATTTTAAAAAGATCTCGTGTCTGTGAGCTAAGCCTTTAAAGGATTTCAAAGATTTTAAAAAAGCCTTTTTATTAACATTAAAAATTTTGGATATAAAATAAGCAAACTGTACATTATTTTTATTTGCTTCCAGTTGAAGATATGGGTTTTGGTTGTCAAATATTTTTATTGAATTATTTTTAATATATTTTAATTTTCCTAAAAAGTTATTTTTTTTATATAATTTCTTTAAGCTTAAATTATTTAAAAATGCTATATCTTTTTTTGTTTGGTTGTTAAAAATTTTAAATTTTGATTTTAAATATTTTTTTTTTGAGCCGTGCCAATCTAAATGATCTTGGGATATATTTAATATAGCCGCACAATAAGGTTTTATAAACTTTGAGTATTCTAGTTGAAACGAAGAAGCCTCAATAATATAAATCTCTTTTTTTTTAAATTTTTCATCTAAAACTGGTTTACCTATATTTCCTACTAATTTATTTTTAATATTATTTTTTTTTAGAATATGATGGATTAGAGAACAAGTGGTTGATTTACCATTTGTGCCGGTTATCACGATCGATTTTTGAACTTTATTTTTTAAAAAAAACAAATCTAGATCAGTTATAATTTTTTTTTTGTTTTTTAATAATGTTTTTTTAAATTTTGATTTTAAAATGTTTATTCCAGGACTCATCACTATATAATCAACAGTGTTTAAACCTCTTATAAATCTATTTTTAAGATATAAATTTGATTTAATTAAATAGTCGTCCCAAGCATAAATTTTGTAAGCTCCATTTTTGCTCAAAAAATTGAATACTGAGTCTCCGGTTATTCCTAAACCATAAACAGCAAAACTTTTATCTTTGAAATTAAATGATTCACGCATTATCTTAATTTAAGTGTTGCTAGTCCTACTAAAGCTAAAATAATTGCTATGATCCAAAATCGAATTACAATTGTTGATTCAGCCCAACCTTTTTGTTCAAAATGATGATGAATTGGTGCCATCTTAAAAATTCTTTTCCCTGTGAGTTTAAATGAGATGACTTGAATAATCACTGATACAGTTTCAAGAACAAATAAGCCTCCAACTATTGCAAGAACAATTTCATGTTTTGCAATTATAGCAACTGCTGCTAACGAACCTCCTAAAGATAATGAGCCTGTGTCTCCCATAAAAATTTTAGCAGGTGGCGCATTGTACCAAAGAAAACCTAGACAAGATCCAACGATTGAGCCACAAAATATTGATAGCTCGCCTACGTCAGGAATATATTGTAATTGAAGATATTCTGAAAAAATTGTGTTCCCAACTACATAGGAAATTAATGTGAATGAGAGTGCTACCAACATAACTGGAACAGTAGCTAAGCCATCCAACCCATCAGTTAAATTTACTGCATTAGATGATCCGATTATTACAAATAATCCAAATGGAATAAAAAAAAGTCCCATCTGCCAAATTAGATTTTTAAAAAAAGGAAAATAGAGATTATATAAATACTCATGATCAGAAAATTTTATTAAAATAAGTAGAGCAACTAAGCCAATAATTAATTGACCAAAAAATTTTAACTTTGGGTTCAGTCCTCTAGAGTTTTTAAATTTTATCTTTAGTAAATCATCAGCAAAACCCAATAATCCTAAACTTAAAGACACAAAAACTAGAGTCCAAATATAAATATTATTTAGATCAGCCCATAATAAAGTACCTGTAAGCATTCCAATTAAGATAATCACTCCTCCCATCGTAGGTGTTCCTGATTTTTTTATAATATGATCTATAGGTCCATCTTGCCGTATTGGCCCTGAAATCATATTTTCAGAAAAAATTCTAATAAGTGGTCCTCCAATAATAAAAACAATAATTAGAGATGTAACTACTGATAATCCTGTCCTAAAAGTAAGGTATTTAAATACGTTAAGAAAAGAATAATGATCTATAAAAGATGTGAGTAAGTTAAATAACATTTAGTTTCCTTTTTATCATCGCTTGACTAATAATATTGAGTCCTGTTGCGTTAGATCCTTTTATCATTAAATAATCATTATTATCGATTATATTTTTTAAAATAAAGTCGACATCTTCATTGCATTGAAAAATGTTTCCACGTTTCTCTTTCTTTAAATTTTTATAAGTAAAAAGGGTCTTTTCTCCCTTCACAAAAACTTTATCAATATCTGAGGTGTTAATAAGTCGTGATAATTCCTCATGGTAAAATATCGATTTTTCTCCAAGTTCTAGCATGTCACCAAGCAATAAATATTTTTTAAAGTTATTTTTCTTTATTTCTGAAAAACTATTTAATGCATTTTTGACTGAAAATGGATTTGCATTATAACTTTCATCGATTAACCTAAAATTTTTTTTATATCTCTTAATTTTATGTATTCTTCCTCTGCCTTCAGAAGGTTCAAAATTCTTAAATACTTGAATAGTTTTTTGAAGATTTAAACCAAATTCCTTTAAAACAGCTAAAGAGGCAAGAACGTTATAAACATTAATATCTTTTAATCTTAATTCTAAGATCTCTTTTTTAATGCGTATAATAACTTCTTTTATTGCTCTATGTTTTTTTATTTTTATTATATGAACGTCTGATTTTTTTGATTTCCCAAAAGTAATCACTTTTATATTTTTTGATTTTGCTTTTGAATTTAGATAATTAAAAAATTTATCATCACGATTTAGAATAACTTTGCCATTACTTTGAATGTTGCTTATAATTTCACTTTTTGCTTTTGCTATACCTTTAATACTACTAAAATTTTCTATGTGCGCCTCGGCTATGTTTGTAATTATAGCTAAATTAGGTTTTATCATCTTTGACAATTTATTTATCTCGCCAGTTTTACTCATTCCCACTTCGAATACTCCAAATTGATGATCTAGATTGAGATTCGACAAGCTTACTGGAACACCAAAGCGATTATTGAAAGATCGTGGTGAAGCGTAAGAGTTACTATATTCTTGAAGTAAAATATTAAGGATATTTTTTAATGAAGTTTTTCCCGTGCTGCCAGTTATTGCTATAATTTTTGCATTACAATTTTCTCTTTTAAGTTTAGCAAATTCATCAAGAAAAGTGATTGAATTATCAATTTTAATTATTTTGTTTTTGTTTTTTTTAATATTCTTAGATGATACAACATAGCTAGCACCTTTTTTTATAGCTTTAGAAATAAATTGATTTCCATCCTTATTTTTTCCTTTAATAGCTAAAAATAAATTGTCTTTTCTTACATCTCTTGAGTCTATTGAGAGTCCATTAAATTTGAAAAGTTTTTTCTTTTTAATAATTTTGTTTAATATTTTTGAGTTAAATAAATAATTTTTTGTTTTTTGATTTATTATATTTTTATTTATCTTTAATTTTTTTATTATTTTTCTATCTGAAATAAAGATGACTTTATCTCCATAATCTTGATAATTTTCATGACCTTTTCCTGCAACTAGAATAGTTTCATCAGGCTCTGCATTTAATATAGATTGCTTAATTGCTTTAGATCTGCTTCCTATATTAAAATAATTGCTTCCTTTAAGATATTTAATTATTTCATTTCTTATCTTTTTTGGATCTTCTTTTCTGGGATTATCATCAGTCACGTAAATCTTTTCACAAAAAGATTTTGCAATTTTTGCCATCAATGGTCTTTTCTTATAATCTCTTTCTCCTCCACACCCAAACACCAAAGAAATTTTATTATTATAAGTTTTTTTTAGTGATTTTATAACTTCTTGTAATGCATCTGGTGTATGAGCGTAATCAATGAATATTCTAATATTGTTTGGATATTTCCTAACTAATTCTAACCTGCCATCAACATTTTTAATCTTTTTTAAAGCCCTATCAATTTTACTATCATTTAAATTACATAATCGTGCAGCTATAATCGCCATGGATAAATTTTTTACCTGAAATGATCCGGCCAAAGATAAAGAAAGATTTTTAATATCATTTAACTTTTTGTTAATGTCCAATAATCTTAGTTGTCTAATATTGGAAATTTTTTTTAAAATCAAATATTCTTTGATAAATTTATCAGCAATTACATAACTTTTTTTAGGTAATAATTTTGAAAATAAAATTAATTTTGCTCTTAAATAATCTTTCATTGTTTTATGGTAATCAAGGTGATCTTGACTAAAATTAGTAAAAATACCTGCTTTTAAATTTAGATTATCTAATCTATTTTGATCTAATCCGTGGCTAGAAGCTTCAATAATAACATTGTCAATTTTATTTTTTTTTAATATCTCAAGATTTTTATGAAGTGTAATTACATCGGGAGATGTAAGATTAGTCTTAATAAATCTCTTTCTATACCTTATGCCTAGAGTTCCAATGGATGCAACCGGAATATTATTTATATCTAGTATTTGATAAAAAAAATCAGCTACAGATGTTTTTCCATTTGTGCCTGTTACTGCAATAATATTTTTTGGTTTTAGTTTATAAAATTTAGATGTGATTTCACTTAAATATTTTCTTACTTTTTTTGTTTTAATTACATTAACTTTTGTGCTTTGAAATTTACAACTCTTTGAGCAGATAATAATAATGGCTCCATTTTTAATTGCTTCATTAATATAAATCTCACCATTTGATTGATTTCCTTTTACTGCAAAAAAAATAAATCCTTTTTTTACGTCTTTGCTGCTAAGAGCTAAACCTTTGACTTTTAGCATTCTGAGACTTTGAGGAGAATTTTTAATTAAGTTTTTTAGCAACATGTTTGTCGTAAAACTCTTTGTTCTTTATGGCTAAAATAGGTCCAATTTTCTTTATAATTCTGCCAGCTACATAAACAGAATTCCAACCTGCTTCATTTCTGGTTCCTTTGATCTGCATACCTCGATAATTATAAATTAAATCAGTAGCGACTTGTGGATTCTCTAACATTACAAGTAAAGCATATTTCGGATCTTGTGAGGGAAATACTGAAATAAAAGTATTCAGATTTTCATTCTCATTTCCATATTTTTGAGAAGTTCCTGTCTTTCCTCCAACATTATAACCATAAATATCAGCTAAACTAGCAGTCCCCTCTTTTTCTGTTACTACTTTTCTTAAAATGGTATTTATTTTTTCACTAGTTTTTAAGGAAATTATTTTTTTATTATCTTGATATTTTTCTTTTTTAATTATTGTTGGTTTTATAAGGTAGCCTCCATTAGATAATGCTGCATATGTTGCTGTTGCCTGTAATGGGGTTACTGCAATTCCATGGCCATAAGAAATAGTTTCTAATTTACATTTATTCCACTTAAAACTTAAAGGGGTTCCGAGTTCCTCTAACTCTAATTCCGCTGTATTCAATAAATTAGTTTCTTTGATAAAACCTTTGTAGTCCCTTTCACCAATTTTTTTAGCTAACATTAAAGTTCCTACATTAGAGGATCTAATTAATATATCTTCAACTGACAAATCTTTAGGAAATTGTTTAATATCTGATATTTCGTGAACAGAGCATTTAATTTTTCTAGGTATATTTTTAATAATTGTTTCAGGTGACACTAAATTTTTTTCAATAGCTAAAGCAATTGTGAATGTTTTAAAGATAGATCCTAATTCATAAATACCCTTGGTTATTTTATTAATATAATTTTTATCTTTAATATTTTTTCTTGTATTGATATTAAAATTCGGTAAAGAAACTAAAGATAAAACTTCACCGTGTTTAACATCCATTAGTAAAGCGCCTCCACCGTTGGCATTAAAGGTTTCTAAGGCTCTATTGAGTTCATCGTCAATTATGTGTTGAATATTTGTGTCTAAAGTCAATTGTAATGGATTGTTTAATAATTTTTTATCTTTAAGTTCTTTATCAAAATATTTTTCAACTCCAGAGATGCCATAATTATCATAATCAACTTGACCTAAAATATGACCATATAAATTGGCATGGGTATAAATTCTGGATTGAAAAGGTTCAAAAATTATCCCTTTTTCCCCAAGAGACCATAATTTTTCTTTATCATTCTGATCTAATCTCTTCTTTAAATAAAAATATTTCCCCTTACCTAATTTTTGTTCAATTTTTTTTATGGATAAATCAGGAAAATTTAATTTAATCTTAATTAAAAAATTTTCTTTATTTTTTATTAAATCAGGCTTTATAGCTGCATGAAAAGATTTTACATTTCTGGATATTAAAATTCCGTTTCTGTCAGTTATATCTCGTCTTAAAGCTGTAAAATATGATGAATTATTTTTTTTATTATAAACTTCAAGATTTTTTAAAGACACAAAAATAATTTTAATTGAAAATATTGTAATTAAAGAGAAAAATAGAAAAAAAAGAAGATAAACTCTATCCTGAGAAATACTAGAATTTTTGAATTTCTTATTTTTTTGATTAGTTTCTAAATAATCTTCAAAATGAAAACTTTTTTGATTTATATTAAAATTTTTATTTTTTCTGAGTTTTCTTTTCATTTTCTGTTTTAAGAATTGTTATTTTTTTTTGAGCATCTGCAAAATCTTTATAATTAAAATATATTCTTGATAAATCCATTGGCATATATTCAATGAAAGCTAATTGTTGAATTTTTTTTGATAAGTAACCAGGTGAAGAAACATAAAAATAATCTAATTGAGTTTCGTGTAAATCTTTTTCTATAAGTGCAATATTTCTATCAATTTTATTAATATTTTTTTCAATAATTCTTGTTTGGTTTTTTATTGCAGATGTAATGCCTAATAAAATCGAAAATATACAAATTGATATAATTAAATTAATTTTAAACACTTGTTCTCTCCAAATCTAAATACTTTTTAAATTTATTTACTAGCTCATTTGGATAAGTAAATTCATTTTTGCTTCTAGTAGCATATCTAAGTTTAGCAGAACGTGAAGGTGGATTCTTAATAATTTCTATATTAGAAGGCTTAAATATTTCATTTTTATATTTATCAAATAAAGAAATATTAATATCTTTATTTTCAGGAAAATATCTAGAGGGTTTAGATCGATTAGAAGAAAAATTGCTAAAAAAATATTTTACAATCTTATCTTCAATAGAATGAAAACTAACAATTAATATTTTTCCTCCTGGTTTTAAAATTTTTGTTGCATTAATAACCCCTTCGATAAGTTCAGTAATTTCTTTATTTACAAATATTCTTAAAGCCTGAAAAGTTTTTGTGCTTGGATTGATTTTATTTGTGTAATTTTTCTTTTTACTTTTTTCAATAATTGCTACTAATTGATCAACTTTAGTAATCTTTTTTACTAAACGTGTTTTAATTATATTTCTGGCAATTCTCGATGCATCTTTTTCTTCTCCTAAAATTTTGATAATAGATTTTAATTTTTGTTCGCTTAAATTATTTACTACTTCTTCAGCAGAGGTTGTAGAGAGACCCATTGACATATCTAATTTTTCTTTAGAATTAAAAGAAAAACCTCTCTCTAAATTATTTAATTGAATAGAAGATAGGCCTAAATCAAACACAACGGCATCAACTGACTGATTTTCTACAACAGTGTTTATTTCGCTAAATTTTTTCTGATGAAAAAAAAATCTATTCGGATATTTTTTTTCTAACTCTTGGCCAATTTTTATAATAAATTCATCACGGTCCAGAGCTATGACTTTTGTTTTAGAAAAGTTAAGTAATTTTTTTGAGTAACCTCCTCCACCAAAAGTGCAATCTATATAAACACCGCCTTCAAAAGGAGAGCAAATTCTAGTTACTTCATCCAACATCACCGGAAAATGGGGACGTTCCGATGATGAAGTTGAGTTGATCATAATGATATAGTTTTATCATTAAAATTTTTGTTTTCTTAGAAATGCAGGAATCTCAAAATCTTCCTCTTCATTTGAGTCCTGATCAAAAAGTTTTTCAGTATGTTCATCTCTATGGGATTCTTCTAAATTGTTTTCAATTTGAGTATCACTCTCTTTTGAAAAAAGTTGTGGTGTATGTTCTTCTTCATTATTTGGCTCAACATCAAAACTTGTATCCGCCTTTTCTGATAGTAAAGAGCTATCCTCATTGCTCTCTATATATGAAGCGTTCTCCATAGAAACACCTGCAGGTATATTTTCTGACGATTTTATTTCTGGTTCAGGCATGCTCTCTTCTAAATTGTTAATTATAGAGTGCTGCTCTTGATCGTTTATTTGAAACTTTTCATCTAATTTTAAGGCAGTTGCTCCTTCAATTGAATTAAAAGTATTGCTATCTATATTATTTGTGTTTTGAGAAAATAAGCTATCTGAATATCCGTTATTTCTATTTTGTATTCTAGACACCATATTTAAGACAGTATTGGTTTCTAGTTTGTGTCCATCTAAAGCAGTGGCAACTATTGATACTCTCATTTTACCTTCCATATTTTCATCTTTAATAGCACCAAAAATTAATTCAGCCTCAGGATCAACTTCAGCTCTCACTTTTTGAACTGTTTGATCAACTTCAAATAAAGTTAGATCTTTTCCGCCGGTAATATTTATCAATAATCCTTTTGCACCTTTTAAAGAATATTCATCGATTAATGGGTTGTTTAAAGCCATTTCAGTTGCTGCCATAGCTCTGTTTTCTCCCTCGGCCTCGCCAGTTCCCATCATTGCTTTGCCCATCGAGCTCATTACAGTTTCTACATCAGCAAAGTCCAAATTTATCATTCCTGGTCTTACCATTAAGTCGGTAACACTTTGTACTCCATGTTTTAAAACATTGTTTGAAAGATGAAATGATTCTTCAAATGTTGTTGTTTCGCTAGCAATCTTAAAAAGATTTTGATTTGGAACAACTATTGTCGTGTCTAAATGTTTTTTTAATGCTTCAAGTCCTTCCAAAGCTCTTCTCATTCTTTTTGGGCCTTCGTATGAAAAAGGTAAAGTAGTGACACCAACTGTTAAAATATTTAATTCTTTTGCAGCTTTGGCAATCACATGTGAGGCTCCTGTTCCAGTGCCTCCACCCATTCCAGCTGCAATAAAAACCATATTGCTTCCTTGAATATAATTAACTATTTCACCTATAGATTCATCTGCAGCTGCTTGACCAATGTTATGTTTCGCACCAGCCCCTAAACCTTTCGTTAAATTCATGCCTATTTGAATTTTTGCGTGAGCTTTACTCATCTTTAAATCTTGAGCGTCTGTATTAACTGCAACAAATTCAACGCCTTCCATTCCTGATTCGATCATCGCATTAATTGCATTACCTCCAGCTCCTCCAACTCCTAAAACTAAAATTCTAGGTTTTAATTCTTTAAGTTCTCCTCCTCCAATATTAATACTCATACTACCTCCCCTTTTTGTTTATTTTCCCATTTAAGATTTGATCTATTTTGATAAGCTTTTTTTCTTGCTACCACTTTAAATTTTTCAAATGTTTTTGGCTCCCATATTTGGAAAGTTTTTCCAAGGCCAACAAATAAAATATTATTCTTGATGTTGGCGTGACTTAGTAATTTTTCTGTTAGAGATACTCTTCCTTCAGTATCGAATTGTAAATTAACACTTTCAGATAATATAGAAGTTGCAAAATAATCTCTTTTTTCTTCAAATGGATTTAATGAATCTATAGTATTAGATAATTTTTCAATTCTATCTTGTGAGCAAGCTTCTAAAGCTGAATGATTAAATGACGGATAACTTATAAATCCGTTGTAGCCTAAAGAGCTCAGGTGAGATCTAAAAGTCGCAGGCACAGATACCCTTCCTTTTTTGTCTAATTTGTTTTCGTAGCTTGATAAAAACATTCTTTTTTAAAACCTTAATTCTTTTTAATATCTTCAAATCACCCTCCATTATGGGATTATTTGGGATCGTATGGGTTTTAATTTAAATAGTCAATACAATAGTTTTTTGACTATTAGTACAAAAAGAGAACATTTTAAAAGGGGAAATTGCCAGACAGTCTATAAGCCGGGTTCTGTCATTGAAGATATCATTTCTCTAGGCTGGAGTTCACACTCAAGCTCAAGCGGTTAACCCAGAAGACTAACTAAAGACTGTTTTTAGCATTTCTGCAGTGTCTTCTCTATTTAACCTTGCTCCCAGTGGGGTTTGCCGTGCGTTTTTTGTTACCAAAAAACCGGTGAGCTCTTACCTCGCCGTTTCACCCTTGCCTTGATTAGGCGGTTTATTTTCTGTGGCACTATCCCTGAAGTCACCCTCGCCAGTAATTAGCTGGCACTGTGTCTTTATGGAGCCCGGACTTTCCTCTATCAGTAAAGCTGATAGCGATAATCCAACTATCTGGCAGAGTGTATTTAGTGTTTTAAATGAACAAAATCAAGTAAAATCTAGTGATTTTTAGCTAAATAAGCGCTTATTTTAATGCACTCTAGGTCTATTTTTCCATCTACTTTGCCTTGTCTAAATCTTCTCTGAAAAGATTTAATTATTAGTTTGTCAGTTTTTGAAAATTTCTCTTTGTTAAAATATCTATAACCAATTTTGTGCAAATTTTTAAAAAAGATTTTTCTAAGATTCTTGGCGCTCGATTTTTTAGATACAAAGCTTTTTCTATTTAAAGAATACCAGATCCCTATACTTTTTTTTTTAAGTTGGAACCAAGGAAATTTTTCTCCTGGATCAGATTTTCTTAATGGAGCTATATCCGAATGTCCTAAAATACATTGATTTTTAATTTTATATTTTTTTTTTAATATGATGCAGAGCTTAATTAATGCATTTATTTGCCTTCCTGAGAATTTTTGGTAACCAAATTTATGACCTTTATTTACTAGCTCAATGCCAATAGAGTTGTTGTTAAGATTCTCTACCTGGCCCCATTTTGATTTACCCGCATGCCAAGCAACTTTATTATCTTGAACCATCTGAAAAATTTTGCCTGCTCTGCTTATTAAATAATGACAGCTAACTTTATGCTTGGTGCTTAGTAATCTTTTGATAGATGCACGCATAGATTGCATCCCAGTATAGTGAATAATTAGAAATTTTATTTTTCCTATATTTCTAGCTTTTTTTGAGAAACTGTCAGATTTAAGAGGTGTCAGGTTCATTTTTTTGGCTAATTTACTAACAAATATAAACAAAATTGAAGATAAAATCTCTTATAAAATAGAGGCATGATTTATAGCAATATCTGTCTATTTTCTATATATAGCAAACATGGAATTTAAAAAACTACATTTAATAATTTGCTCAATTTTCTTAATCTGCTCTGTAAATGCTAATGCTCAAACGGATAAAGAATGTTTTGAAAAAGTTAGTAGAGGGGTTTTTAAGTTTAATCAAGGATTTGATAATGCAATTTTGGAACCAATTGCTAGGGGGTATAATAAACTTCCAGAAAAAATAAGGAAAGGTACTAACAATTTTACTTCTAATATTGCAACTTTATTATCAATTCCTAACCATCTTCTACAAGGAGAGGTGAGATTGGCTGGACATGCAACTGGCAGTTTTTTAATTAATACAACTGTTGGAGTGCTTGGTATTGGAAATCCAGCGGCATTAATGGGTTTAGAAAATCAATCAGAGGATTTAGGACAAACATTGGGAGCGTATGGTGTGGGATCAGGATGTTATTTTGTTTTACCTTTTTTAGGTCCAACTACTGTTAGAGATAGTGTGGGAATGATAATAGATAATAATTATTTGGATCCCTTTGCTAAAGTTACTTGGCATGAAAAAGAAATTAAGAGCATTTCTGGTACCAAAATTGATTATGTAGGCGTTAAGGCTGCAAGTGCGGTAAATTTTAGAGGTGATAATATGAACAACTTTGAGAGTTTAGAAAAAAACTCAATTGATTTATACGCTGCAACAAAAAGTTTATATCTACAAAATAGACAAAACAAAATTAATAACTCCAGTGAAAGTGAAGACGACTGGGGAAATCTAGATAAATAAGATTAATCTAAAAATGAAAAAGTTAAGTCTTCTTTTAGTTTCATTTATTTTCGTCCTAAAAATAGCTTATGCGAGCACTTACGACTCTGATCCTGAAATATTTATTAAAGAATTGGTAACTGACGCAATTAATAAACTATCAGACAAAAATATAAGTGAAGAGGAAAAGAAAAATTTTATAGAAAATGTTGCTGTAGAAAATGTAGATATTAACGCATTAGGATTATACACGCTTGGAGAATTAAGAAAATCAACAGATAAAAATAGTTTAGAAAACTATCAGTTAGCTTTTAAAAAATATTTTTTAAAAAGTCTTACTTCAAGACTCACCGACTATTCATCAAATAAATTTGAGATAATGAATGCTGAGAAAAAAAGCTCGAATTATACAATTGTAAAATCAAAAATAATTGCGAGCGATAAACAACCAGAGATAAAAATCGACTGGAGAGTATATACAAAAAATCCTGATAAACCTCTTATAAGAGATTTAATTGTCGAAGGATTAAGTTTAGCTAGAACTCAAAAAGAAGAGTTTTCCTCTATATTAAATTCCAATAATAATGATATAAATATTCTAATTGCCAAATTAGAGGAATTTATCAATGATTAATTGATGGTGGGCCCGCCAGGACTCGAACCTGGGACCAATACATTATGAGTGTACTGCTCTAACCAACTGAGCTACAGGCCCTTAACTTACATTTAATACTTATACCCGATTACAAACATGTTCAATAGTATGAAATAACTTAAACACTTCTTTTTCTTAAAACCATCCTTCTCCCCATACAAAAAATACTTGGTAAAACTTTAACCAAAAATTTATCTATAAAATTTAATGTTTTTAGCAAAAATAAAGGAAGTGGTATGTGCCATGTTTTTGAAGTTACTCCACCTGAATTTAAAAATATAAAGCACTCTGTTAATTCTTCAAATTCAATAGAAAATAATTTTCCAAGATTTCTTTCAAAAATTTTCTTATCATCAAATACCAAATGAGGAACAGCGACATTTCCTGCCCAGGCATTTTTTTCATCACTTTTTGGATTTTTTTCATCCCACACATCTTTAGTGAAATCAAATCCCTCATGTTTCATGATTATTGTAACTAATTGAAAAAATATCGAACAGTACGACTCAAAAATTATTAATTTTCCATTAGGTTTTAAAATCCTATTCATTTCTCTAAAAAATTTTATAGGGTAAGGTATGTGATGAATCATATTTGAGGCAATCACATAATTAAATGAATTATCTGAAAACTTTGTGGCTTGAGCATCAACTTTTTTAAAATCTAAATGATCATCATCACTTAAATCTGACATCTTGAAATTCTTATTTTTAATAAAGTACTTAGTAAAACCAGCTCCAGAACCAAATTCAACTCCAGTTTCGTCATCATTGATAAATTTATTCATCCAATTAAATCTTTCTTCTAAAAGAAATCTCAAATTTTTAGATTTATTTGAATTAAAAATTTTTATTGCTTCTTTTGTATCCGCAATACTTTGCATTTTATTTTCTTCAGGTGTAAATTCAACTTTATCAATTATCTTGAACATAAAATTCTAACTTTTTATATTTCTTAATTCTCTACAATCTTTTAGTT
>JACWDC010000035.1 GCA_014654415.1 Pelagibacterales bacterium SAG-MED05 | reverse complement strand
AATAGATAATGTTTTGGCTACAACCCAAAAAAATTTAAATGAATGGGTTACAGTAAAAGCTAATGTTAAAGGAGATTTTAAAAGATTTCATAATTTGGATGTAGATCAACTAGATGGATTAGCAATTATGTCAGATACAGATAATTCAAAGATGAAAGCAATAACTTATTATCAAAATATTTATTTTTCAGCAGATTAATTAAAATTTTAACCATTTCTTTAGTCCGATACTTAAAAAAGATAAAAGAATTGCAACAATTACATCTGCAATTGGAGAAGCGTTTGGAAAACCAAAGTTCCATAAGATAACTCCAATTAACCAAATGATATATATTTTCATTCTTTAATTATATCTTAGTTTGTATTAAAATATTATTTTTTTTGGTACAATATTTTCATGCATGAAAATTTTTTTCACAATGTAAAAGTTTATTATGAAGATACTGATGCTGGAGGTGTTGTCTATTATGCTAATTATCTTAAATATTTGGAAAGAGCTAGAACGGAGGCTTTATCAACTATCGGATTAAGTAATCTTCAAATAAAAGATAAATTTGGTGCACAGATCATAGTTAAGTCATGCAATATAGAATATAAAAAATCTGCACAGTTAGAAGATGAATTAAAAATTAGATCTTTTATAAAATCAATTACCAAAACTTCTTTTTATATGAACCAAATTATAACTAATGACGAAACTACAATTGCTGAAGCTCAAGTTCATTTAGTTTTTGTTAATGAAAAAGGAAAACCAGTCAAAGTTCCAGTTATAATTTTTGATAATTTTAAGCCCTATTTTTGTGATAGTATCAAATTGTAGATAATTTTTTTGCCTTCTTAAATAAATCAATCATCATTTTTTGAGACACTAATTTTGTATTTACATTTCGAGGACTTGGATGATAGGAGGGCATTAAAATTACATTATCTGGTAAAATATAAGTTTTACCATGTTTAAAATGAAATTTTTTATCTAGATTATATTTTTTTTTATAAAATTTTAGACA
>JACWDC010000034.1 GCA_014654415.1 Pelagibacterales bacterium SAG-MED05 | reverse complement strand
TATTCTGTGGATGATAATTTTTCTACAACATTTATGACATTATTAAATAGACTTCCAATTTTCCCAATATATTATAACGGTCTTACAAAATTTACACCAATTCATTGTTCAGATATGACTGACATAATTTTTCATGCTATTAATAAAAATATTAATTCTAAGATTATAGAGTGTGTTGGACCTGAAATACTTTCATTTAAAAAAATATTATCCATTCTTTTAAATCTCATTGATAAAAAAAGATTTTTTTTACCCTTTCCATTATTTGCTGCAAAAATAACAGCTAGAATTTTTGAATTAATGCCAAACCCATTGTTAACAACAGACCAATTAAAACTTCTTAAGTATGATAATATTGTTTCTGAAAACTATGCTACAAATTTTAAAATTGGGATACCGGCCACAAAAGTTTTCGAAAAAGAAGTCGAAAAATATAGTTTTATGTGGCGAGAGGGTGGACAGTTTTCGAAAAAATACTCTAATAGCAAATGAATTAAATTTTAAGCAGATTTTATTTTTTTTTCTATAAATTCTGGAATATCCTCTTTTACAGGTGAATCCTCTTTTTTTCCTTTTGGTTGATAGGCGTACAACAAATGCAGTTTGCAATATGAAAAATCTTTCAATGATGATCTTCCACAAAAATAAAATTGTTTTTCATTTGGGTGTCCAATTGGCCACTTACAAGAATTATCATCTAATTCTTCAAGTTGCTTAGGATTTTCAGGTTCAAAATTTTTTTCAATTAGTAGAGATCTAAAACGACTCTTTCTGCCTTTAGCAAAAGAGATTTTGTTTCTATTATAGTTTTTTGTTAAATGGCTCATTTTTTTCTTATTACTAAACTTTGTATTAATTAAATGATTAAATACAAGTTAGGATTGAATATATAATTAATTTAATTTCCCTTGGTTTTGTTGATAACTATGAATAATAACTTGTTTATTAAAAATTAATATCAGTATATTGTGTTATTAAAAAATATTAACACATTATATAGACACATATGAGCTGGACAGATGAAAAAGTAGACAAATTAAAAGAGTTATGGGGCAAGGGAAATACTGCAAGTCAAATTGCAGAAATAATTGGTGGCATCAGTAGAAATGCGGTAATTGGAAAAGCTCATAGATTAAATTTATCTGCTAAAATCAAAACTAGATCACATAGCCATAAAAAAACTGATGATAATTTTAA
>JACWDC010000033.1 GCA_014654415.1 Pelagibacterales bacterium SAG-MED05 | reverse complement strand
GCACTTGCGACAAAAGCTTTAAAAGAAATGGGATTTAATAACGTAGCAAATGCAAATGGTGGTTTTGACTCGCTTAAAAAAGTGGGCTTACCTATAGTTCAGAAAGAAAAAAAATAAATCATTTGTTAGATTCATTCAAAGCAAATTCTATTCTATCTTGTCCCCAAAAAATTTTATTATTTGAAACAAAGCTTGGAGCTCCAAAAATTCCTTTTTCATAAGCCTCGTTGGTTCTTTTTTTTAATGATTCTTTTATAGACGCTGAACCGACTCTAAGTAAAAAAGTTTTTGGGTTAACATTTAAATTTTTAAGAATTTTTTGAATAATATTTTCATCATTCATATTAAGACCATCCTGCCAAATTGCATTAAATATGTTATCAATATAATAGCTTTTATAATTATCTTCCTCAGCGACCAAAACACCTCTCATTAAATTTAAGCTTCTTATTGGAAAATAAGAATTAAATTTAAATTTTATTTTATTTTTTTCAGCAATTAATTTGCAATCTCGGATCATATGTTTTGCTTTAGCAGGAATAAAAGCTGGAGCTTTAATACCATGTAAATTATGGAGACCGCCCAATAAAATAGGCTTATATCTAATCTTAATTGAATTTTTTTTTTCTATTTTATTTATTTCTTTATGAGCTAAAAAAGAATAAGGACTCACAAAGTCAAAATAAAAATCAAAAGGTTTAATCATAAAAATTAATTTTTTTTTGCGAAAAAAATTCTGATAAACCAGTAAATTAATAATCCAACTGGACCTGTAAAATATGTTAAGATTAGTGAGATTATTACAAAAAATCTAGGAACCATATATCTTTGAGAATCTCTTGAGATCCAAGCTCCTAAAAATAAGCTTATTGATAAAAAATGAAGCCAGAATATCAAGAGAAAAGCTTCACTAGAAAAAATTGAGTAGAGATCTTCTAATCCTCTATATAGATCAAAACTATCTAAAATATTCCCTTCCAAAAAAATATCATAGGCAACCAAGCCATAAGAACTTGCTAAAAGCAAAGGAGCGATAATAGAGTGAGCAAAAAAATTGGTTACCCCATGATTTGGTAATATAATCAACAACAACCAAAATGGTATAACACCGCAATTAGCTATTAAATAAATATTTTCATAGCTCAATATACCCAGAAGATTATTTATCATGAAAAATAATATAGTATATTAACTTAATGAAT
>JACWDC010000032.1 GCA_014654415.1 Pelagibacterales bacterium SAG-MED05 | reverse complement strand
AGCTGTAGCAAGAATGGTAGGTCATATTAGTTATTTATCTGAAAAAGGAATGCAAGAAAAATGGCCGTAGAAAACAAAATAGACTTAAATAAAATTGAAGGCTCAGGAAAACATGGTGTTATTTTAAAAGAAGATATTATGAGTTTAATGGGATCGAAGCCATCTCCGTCAGAGAGAAAAATTCAACATGGTCCAGAAGAAAGAATTAAAATGACAAGATTACGATTAACAATTGCCAAAAGATTAAAAGAAGCTCAAGAAAATGCTGCAATGCTAACTACCTTTAATGAGGTTGACATGAGTGGAGTTATTTCTATGAGAAATGAATATAAAGAAGAATTTCAAAGCAAGTATGAAGTAAAACTTGGCTTTATGTCATTTTTTGTTAAAGCTTGCGTCATAGGATTAAAAAATTTTCCAGCTATAAATGCTGAAATACAAAATGACGAAATAGTTTATAAAAATTATTATAATATAAGTATAGCCGTTGGAACTGATAGAGGCTTAGTGGTGCCCGTTCTTAGAGAAACAGATGAAATGTCATTTGCAGATATTGAAAAAAATATTGGTGAACTAGGAGAAAAGGCTCGTAATGGAAAGATTACAATAGATGATTTGCAAGGAGGAACTTTTACTATCACGAATGGGGGAATATACGGCTCAATGCTATCAACACCTATATTAAATCCTCCTCAGTCAGCCGTTTTAGGAATGCACAATATAATTGAAAGACCTGTTGTTGTTAATGGAAACGTAGAAGTAAGACCAGTTATGTATTTAGCTTTATCGTATGACCATAGGATAATAGATGGGAAAGAGGCAGTTTCTTTTTTAAAGATAGTGAAAGAATCTTTAGAACAACCAAAGAGACTTTTCCTCAACATCTAAAAATGGAAAATAATTTTGATGTAATTATAATTGGTGGCGGCCCAGGAGGGTACGTTTGCGCAATTCGGGCTGCTCAACTCGGTTTAAAAACTGCTTGCGTAGAGTCCAGAGGAGCTTTGGGAGGTACTTGCCTTAACGTTGGTTGCATTCCTTCAAAAAGTTTACTTAATTTGTCTGAAAATTTTTACAAAGCTAAAAAAGACTTCAATCAGCAAGGAATCGAGATTGACGGTATTAAGCTTAATATTGAAAAGATGATGTCCAATAAGAATAGGTCAGTTCAGGTACTCACCAAAGGTGTAGAATTTTTATTTAAAAAGAATAAGGTAACTTATTTAAAAGGAAAAGGCGTGCTTTTTTCTAA
>JACWDC010000031.1 GCA_014654415.1 Pelagibacterales bacterium SAG-MED05 | reverse complement strand
CCCATTGTAGAAGTTATAAAAATATTTTTTATAAATTCACCTTTTATTGTATCAGGTTTTTCTTTTTTTATTGAGTCTATAATATGATTATAATTTTCTAATAATTTTTCGCTTGAAAAACTTTTTCTCCCGATCGTAGATGCTAAATTTCCATCTTTGTCATTTCTAATTTCAACTAAGCCTGTCTTAATGTCTTTAACAGCTTTTGTAATATCGTTAGTTACTGTTCCAAGTTTAGGGTTTGGCATTAAACCTTTTGGTCCTAAAACTTTCCCGTGCTTACCAATTTTACTCATCATAGCAGGAGTACATACTAGCTTAGTAAAATCAAACTTACCTGCGCCTATTTTTTCAAGCAAATCATCTGAACCAACAACTTCAGCTCCACTTTTTTTAGATTCTTCTATTTTGCTTGCTTCACACAATACTGCAATTTTACTTTTTTTTCCTGATCCATTAGGTAATTTCACGACAGTTCTCAAACTTAAATCGCCACCCTTCGATTGTTTTAGATTTATTCTTAAAGACACATCAACTGACTCATCAAATTTAGTTGTTGAATTTTTTTTTACCAAATCAATTATTTCTTTTAATGTTATTGTTTTTTCTTTTGCAACTGATTTAAGAAGTTCTTTATATCTTTTAGAGTGTTTTTGCATTATTCTTTTACCTCTATACCCATTGATCTTGCTGAACCACATATTATTTTTGTAGCTTCTTTAATATCAAATGCATTTAAATCTTTCATTTTTTCTTTAGCAATTGTTTCCGCTTGTTTCATGGTAATTGAGCCAGCAACAATTCTACCAGGCTCTTGGGATCCACTTTTTAATTTAGCCGCTTCTCTAATAAAATGTGAAGCTGGTGGAGATTTAATAATAAAATCAAATTTCTTGTCTTTGTAAACAGTAATGACAACTGGCACAGGTTTGCCCATAAAAGCTTTTGTCTTTTCATTAAATGCTTTACAAAACTCCATTATATTTATTCCTCTTTGTCCTAAAGCCGGACCAACTGGAGGAGCTGGATTAGCTTGGCCTCCTTTAATTTGTAATTTTACGTAACCTGCTATTTCTTTTTGTTTTGCCATTTAGTTTTTCTCCACTTGGTTAAACTCTAAATCTACTGGAGTAGCTCTACCAAATATAGAAACTGACACTTTAAGTCTAGATTTTTCTTCATCAATTTCTTCAATTAATCCATTAAACGAAGCAAATGGCCCATCACAAACTTTAACTTTTTCTCCAATTTCGAAACTTATGCCTGTTTT
>JACWDC010000030.1 GCA_014654415.1 Pelagibacterales bacterium SAG-MED05 | reverse complement strand
ATAATTCTAATATTTTCTAAGTACAAATTTAAAAATAGCAAACTTATTAATGATGTGACCAATCCATAGTTTTCGTTTAAAGCCCAATAAGCTGAAGTTCTGTAATAAGGGCTTAATAAAATTATGCTTGATAATAAAACAATTAATTCTTTATTAGTTTTGGGAAATCTATTTTTTAAACACAAATAAATAAATATTGGTCCAATTAAAGAGAATAAAAAAACAGTTATTCTGTATTTTTCATATTCATAAAAAAATGGGTTTAAAAGATTATTTATTATGTAAACTAAAGGTGTTCTATTTCCATAAAAACCATCATCTAATATTGCATCTTTAAGTTTATTATTTTTAAAAATCTCAATATTATTTAATATCCATGTTATATCACCTTTTCCACCTGCAGAATTTTCATCATAATAAAATCCTTGAAAGAAAGAAAAAATAACTAAAGAAAAAATAATATACGTGACTTTTTTTTTTGTTATAAATTTATTCATTTTTTTTTAAATAAAAGTCGATATAATGACTTACTATAGATACTGAATTTGAAATATTAAGACTTTCTACTTTTTTATTAATATTTATTTTAAATATAAAATCAGAGTGTTCTAAGGTTTTATTTTTTAATCCAAACCCTTCTGAACCAAACAATAAAACATTTTTACCTAACCATTTATGTGCAGTAAAATTTTTTTTAGCTGAAGAATCAAAAGCGCTGATCCAAAAATTTTTAGTTTTCAAAAATTTTAAAGAAGTATTAATATTTGAAACTTTAAATACTCTCAAATGTTCAGCCCCACCACTAGCACTTTTGTAAAGCAATTTGCTTTTAGATGGAAAAGATCTTTCTTTAACGATTATTCCATGAATGTTGAAGGCAACAGCACTTCTTATTATCGATCCAATATTTCTTGGATCAGACACTTCTTCTAAAGCTATAAGATTGATATTTTCGTTTTTATTATCTTGAACAAATTCTTTAAGTGTTATTTCTTCCAACTGTTCAACTTCTGCAACTAATCCTTGATGTGCAGTTTCATCCTTTCCACATAAATTATCAAGTTCTTTTCGAGATTTGTAAAAAACATGTACATTTTTTAATAGATTTAATGACTGATTTTCTTTATTAAGTTTTTTTTTAGCATCTTCTGTTAAAAAAACTCTCTCAATTTTTCTTGAAGGATTTTTAAGAGCTTCGATTACAGCATGTTTGCCAACTATTAGAAATGTCGTTTTTTTCATAATTTTTAAGTATTTTTTTAAATAATTAGCATATTTCAAGGAAAAATGATTTATTGCATTTATTTCACAAAAGCTTATAAAACGCTTGTTGTTAAATACTTTTTAAGTTA